>CANSYK010000005.1 GCA_947651225.1 uncultured bacterium | reverse complement strand
ACGGCGATTAAGACCACGGAGCAGACCGCAAAGGCGGCGCAGAAAACGGCGAAAGTGTCTGCCAAAGCCGCCCAGAAAGCGGCACAGACGGCGAAAGCCACCGCAAAGGCAACAGCCGAAGCGACGAAAGCCACGGTCAAGGCGACCATTGCGGCAGTCAGGGCGATTATCGCAGGGACTAAGGCGTTGATTTCTGCCCTTATCGCAGGCGGCTGGATTGCCGTCGTGATAATCCTCATCGTCGTCCTGCTTGGGTGTGCCGTTTCTCTGTTCGGGGGCGGTAGCGACAACACATCTTATACCCCTGTCAGTGCAGAGGTCGAAGCCTACACGCCATTGATACAGAAGTATGCGAAACAGTACGGAATCCCCGAATATGTGGAGCTTATCAAGGCGGTGATGATGCAGGAATCTGGGGGAAAAGGCAGCGACCCGATGCAGGCGGCGGAGGGGAGCTTCAACAGGAAATACCCCCATGAGCCGAACGGCATCAAAGACCCCGAATATTCCATCGAGTGTGGCGTGCAGGAATTAAAAGCTGCCCTTGTTTCAGCCGAAGTGGAGAACCCGATAGACATGGAGCGCATCAAGCTCGCCCTGCAGGGCTACAACTTTGGCAACGGCTATATCTCATGGGCAAAGACCAACTACGGCGGCTATTCCTATGCAAATGCCGTGGAATTTTCCGCAATGCAGGCGAAACGGCTCGGTTGGGAGAAGTACGGCGATACGCAGTACCCCGCCCATGTATTACGCTACTATCCATACGGGAGGGCGTTTACAAGCGGAGGAAACCAAGCCATCGTAGAAGTGGCTCTGACACAGCTCGGCAATGAGGGCGGACAGCCTTATTGGAGCTGGTACGGCTTTGGCGGGCGTGTGGAATGGTGCGCCTGCTTCGCATCGTGGTGTGCCGACCAGTGCGGCTATCTGGAAAGCGGCATCATCCCGAAATTCTCCCTCTGCTCGGACGGCGTGAACTGGTTCAAGGGCAAAGGACAGTGGCAGGATAAGAACTATGAGCCGCAGGCAGGCGACCTTATTTTCTTTGATTGGGGGAGCGACGGCTCAATCGACCATGTGGGAATCGTGGAGAAATGCGAGAATGGGACGGTCTACACCGTGGAGGGCAACTCTGGGGATGCCTGCAAACAGCAGAGCTATCCAGTCGGGAGCGGCTCTATCTACGGTTACGGAGTGCCAAAATATTAAAGAGATGCCATCCGTTATGGGTGGCATCTAAATACATAATTGGGAGCTATAAAGCATATTGCTTGTTCTGTTATCCTTTTAACGTGCGTTCTATTTCTTGGCGGTAAAAATCAATTTTATCGTCCAGCTTTGCCATATGTTCCTGCAATACTTTTATCTGTTCATTAAGGGACTCACGATGCACGGTCAGCATTTCCATTCTCTCATTAAGGGTAATGTCGCCTTTTGTCCGCAGTTCGGCATAACGCTGTATTTCTTTAATCGGCATACCCGTGTCTTTCAGACGCTTGATAAATTCAATCCATGCAAGGTCTTTGTCCGAATAACAGCGGCGGTTACTGGAATTGCGTTTCGGCGTAATCAGATTTTCATGCTCGTAGTAACGCAGGGTATGTATCCCTAAATTTGTCAGCCTTGAAAATTCACCTATGGAATATTCCAAAAAAATCACCTCTTATCTCTTGACATAGAGTTTACTCTACATTGTATGCTCGTATTATATCAGCAAAGAGGAGGTTTTGCAAATGGTACAAAACACAGAAAAGTACACGGTAATCACAGGGGCAAGTTCGGGGATAGGGTATGAAACGGCAAAAGCTTTTGCGGAGCGTGGGAGCAGCCTAATCCTTGTTGCCCGCAGAAAAGACAGACTGGAAACTTTAAGGCAGGAAATTTTAGCTTTACATCCGATGCTTGATATTATGGTTAAAGCTGCGGATTTAACTGTTCCCCAAAATGTTCTCCAGTTATACGAGAGCATAAAATCATATCCGCTGAGGACATGGGTGAACAATGCAGGATTTGGAAATTATGGCAGCGTCGGGAATCAGGATTTGGAGAAAATCAGTCGGATGCTGCACTTGAATGTGGAAGCCCTCACTGTTTTTTCTTCCCTGTTCGTCCGTGACTTTAAAGATACAGAGGGGACACAGCTTATCAATATTTCTTCCTGCGGCGGCTATACGATTGTGCCTAATGCGGTAACATATTGTGCTGCAAAGTTTTATGTCAGTGCTTTTACGGAGGGCTTGGCGTGGGAGTTAAAAGCTGCCCATGCAAAAATGCAGGCAAAGGTATTAGCCCCTGCCGCAACAAAAACGGAATTTGGGAAAATTGCGAATGACGTCAGGAATTATGATTATGACAGATTATTTGGTACTTATCATACAAGCACACAGATGGCGGCATTTCTGCTTGAATTGTACGACAGCGATAAAACGGTGGGCTTTGTGGACAGGGAAACCTTTTCATTTCATTTGTATGAGCCGCAATTTCAATATGCAGGCAGTTCATGCCATAACCAGAAAATGTAGTAGATTGAAATAGCTTTTGGTGCGGTAAAAAGGAAAAACAGAGGGGCTTATTCCTCTGTTTGCTCTTTTGCCTTGTACAGTCCGTTTACGGTTGCTTCGACGACGGACAGCTCCTTATCGTCCAGTTGGTCAAGCATAGCATCCAAACGCCTGCGGATAGAGCTTTTTTTCGGCTTTTCTTCCATATGTATATGCTCATCAACTGATACGTCAAACATTGTGATGAGTTGGAGAAACAGCTCTATGCTTGGATACTGCCCTTCGTTTTCGACAGCTTGGAGATGTCTGGGATTATAGCCGATGATATTTGCAAGCTGTTCTCTGGTTACGCCTTGGGCTTTACGGGCTTTTTTGATTGCCAGTCCTAGCGGTCTGAAATCAAAGTCAAAATCATTGTTCCTTTTGTCCATAAGTTCCACCACCTGTACTCTGAATTTTTACCTTTTTATTTTACAGAGATGTGGTATCCTATAAAACGATGTGAAATCTCTGGTAATAAGAGATTTAATCTCCTATTATCGGAGGTAAGAAATCTTATTTGCACATTTGATTTTGAATATATAGCGGCTATAATAGGTAAGAAAAAGATTTTATGTGTAACTCCACCGAAACTCCACAATTATGTGTTACCCTTTTTATGGAGGTGTTTCTATTGTCAAAGACGATTTTAATTATAGAGGACGAGCAGGCTATCCAGAACATTATTAAGGCATTTTTGGAAGATGCAGGATATAAGACAATATTGGCAGAAGACGGCATGGACGGTATCGAAAAATTTCAGACATATCATCCAAATTTAGTGCTGCTTGACTTAATGCTGCCGAAGATGGACGGTTTTGCTGTCTGCGAGCAGATACGGAAAGAAAGCGACACGCCTATCATTATGTTGACCGCATTGGATGATGAGGACAGCCAGATGAAAGGCTTTGATTTGGTGGCAGATGACTATATCACAAAGCCCTTTTCCATGCCGCTTGTTGTGCGGAGAATTGAAGCAGTCCTAAGAAGAACAGACAGAAAAAATGAAACATCTACGGTTATCCGCTATAAAGATATTTGCCTAAATGCAGAAAGCTACGAGGTATCCGTTGGAGAAACAGGCATAACGCTTACTGCCCGTGAGTTTGAAATTCTAAAATTGTTTCTGGAAAATCAAGGGCGTGTATTTACACGGGATAATCTGCTGAACAGTATATGGGGATATGATTATTTTGGCGATGAAAAGATTGTAAATACCCATATCAAAAATATCCGCAGGAAATTAGGCGTGGATTACATAGAAACCATAAGAGGGGTGGGATATAAAATTGAGAAAGAAAATTAAAGAAAGTATCGGGGCAAAGACATTTTTGACTATGTTCCTATTGCTGACCGTATGTTGCATCCTTATTTATGGAATGGTCATGGTCTTTCTTCCGAAAAATTATCAAGTGGAGCTTCAAAACCAGTTTACGACGGATTTATATAAGCTGACCGAAAGTCTTGAAAAAAGTGGATGGGAAGATATATCGCAGGATATCCTCGCATTTTCTATACGGAACAATGCGTTTGTGCGGATTGAGGACGAAGCGGGAAATGAAATGCTTGCCGTTAATATTAGCAACGACGAAAAAAAGAATAATGCTGCCAAGACATTGAGCAGTTCTGGCAGTTTCACATATAAAGAAAAAAACTACCGCCTGCTTGCAACGGCGAGCCTTATTGCGGTAGCACAATCCTATGATATTCTGGTAAAGCTTATCCCGTTTATCGCAGGAATGATATTGATGATTTCCGTTATTGCCGCATATGTCTGCTCCCGTTATTTTTCAAAGCCGTTGATTGATATATGCGGCGTGGCAAAACGGATGACACGGCTTGACATGACTTGGAAATGCGATGAATCCAGAAGTGATGAAATCGGGCAGCTTGCGGGAAGTCTGAATGAAATGTCCGCACAGCTCTCCGAGGCTCTTGAAAGTCTGCAAAGTGCCAACGAACAGTTACAATCGGATATTGAAAAGCAACGCAGGCAGGAAAGACAACGGATAGATTTTTTTACTTCCGTTTCCCATGAACTGAAAACGCCGATTACTATTATCAAAGGTGAATTAGAGGGCATGATATATAAGGTTGGCGAGTATAAAGACAGGGACGCTTATCTGAAACACGCCTTAAAGACTGCCACAGATATGGAAATACTCGTAAAGGATATTCTTTCTGCGGCGAGAATGGGCGGTTCAGATTTTCAGCTTTTGCGTGAAAAAGTGGATATGACCAGTCTGGTAGAGAGGTGTTGCAGAAAGGTCAAGGGCATTGCCGAAGATAAGAAAATAAAGATGCTCTCCCACCTACAGCAAAATGTTTTTTATCATGGTGACGAGCGGCTTTTACAGCAGGCTGTTTCCAATATTATAAATAATGCGGTCATCTATTCTCCAGAGCAGGCAGAGGTAGAGGTAGAATTATCGGATGCCATGCTGACCGTCCATAATACGGGCGTCCACATTAAGGATGAAGATTTGGAACAGCTATTTATTCCCTTTTTTCGTGTAGATAAATCACGCAACCGCAATACGGGAGGGAGCGGCTTAGGTCTGTATATTGTCAAGACGATTTTCGACCACCACCGCATTTCATACAAACTGGGAAACACAGAAAACGGCGTGAAGTTTACAGTCGGTTTTTAAAACAAATCAACATAATTGTAAGGCAGATTGGCAATGATGCCGTCTGCCTTTTTCTTTGCACTAAAACGGCAACTCCACCTAAAATACTTCTCAACTCCACCCAGACTCCACCTTTTTTTCGTATTCTTATGATGCTTCAGATAAGAAAAGGAGCGGCAAAGGAGGTGAAAAGGCAGGTAGTATAAAAAAGAATTAGTCTTACTGAAAAACGAGATGAATAAAAGTCCTGCGGGCGTACTTATATGAGACAGGACAAAAAGGAGGAAACATGGATTTACTGAAACGAGTGTGCCTATACTTAGTGCGAAAGAAAGGAAAAACGGCTACACTTCTCGCATTTTTACTGGTTATGGCAACGCTGGTGCTGACTTGCTTTTCTATCCAGTCGGCAACAATAACTGCAAACACAAATATCAAAAAAGCCTTGTTGGGATACTTTACCATTAATGCAAAGCACTTGGATACGGGTATTACAGAGAGTGTGCTAAATCAGATACTTTCCATAGACGGACTGAGCGGAAATTATATCCTGCGTTCTTATTACTATGCCAATTATTATGATACAGACGGAAAACTTTTGGAAATCAGCACGGAGGGAGCAGCTCAGACACCCGCAGAGTATGAAAACGCAGGAAAGATTGTCGCAAGCTCCAACTCAGAAAATGACAGTTATTTTACCGAGGGCGGTTTCAAGCTGACGGAGGGAAAAGCCATTACATCTGAAAATGGAAATGCAGTATTGATACATGAAAAGTTTGCCGAAAGAAATGGGCTTACCATAGGCGACACCATACAGCTTTCTGATGTAACAGATAAAAACCGTGTCACAGATGTAACGGTTGCAGGAATCTTCACAAGCACAAAAGAGCAGGATGCCATCGGGACTGCACCATCCTGCGATTTATATGACAATATTGTCTTTACCGACCTTGCCACCGCTTCTTATCTGCTTTATGGAACAGAGGACGAAACCAATATACAGTTTGGGGATTTTCATGTAAATGACCCAGAGGAACTTGACCACATTATGGAGCAGGTGCAGGAAATCAATGGTGTGGATTGGAATAGCTGTACGCTGACCCGCTATGATAAAGACTATCAAAATGCAAAGAAATCTCTGGAGGGATTGCAAAATATTGTCTTTATTGCTATCGCAGTTGTGTCTGCTATCTGTTTTTTAGTGCTTGCCCTGTTTATGACCTTGCGATTGCGTAGCCGTATCCACGAAACAGGCATTTACCTTGCAATGGGAATTTCAAAGGGGGCGGTACTGTTACAGTATTTGCTTGAGGTATTTATCGTAGCTGCCATCGCCTTGCTTCTCTCTTACGGTGCAAGTGCAGCCATTTCTAACCAGATTGGAAGCAGGCTGCTTTCGCAGGTTACAGCGGAAACCTATGAAACGGTGGATTTGACGCAGAACGCAGAAACAGCCAAACAGCCTACGGAAGATTTAGGTCTTTCAGAGATTATAGTGGAGATTTCCGCAACGGATTATGTGATTGTATGGGCATTTGGATTGATGATTTGTCTGGTATCTACCGCACTTGCCGCATATCCGATTATGAAAATGAAACCCAAAAACATTTTATCACAAATGAGTTAGGAGGCACGAAATGAATTTAGGGACAAGAGCTATTTTATATACAGCCCGAAAATGGAGAAAGACACTGCTTCTATTCTGCCTGCTTTTATCCATTACAACACTGGTGCTGTCGGGGCTTGCCATTTCAGATGCACAGGAGGAACAGGCAGAGGAATTAAGGGGAACTACTGGTACAAGTTTTACCGTTAGCCGCAATACTGCGACAGGTGGCTGGGGCAATGGTGGGAACGGTTCGTATAGTACGCAGGAATATCTTACTTCCGACATGATGGAAAAGATTGTTGCTGTAGATGGAATTGAAGGATACAATGCTTCTATCCGAACGATATTGTGCCTGTCTGATGTAAATGGACAATGGTTAGAGCAATTAGAGCCTACAGGTCATTCGATGGTGGATTGTCAATTTTATTCTTATAGTTGTATCAACTCAGAATATCATTCACTGTTTTTGTCGGGTGCTTTGGAAATGTGCGATGGAGAAATGCTTGACCTCTCTTTTGATAATGGAATTATTATCAGCAAGGAGATTGCAGATAAACATGGACTTCATGTTGGCGACACTATTCAAGCAGTCAATGACCCATTTTCAAATGACAAGACAAAAGAGTTAAAGATTGTAGGGTTGTTTGAAGTTGTAGCTGATAAGACAGATGAACGGAACAATTACAATGAAGCATCTTATTACGATTATGCGAATAATGCCTTTGTCAGTGAAACAACGATGAAAGCCTTGTTAGAAAATTATGAGGATGTTGGATATGCTTCAGCAGATTTCTTTGTGAATGACCCAGAGCAGCTTGAAGGGATTATTCAGCAAGTACAAAAAATAACCTCTATCAACTGGAACAATTTTATAATCACAGCAAATGATGAGGTGTATGAGCGTGTTTCTAGCTCTATCTCTGATACAGGAACGCTGATTACTACGCTTATTGTAGTAATAACAGTTGTAAGCATGGTGTTGATTATTCTGATTTTGTCAATGTCTATACGCAGCAGAAAAAAAGAAATGGGTATCCTGCTTGCGGTTGGGATTGAAAAACCTGCTGTCATCTTGCAGTATACAATCGAAACTCTCTTGATAGCAGTTGCCGCATTTCCTCTGGCGTATCTATCCAGTAAACAATTCGCAGGAATGCTTGGCACATTATTCGGCAAGACGGCAGAGAATGTAATCGTCACAACACAGCATTTTACTTTGGTGGCGACTTTAGGAACTATCCTGTTGATTGCAGCTGTATTGATATCCTGCATCCCTGCTATGCGATTGAAGCCAAAAGAAATCCTGTCACAGATGGAGTGATTTCAGTATGATGCACAGTAAAACAAAAAGAAACGAGGTAGTCAGTATGAATATTATGGAGCTTAAAAATGTTGGATATGCCTATGAAAATAAAAGAAAGGTATTAAAGGCTATAAACCTGTCACTCGAAGAGGGTAAAATGTATGCTATTCTTGGCTCGTCTGGATGTGGAAAGACAACGCTCCTTTCTCTTATGGGCGGCTTAGACAGCCCATCTAACGGACAGATTTTCTATGACGGAAAGGATATTGAAAAAGCAGGGCTTTCCGCCCACCGCAAAAACAATGTGGCGTTCATTTTCCAAAGCTATAATCTGATTGATTATCTAACGCCGAAAGAAAATGTGGCGTTGACTTCTAAACTGCCGCCGCAGCCGATTTTGGAGCGTGTCGGACTAACCGAGGAAGAAAGCAGACGAAATGTTCTGAAGCTCTCTGGCGGACAACAGCAGCGTGTAGCGATTGCCCGTGCATTAGCGTCAGACGCAAAGGTTATCCTTGCGGACGAGCCGACAGGAAATCTCGATGAGGATACCGCAGCCGAAATAGCGAATATCTTAAAAGAATGTGCCCATCAGATGAACAAATGTGTTGTTATCGTTACCCATTCAAATGAACTGGCAAAGCAGGCGGATGAAGTTTTACAGCTTAACCGTGGGGAAATGAAAATGCTAGACAGGCTAAATCAATCTGGGAGGAAAGGAAAATGACCGTTGCTTATGAAAACCAGTTTGATTTGAAACATTATACTAAAGCAGATAGCAATGATATTGAACTTGCGTTGATTGGTATAGAAATAATGGAAGAAATACAACAAATGGCAAGGCAGCAGAATGTGCATTTTTCACTGGATGCAGATGATGGTTTTGGCTGCATAGTAAAAGGCAATAACTTCTGTTTAGAGTTTGGCTTGAAATCTTTAGTAGCGGTCTATTTGGAGAATTGCCATTCTGGAAATGAGCTGCGAATGAAAGTTACAGATAAAGGTTTCTTGTTAAGAGCATTATATGTAGAATTCCCTGATGATATAGTAAATTTGTTGAACGGTATATCTTGCGAGAATAAAAAAACAGAATCAGATATTACAGAATTTAAAAATTACATTGTCTATCTAAATGGTGATATGAAAACTTATTGTGATGAAAGCGGATGCTATACAGAAATTGTATTACAGACATATAAAGCATTTAATAGATAATTACTGGAAAGAAATAAACGCAACATTGATAGTGACCTTGGAATATTATTCATAACATATAGGCGTTTACTATGTAAAAACAGCAAATCAGACCCACCAAATAAAAAAAACGATGTTCGGGTGGGCTGTTTCGCCATACCCTAACCACCCTCCGACTTCGCTTTTTGAAGTTTGGAGGGATTTTTATTGCCTGCAAATAGCAATTTCCATATACATATATCATATCGGGGATGGGTGGACAGCCTGTTAAAAAAATTCTCGCCAGCACACGGGGGCTTTATACCCCAAAAGTAGGTGTCAAATATCTACATATCAGAACTGAAATCTCCATGAGCCGTAAAGGTACGACAGCCTTTGCGGTTTTTCTTTTGTCGTTTTTTGTTAAAACATGCCGCAGGGCTGTTTTTGACGTGGGATGCCGTTCTCCGCCCGTCAATCTGGATTTTCAAAAAAATTCAGATTGATTGGAGGAAATTACAATGCTTGAAAAGCATCCAAACCGAAAAAAGGACAAGTATAACCCGTACACTTTGACGATAACCGAGGGGCATTATTACCTCTCTTTTAAGGACGGGCGTGGAAAGCAGCAGAATATTGAGATTGACGAAATGCTGTACCAGACGTTTGACAGATTTGAGCTTGAGGACATATCCCATCTGAACAGGGTGAGCAGGCACATTGAACACTCCGAGCTGACCGATGAAACGCTGAATGACAGAGCTTTTTATAAGGCAGAACGGATTGAGGATATTGTTTCAGAGAGCATTGAATACGAGCAGCTACATAGGGCGGTTTCCGAACTTCCAGAAGTGCAGCGGCGCAGGCTGAAGCTGTACTTCTTCGGGGAGCTGACCTATGAACAGATTGCAAAGCTGGAGGGCTGCAAATATCAAGCTGTCCAGTGTTCTATAAAAGCGGCATTAAAGGCGATAAAAAAATTTATGAAATAATTGCCTTGTGTTGTGGCAGTTGAGTGAGCAAACAGGTGAAGGGGCTTAAAAACCCTTTCACCTGTTTTCCGTTATGGCAAAAACGGGACGGCTCTTTGAAAACCGAATACCCATTCACCAAATACATTCTCTTTGTGGCTGTAATAAGCATAAGCGTGTGCAGCGGTACGCCATGACCCGCCGAAAGGCGGTAAGCGAAAAATACCGACTGAAAATATCGGGCAGCTCCCGATTCCGCCATGACCCACAAAGAGGACAATGATACTCCCGTCCAGCCACAGTCCGAGCGGTAACCAATCCGCCGCAGGCAATGGGGGCGGCTCTGTCAGACCGACAGTTGGGGTGCAACTCCCGTGGCGTCAGTTCGCTGCTGACCGTTTGGTGACTTCCCTTGCGTTGTAACGCATCAGCATTTTCGGGGTGTCGGGGACAAATAGAAAATGCCTTTTATCATAAAGCCAGATGCAGGGCGGTCTATTGGAACAGGGCTTGTTTTATGCTCTCCCGACCTTAAATACTCCCTTGCATTTGGCTGTTACATAGGCAGGGTATTCCTGCCTAAATCCAGATGGAGGTTATAAAAAATATGGAAAAAACAATCAGGCGTGGCGACATCTACTACGCAGAGCTTAATCCCGTTGTCGGTTCGGAGCAGGGCGGCACACGACCCGTACTTATCATTTCTAACAATATGGGCAACAGGCACAGCCCGACAGTCATTATCGCAGCCATTACGAGCAGGGTGCAGACAAAATCCAAACTGCCGACGCATACCGCAGTAAATGATTTTGAGGGGCTTGATAAGGATTCCGTTGTACTGCTTGAGCAAATCCGTACAGTAGATAAGAAAAGGCTGAAACAGTATATGGGAATGATGCCGACTGAAACGATGGCAAGGGTTGATAAGGCTCTTGCCATTAGCATTTCACTTAAAAATGGTTCGGAAAATAATTGTGCGAATTAGTGGAAATGGGAGGATTTGCACATTAGTCAAATAACGGCTGTATCCATATAATTTATGGCATACAGCCGTTAAGCTTTGCGGAGGTAGACAGATGGAAAATGTCAAAGAATTTCATAATGCGGAACAACAAAAGAATGAAGCCAACGAAGCAGAAAACTTTGATGTCTTTATAAAAGCTATGGTGCAGGCAGTTGAAAAATACGGAAGATTTGTTTTGCAGGAACTGGATTGTGTTGCGTAGTCTTACGCAACTTTACATACCGCATTTTCCAAAATTATCGGAGGTGTTAGAATGAACAGGGAAGGAAAGAAATGTGTTCTGTATCCAAGAGTAAGTACCGAGATGCAGGTTGACGGATACAGCCTTGAGGGGCAGAAAAATAGTTTGAAACGGTTTGCAGACCGTGAGGAAATGGAGGTTGTCGGCATCTACGAAGATGCAGGAAAATCAGGGAAGTCAATCGAGGGGCGACCCGCATTTAAGAAAATGCTGTCCGACATAAAAAACGGATTGGAAATAGAGTATATCCTTGTCTATAAACTTTCACGTTTTGGGAGAAATGCGGCAGATATTCTAAATTCATTGGAGTTTGTCCAGTCTTATGGGATAAACCTTATCTGCATTGAAGAGGGGATTGACTCATCCCAGACAAGCGGAAAGCTGCTCATATCTGTCCTGTCGGCGGTTGCCGAGATTGAGCGGGAAAATATCATTGAGCAGACTATGAACGGACGAAGGGAAAAAGCAAGGCAAGGCGGTTGGAACGGCGGTTTTGCCCCATATGGGTATTATCTGAAAGACAACCATCTTTTAATAGAGGAAAAAGAAGCCGAAGCAATCCGAATTATATTTGATAAGTTTGGAAATTCAGATATAGGGCTTGGGGGAGTTGCAAAATATCTTAATCTGCAAGGGATAAAGAAGATACCCCGCCAGAATGGAAAGTTAGAAACATGGAGCAGCCATTTAATACGGCAGATATTAGACAATCCTGTTTACTGCGGAAAAATTGCATATGGCAGAAGAACACGGGAGAAAGTGAAAGGAACGAAGAATGAATACAAACAAGTCCATACAGATGATTATATCTTAGAGGACGGGCAGCATGAGGGGATTGTCAGTGAGGAACTCTGGCAGAAAGTCCATGCGAAGCGTTTAGCAACAGGAATCAAGCAGCCGTCGAGAATTGGCAAAGAAAGGTTGCATCTTCTGACAGGCGTATTGAAATGTCCCCTTTGCGGCAGTTCAATGTATACAAATAAACACGCATGGACAAATAAAGACGGCACATATAAGGAAGTCTACTATTATATATGCGGAAGAAATAAGCAGGAGCGGGGGCGTCATTGTGACTACAAGGCATCTTTAAGGAAAATAGACATTGAGCCGCTTGTAGTAGAAGCGGTAAGAGAGTTTGTAAGCGATGCCTATTTTGCAAAAGAGATTGAAAAGCGGATTGGAGTGCAGACAGATACAAGTGTTGTAGATAAAGAACTTGCCAATTATGAAAATAAGCTGAAAGAGGTGGATTTGAATAAAGCACGTCTGGAAAATGAGATTGACAATCTTCCTGTCGATGCTCGATTTCGTGAAAGAAAAATCCACGATATGACATTAAGGCTTGACGCTTTGTACGATACGATGGTGGAGTTGGAGGAACGCATTGAAGATGCCAAATTAAGAAAAAGCTCCATTGAGATGGAAGCCATCACGCTTGACAATGTTTACAAAATCATGCAGAACTTTGGAAAGTTATATGCTATAATGAGTGATGAGGAGAAGAAAAACCTTATCACATACCTTATTAAAGAAATTCAGATATATCGAATGGAGAATCGAAAATGCCGTTGAAGTCGATAGAGTTTAACTTTCCGATTTATATTGACGGCAAGGAAGTACGGAAAGTTTTGTGGGAAAGGGGTAATACCGTTGAGGGGGTATGTCTACTACATCGGAGAGATTCGTGAAAATCCTTGAATTTAGGAACTTTGATAGGTTTTTCAGGTTTGACCAGAGTGATAGAAAAACGTATAAAAAAGCGATTTCTGACGGCGTAAATGTCTCCGTGGTTCTGGATATGGTATCACGGAACACATCGGAGTAGAGTTAATAATTCATCAAAAACTGTGTTATTCAAGTGAATAAAAAAGTATGGGAGACCGTTCATTTTCAGAGTTTCTTTTTAGAAACTTGTTTTGAGGATGGACGGTCTTTTTATATTGGATTAAGAGGTGGTGATGGAAATGGCAGAGAAAAAACAGAATAAGTCTTCAATCGTTCAGAACAAGGGTGTTGGAAGTGAGAGGAACACTTTTGAGGGGAAAATCCAGTATTTGTCTCTGAATCAGTTAGTGGATTTCAAAAATCATCCGTTTAAGGTGGAAATGAATATAGAATTATTTGAACTGATGCAGAGTATTGAAAAAGAGGGTGTTCTGGTGCCGTTGCTTGCAAGGCCTAATCCTGTAGGAGAAGGATATGAACTGATAGCCGGACACAGGAGAAAGGCAGCCAGTAAATGGGCAGGGGTGAATAAAGTTCCTGTTATGGTTGTGGACTTGGATGATAATCAGGCAGTAATCGCAATGGTGGATAGTAATCTGCAAAGGGAGCATATCAAGCCAAGTGAAAAGGCATTTGCTTACCGGATGAGGCAAGAGGCAATGGAACAACAGGGGAAACGGACAGATTTAACTTCCTGCCAAGTTGGCAAAAAGTCGGAAAACCCAACAGCAGAATTTGCGGAATTGGAAACTTTTATATCTGGAAGTGGTGAATGGGGGCTGCGAAATACAGGTAAATCAAGTAAAGTGGATTCTAATAAGGAACTGGCAAGACAGGTTGGGGAGAGCCAGCGGCAGATTAACAGATATATCCGACTGACTTATCTGATACCTAAAATATTAGTATAATCCAATTTAATTACCTTTATGTTTGAAAGTGTAGTATAATTAATTCTATATATAAATTATTGGAAGGATATATGCTATGCCAAACTTAGTAAAAACCATAAATATTTCAGAAACTGATAAAGCAACCCTGGAAGGCATCCTGCGTCAAAGTACTGTTGAGGCAAGAATATTTATCAGGGCGAAAATCCTCCTTCTGAAAGCTGATAATAATTCAAATGAATATATTGCTGACAAATTGGATATTACCGTCCCGACTGTACGGCTGTGTATTGACAAGTATAAGGAAGGAGGAATTGAAAATGCTCTGAATGACAGTAGCGGGCGCGGCCGCAAGGCAGAGATAACGGATGCTGACATTACCTGGGTTATTAACAAGGCCTGCCAAAAACCGAAAGATTATGGTTATTCTGCTGAACTGTGGTACCCTGCCAGTTTTACCCGTTTCATTAACTCAATTGCAGAAGAGGAGGGGCATCCACGTATGGCGGCGGTCTCTGAGTTTACCCTGCGCAAAATCCTGGAGAAAGCCAAAATCCGTCCATTTAAAGTAACATATTACTGCGAAAAACGGGATCCTGATTTTGATTCCAAAATGCATGATGTGCTTGTCATTTACAAACAAATATCCCTGCAGTTCGATGAGGACGGGAACCTGAAGCCGTTTGAAGGGACTCCTGTCCATACTCTGTCCTACGATGAAAAGCCGGGCATACAGGCAGTTGGCAATACGGTGGAAGACCGCCTGCCAATTCCAGATACAGAAAAAGCCAGCCCTGTCTGGAGAGACTATGAATATGTCCGTTTTGGCACGCTTTCCCTGCTGGCGGCAATTGACCTGCTTACCGGGGAAGCGATACCGCTTGTCAGTCCAACCCATAAAAGTTCTGATTTTGTCCGTTTTCTAAAGATGCTTGATGAAAAGTACCCGGCCGAGGACAAAATCAGGCTCATCCTTGACAATCATTCTGCCCATACCTCGCAGGAGACCCAGAAATATCTGAACACAGTTCCGGGGAGGTTTGAGTTTGTGTTTACGCCAACACATGGTTCATGGCTGAACATGGTAGAAGGATTTTTCAGCAAAATGACAAAACAGATGTTAAATGGAATTCGGGTTACTGACAAGAATGAGCTGGAAAGCAGGATATACACATATTTTGAAGAAATTAATGAAGTGCCAATACCTTATCACTGGTCATACAGTTTGGATGATATAGACCTTGAAAAGGAAGATGTAAGCCAAATTGTATATGAAGTTGTCGATCATAAGGCGGTTCGTGTTGAAGATCAGGATAAGCGTGCGCCCAAACCCAAAACAAGGAAAAGTCGTAAACAGAAAAATATCCTTAAAACAGAAAACTAATTAAATTGGATTATACTAGTATTTAAAATAAAGAATTACACAGAAAAAAACGAATTCAGATTTCGTGCATATAATCTATTATGATAGGAATGTATCATCAAATAGAAGCTGTCAATAAATTTACGGAACAAGTTAAGGAACTGTAAATGATTAATTTAACCAACCTGCGAAAAAGCATTCTTGGCAACTTGATTATTTAATTTATTTACAGTTCCTAATGATTGGCAGTTTCTTAATATCAAATATCAATGAGGTGGTTTTAATTGAATAACTGTAATAATAACTGGATGTTTAATCTGCCAAATCTAAATCTGTTTGGGATGGGAAGAATTCCCAACAGAAACAATTGCCCAAACGCTTCCCAGCCCTCTTCCAATTTGGAGGCTGGCACAGAGCATACTGTATTGGATGATTCCCAGGGCGTAAGTGCCTTAGAACCAAAGAAAACTGGTTCTTCCTGTTTTTGTGAATCTGGCCTAATGGAACCAGAAGCACATGGCTGTCCAGAAGAATGCAGGGAACCAGGGCCACATGGCTGTCCAGAAGAATGTAAGGAACCAGAGCCGCATGGCTGTCCAGAAGAATGCAAGGAACCAGGGCCGCATGGCTGTCCGGAAGAATGCAGGAAACCAGAGCCGCATTGTTGTCCAGAAGGATGCAGGAAACCGAAGCCGAATTGTTGTCTGGGAGAACCGGGTCCGATGGGACCAAGGGGAGAACCAGGACCTCCTGGCTGTCCTGGAGTGCGTGGAGAACCAGGCCCGCAGGGAGTCACTGGACCCCAAGGGCCACAAGGCGCCACCGGTCCAATGGGGCCAAGAGGAGAACAAGGTGCCCAGGGTCCCGCAGGACCTCCTGGTTGTACACAAAACAGTGTATTTGCATCATTTTCAGGGCAGAGGATTATTATGCCGAGAAATGCCAATATTCCACTTAAAATAGATATACCAGATGTAACGGAAAATATTTCTCTTTGTAATAACTGTTCTGTTATGTTAACTCCTGGTTATTATGCTATCTATTATTATGTATCTGTAGATATGGAAAAATGTGGATTTATAAAAGTTACACCTGTATTTAATGACTGTGTGCAGGATGCATATATGCGATATGCAGAATCACGAAGGAGGAGAGAAACGCTTGAAATATCAAGATATTTTATTGTTGAAATTTTCAATGCTTCCACTTTGTTCTTTGCATGGTGTTCTTCAATAAGCGCATCTAAAATTAATATGAATCTGAGCATAGAAAAGCTCTGTAGACAATAAAACAAAGAAGATGGAGAAATTAATATGGTAACAATAAGTCTTTGTATGATCGTCAAGAATGAGGAAATGCATATCGCACGATGCCTCGACAGTGTAGCAGGACTTGTAGAAGAAATCATTATTGTAGATACTGGTTCGGTGGATCGGACAGTAGAAATAGTATCTGATTATACGTCAAATGTATATTCCTATCCATGGACAGATGATTTTTCGGACGCCAGAAACTATTCTTTTTCCAAGGCATCTATGGACTATTGTATGTGGATGGATGCCGATGATATTTTGCAGGAGACGGAAAAAGATAACTTTTTGCGGTTGAAGCAGTCCTTGTCACCAGATACTGATATTGTAATGATGAAATATAACACAGCTTTTGATGAAGCGGGCATGCCATCTTTTTCCTATTTTCGGGAACGATGGATTAGAAACTGTTCACAACACCGCTGGGTTGGTGCGGTCCATGAAGTAATTCCACCAAATGGCAAAGTGATTTATTCTGATATTGCAATAAGCCATAAAAAATTGAGTGCAGGGAATCCTGACCGAAATCTCAAAATATACCAAAAGATGCTTGCAGACGGAAAGACTTTGGATGCACGACAGCAATATTATTATGGTCGAGAGCTATATTATCACAAACAATATAAGGAAGCTGTTTCTGTATTTGAACAGTTTTTGCATTCACCAGAAGGATGGATTGAAAATAAAATAGAGGCATGCTCTATCTGTGCCGAATGTTATGGTCAACTGGAGCAGGAAGATTCTGCTTTGATGACTCTTTTGCGCAGTATGAGTTTTGATTTGCCAAGAGCGGAATTGTGTTGTGATATTGGAAAATTTTTTTTAAAGCAGGGAAACTACCATAATGCGATTTATTGGTATAAAACTGCCTTGAATACACAAAAAAATGAATATTCAGGTGGGTTTGTCCTGCCAGATTGTTACGACTATATCCCTCTTTTACAGTTATGCGTATGCTATGATAAATTGGGAGACCGGCAACAGGCAAAAGAATACAATGAAAGGGCTGGAATCTGCAAGCCTTATTCTAAAGCATATCTTTATAACAAGTGTTATTTTGACAGTTTGCAAATTTAGCGGTTTATTATAGTAAACGCATAAAATACATGCGTTAACTATAATGGATGCGCACGGATACACATAGGAAGTTATGCTGTTTTGCAGCGTGTATCCGGCGCTGTAAACGAAGCAAAACGCAAGCGTTTTTTTCGTTTACTATATATTGATTGTATCACCTGATTCGATTGCTTTTCTGCTTTTTTTGCGGAATTTTGACAGTGGTTTGTGGTTTCGTATAGAAATCTAATGAGCGAAAGCTTCCTGAAAATTTGGAAAAGGCATACATTAGTATCAAAATTTATCAGGTATGCATAAAATATTTGCAGAATAAGATATTTTTTGATTTGCAAAAGAGATGTCTTTTTATAAATTACAATTAAGGAGGATGTTTTTGTATGAATCAAAGTAACTCATATAACTGCTGTACAAATCGTTGTGATAATCAGTGCAATTCTCATTGTTGTGAACGTGGTCCTGCAGGACCAAAGGGAGAACAGGGACCAATGGGACCGCAGGGTATCAAAGGTGATACTGGCTGCCCTGGTCCAAAGGGTGACAAAGGAGAGCAGGGGCCAATGGGGCCACAGGGTATCCCAGGTTGCCCTGGTGCAAGAGGCCCCAGAGGAAATACTGGTCCAGTAGGTCCTACGGGCAATACAGGTCCAAGAGGCTATGCGGGACCAAGAGGCATTCCGGGGATTACCGGTCCAACCGGAGCGACAGGGCCAATGGGTCCGCAAGGTGTGACAGGTGCACAAGGTATTCAGGGGGTGACTGGTCCGATTGGAATTCAGGGACCAAAAGGATGCCCAGGAGCAACAGGGCCTACTGGTCCAACCGGGTCAATTGGGGCAACGGGAGCCAATGGAGCAACGGGAGCAACAGGAGCGACGGGAGCCGATGGAGCAACTGGCCCAACGGGGGCGATGGGAGCCGATGGAGTAACGGGTCCAACAGGAGCAACGGGAGCCGATGGAGCAACCGGCCCAACAGGAGCAACGGGAGCCGATGGAGCAACCGGCCCAACAGGAGCAACGGGTCCAACCGGGGCAACGGGAGCCGATGGAGTAACGGGTCCAACCGGGGCAACGGGAGCCGATGGAGTGACCGGTCCAACAGGGGCAACGGGAGCCAATGGAGTGACGGGTCCAACCGGGGCAACTGGTTCAACCGGAGCGACCGGTCCTGCAGGCGTTGCTGGTACAGGTGCAATCATTCCGTTTGCATCAGGGCTTCCGGTTGCCTTGACGACAATTGCCGGAGGTCTTGCGGGGCTTCCAGCCTTTGTTGGATTTGGAAGTAGTGCCCAGGGGCTTACATTGCTGGGAACCACGATTAATATTACAAATGCCAGCGGAACACTTTCTAATTTTGCATTTCAGGTTCCACGTGATGGTATCATTACTTCATTCAGTGCGTTCTTTAGTACAACGGTAGCGCTTTCTTTAGTTGGTTCTACTGTTACAGTGAACGCACAGATGTATCAATCCACAATGCCAAACAATGTATTCTCTCCGATTGCTGGAACATTGATTAGTCTGACACCATCGCTTTCCGGAATTTTATCTGTTGGAACATTGTTAAACGGCGCACTTACCGGGCTTAATATTCCGGTAACGGCTCAAACCCGGCTGATGTTAGTTTTTTCAGCAACAGCAAGTGGATTGACTGTAGTTAATACCGTTACAGGATATGCAAGTGCAGGTTTAAGTATTAATTAATAACCCAGGATAAAGAGGTGGGATAAAAATAATTTCCCAAAGGTTTTAGTGGTTAAAAACCTTTGGGAGTCAAAATATGTTTCTTATCTGATTTCAGAGGTTTTTGAAATTCTTTCCTTCTTTTTTTGCAACTTTCGGAAATATCTGATATTTTTTCCCAATTAGGAACTGTAAATAAATTAAATGGACAAGTTGGTCAAATTAATTATTTACAGTTCCTATTAACGAAATATGAAAAGTTTTAAAAATTTTTATGCAAGTGATAGAAATCCTGTCTCAAAAGCGTAATAATAGATGTATATACAAAATACTTCCCATGGGAACAACATTGTGAGGAATATTATGGTGCTTAACCATTTTTTTCTTACGACTTAAAATGTAGCTGTCAGGAAAGCGGGAGATGATATATGAGAATAGGAGAGAACAACTATATTGAGCAATTAGGCTTACACAATGAAGAGGCTCTGATTTATGTCATTGACATCTACGGCGGATTATTAAAATCAATTATTTCAAAGCATCTTTTTGCCATGCCAGACAAGATAGAGGAGTGTTTAAATGATGTGCTGTTAAATATCTGGGAGAATATTTCATCCTTTGATGAAAGCAGGAGCAGTTTTAAGAACTGGGTGGCAGCGGTTGCGAAATACCGTGCGATTGATTATTTGAGAAAGTATCGGCAGGAGCTGCAGCGGGTAAATATTGAGGACATCCTGTTATCACAGGGAGATATTATGTCAGAGCAGATTGTTTCACAGGAAATATCAGATGAAATGGAGAGCCTGCTTGCATGTCTTAGTGAAAGAGACCGCAGTCTTTTTCTTAAATTATATGTAGAGGAAAAGCCGATAGAGGAAATCAGCCAGGAAATGGGGATGAAAAAGACGGTGATTTATAACCGTCTTTCCCGAGGGAAAAGGCGTATCAGAAAACAATATCTGAGTGAAAGGGAGGCATGAAGGGATGGAGGAAAAGATATTTGATTTGCTAAATGATGTAAAGGTAAATTTTGATGAATATGATGCAAAAGATTTGTCTCCAGAAGAGAAAAAACAGGTTCAGGAGAGAGTGTTGAGGGAGGTAAGGGCAATGAGAAAAAATAATTATAAGAACAGGGTAAAAAGAGGATGGAAGATTGCAGGAATTGCAGCGGCTGCATGTGTGGCAGTATCTGTTGCTGCGATAGGAAGCAACCCGGCAGCGGCAAGGGCGCTTCTTAGTGAAACATTCCAAAAACTTATTTCAGGAACAGAAGGGCAGAAGAATGGCGATGAGTTAAAGGAGATTTATACTAAGATTGGTGAACAGTCTGTGCCTGCAAAGGCAGAGGACAATAAGAGCCTTTTGGAAGCGGAATCCGCAGGTATCAAAATCCAGGTGTCCGATTTATATTGTGATGGGTATATGTTGTATTATACGCTTGTTTTGGAAACAGACAATGAAGATTTAACGAAAAATGCAATTGATGGCATATCGACATTTTCTTCTAATGACAAAAAGGATGTGCCAGAGAATCCTGCATGTTGCGTGGTAATTGATGGGGAAGAGGATCAATGGCCGCTTGGATTCTATAAACAGTCTGATGGTACATTTACATCGGTGCAGAATTATAGTCTGTATACTGCGGAAAATCCAAAGGAGTATAAGGACGGCGATATTATTCCAATAGAAATTAGCATTAACAAGTTTTCCGGCTGGGATTATGACAAGCATGATAAGGATGGAGAATATATACAGACAAAGCCAGTCAAAGGGAACTGGAAACTTTCTTTTCCTGTGACAGTAGATACTTCGGGTAATTATACTAAGAAAATAGGAAAAGAGGAGAATGGAATTAAGATTTTACAGGCAACGAGAACAAAGGCAACTCTGAACCTTGTAATAGAACAGCCGGATTATACAAAGGCGCCATTTAACGATAAGTATAATGATCCAGATATTGCAATTCAGGGGAAAGATGGTAAAAATTTGCAATGGCTTGGAAATTATATAAAGCAGCAGGAAGATGGAAGCAGCATTTTGTATGTCACTTTACTGGATGATACAGGAGAGGACTTCCGATTAAAGGTAACCAATAAAAATGGAGATGGAAGAAACTTTGCCGATATTCCTTTTAAAGTGAAGGAGAAAAAATAAGAGGCTGCCATCCGCCCTGAGGACAGTAACGAAGAAAAAGTTACAATGGGGGTTGGTGTTATGCAATCCATTTGATATAATAACAGAAGGCAGGAACGGTCAGGAATTCATTTGCTGGTTGATAGTTCCTTGAAAATTATTATATCAGGAGGCGTGTTTTTTGGCAGTATTTATCGGATTTGCGGCAGTTATTGCAATTGTTGCAGGAATTTATGATTACCTTTATTTGAAAAGAGCGGCAATTTTTTGGGGGCTGCCAAGGCTGGGGAAATGGTGGAAAAAGGTTCTGGCTGTGTTGGTTATAGTGATTGCGGTTCCGGTTGTCAATCTTTTTGGGATTTGGGCACTGATTGTTTTGCATATCACAGGCTTTGCGCTGCTGATGGATTTGATTCAGCTTATTGTTAAACGGTTCCAAGGGGAAAAAAAGTGTTGGAATCAGGTATACATGAGCGGTTTGGTTCCGATTCTGGCAACCGTGTTTGTGATTGGCTATAGCTTCTGGAATATGAGGAATGTCAGGGTGACGGATTATACGGTATACACGGAGAAAGAAATCCGTGATGAGGGTTATCAAATCTGCCTGATTTCGGATTTGCATTTCCCAACGACAATGAATGCTTCAAAACTAAAAGCATACTGCAGTGATATCAGCAGTAAACAGGTGGATGCAGTAGTGTTGTGTGGCGATATTGTGGATGAACGGAGTACAAAGGCAGAGATGCAGAAAACATTTCAAATCTTGTCTGGCATTACGGCAAAGTATGGAATTTACTATGTGTATGGAAACCATGACAGAGCGCATTATTCCCAGAATCCGCCTTTTACAGAGGAAGAGTTAAAAACAACAATCGAATATGCGGGAATTAAGGCCTTAAAAGATGAAGTTGTGGCACTGAATGATGAATTTACAGTAATCGGGCGGGATGACAGGTCAGGAACAAACAGAAAGTCTTCCCGGGAACTGTTACAGGGAGTCGATACAAATGATTTTTTACTTCTACTGGATCATCAGCCAGTAGAGCTTGAAGATAATGAGGCGGCAGGTTATGACTTACAGCTTTCCGGGCACACACATGCCGGGCAGATGTGGCCGGTCGGACCGCTCACAACATTGTTTGGAATGGTAGAGTTAAATTACGGACATCGGAAGCAGGGAGATTTCCAGGCAATCGTCACTTCGGGAATTGCTGGCTGGGGATATCCGCTGCGGACAGGAAAACATTCTGAATATGTAATGATAAAAATAATGGGAAAATAAAAAAGCACACCATTACACCTGATGCAAATTCTTAACAGTTTCTTACCCATAAAAAACAGGGCACCTGCCATGCGGCAAGTGCCCCATCCTTTTTGTCTTTGTGAAAATCAGGAAAGATATTTTGAATAGTCTTCAGCGGTTGTTACACCGTTTTTCCAATCATCCATTTTCTTCATTGTAGTATCATATGTGTCCTGGCAAATCTGTGGGAGCTTTTCGCCCCATGCTGCAGTTGCCTGCTTAAAGCCCTTTGTAATAGCTGCTTTTAATTCCTCAGCTTTATCGGTATCGCCGCCGCTTAATGCAATTGCCATGCTGACAAGTCTGTCAGAGGTTTGCTCTACACCCCAGTATCCGTCTTCTGCAATACTTGCCTTTGCTGCCGCAATATCATCTGCACTTGCCAATCCAGCTACCTGACGGAAGGTATTTGCAAGATTTTTACCATTAGCAAGGTCGAATGTACCTTTCTGTTTGCCTAATACTTTTTCAACTAATGACTGCATAGAAGCGATACGGTTCTGCTGATCCGCTTTTAATCTGCTAACAATGGCATCCCTGTTGTAAATCTGGCTTGTGCTGCTTTTTTTGGTTTCAGTTGATTTCTCATATACTGCAGCGCTGTCTTCCGTTTTCTTTTCTGCTTCTGCTGCCTTTGCAGAGGTGTCAGCTTCCCGTGCAGAAGACGTATTATTTGCTGCATATGTGCTTACATTATTATTGACTGTCATATTGTCCATTTGTAAGAACCTCCTTTTTCTGTGAATGATTAAGATTAATTTCCATCTAAGCCGGTTCATCCATGAACCATTCCTGATTTGCACTTAGAACCTGTAAATAATTAAATGGAACAACTTGCTTGCCTGTTTTTTTGATTGCTACATCAAAAAGCTTCGCCGTAGCCAGTTCCAGCTATGCCTACGTTTTTTTCTTTGCACCCGGAAAAACATTCTTCGCAACTTGTTCATTTAATTTATTTATAGTTCCTTAATATTTTTTGGAAATAACTATTCTTTGTACTAGATATATCGGCTGTTTTATGGAAAGCTTTAACATTTCCGGAAGATTTTTATTTTTGTATTTATTTTTTTGCCTTATCCAGATAGAATGCTTTATCATCACAGATTGCTATCCACATAATGCACACTAAAAATAATATTACTATTCTGGCACTTTTGTCTGGCAAAGGTAAACCTCATAATCAGAAAATTTTCCTTTTGCTGCCTGATATGCAATACGTGCCAGGATTTCATCCTGATACAGACCATAAATGGTTGGCCCGCTTCCGCTCATCAATGCCCCAATGGAGCCGTTTTGCATAAAAAATTCTTTCAGTTCTTTCAGGACTGGATATTCTGGTAAAGCGACTGTTTCTAAAACGTTTGAGAGACATTGCCCCAAAGTGACAGCATCATAGCGGTGGATGGCGTCGATTGCTTTATCGGTATCAGGATGATAGTGCAGATGCATGGAATTAAGTTGTGTGTATACATAACCTGTACTGAGTGAAAAATCTGGTTTGATAAGGAGTACCCATAATGGAGGCAGCGCTGGAAGAGGAGTCAGGATTTCACCGATTCCTTCTGAAAGCATTGTGCCCTGCTTAATACAAAATGGGACATCGGCGCCAAGGGCCAGACCAATTTCACACAATTCTTTCTTATTTAAAGATAGTCCGCACAGTTTATTAATACCAAGCAATGTTGCTGCGCAGTCAGAGCTTCCGCCAGCAAGTCCGGCAGCAGATGGGATGTTTTTTTTCAACTCAATTTGGAAACCATAGGGGAGCGAAAACTTTTTCTGCATAAGTTGTGTTGCTTTATAGACAAGATTTTTTTCTGCTGGAAGATGGTCGGGCAGATCCTTATCCATAGTCAGGCTGATTTGCATAGAGCCAGTCCGTGTTATGGTCAGTTCATCATAAATGTCAATTGTCTGCATAATCATTTTTAAGTCATGGTAGCCATTAGGTCGGCATCCAATGACATCAAGTGTGAGATTGATTTTTGCAGGTGCTTTTATTTTAACCTGATTAGTCATAGCTTTACCTCATTTCTGCGCTGCATTGTTATGTGAAAAGAATCGCACATTTTTGAGAGGTGTGCAGGCAGCGCACTGCTGCAGCCTCCGGTTATTCTTACGGAGCAACGGGTCAAGCGGACATGCTTGCATGTACAGTTGACGATTATACGATTATCTGTGAAAAGAATACCACCGATAGATTGGGCTTGCAAGTAGTAAAACCTGTCCTTTCGTGCTTGTGCACAAAAAACAATATAAAAACATTTAAAATTTTATATTTCTTCTTTTGCACTTTTTTCCAGTATGTGGTATAATTCAAAAGAATGGCTTTACTGGCCGTTTCTTGACAGGCAATGCAGAGGGAACAGGAAACTGTGCAGGGCAGCCTTGTATCGTTTCCAACAGAATGAACAATTGATAAAGGGGTTTTTGGATGAGAAAGAAAGCAATTTTGTTAGGTACGTGTATTATTCTTTTTGTAGGTGCGCTTTCTGCGCGTATGGGGCATTACAGGGCAGGTTCCGATGTGGATGTATCGAACGAGGAAGGAACCGCATATGATTATTATGATACGACTGCAAGCCCGGAGGAATTGAATGTGGGAGAACCAAAATCTTCTACAAAGGAAAAAGATCAACAGTATATTGAAGTAGATACAGAACCGGATAGTTACACCGTGTTGGTAAACCGGGAGTATCCTATTTCTAAAGACTATGTACCGGCTGACCTTGTCGTGCCAAATGTGGGATTTAGTTTTTATGGCACATACGAAAAGAGTTATGTACGCAAACGAGCGGCAGTGGCACTGGAGAAATTATTTGCAGGTGCACAGCAGGAGGGGTATATGCTCAAGGCGGTGTCTGCATACCGTTCTTATGAGAGACAGACACAGATTTACAATAATAATGTAAATACAAGAGGTTCGGATAAGACCAACAAGGTTTCAGCAAAACCAGGAAGCAGCGAGCATCAGACAGGACTTGCAATTGATGTATCCTGTAATTCGGTTGGCTGTGCGTTAGAAACGTCATTTGGGCAGACTTCAGAAGGGAAGTGGTTGAAGAAAAACTGCCATAAATATGGTTTTATTATCCGTTATCCAAAGAATAAGACAAAGATTACAGGATATTCGTATGAACCATGGCATTTGCGTTATGTAGGGAAAAATCTGGCAAAGTATCTGAAAAAGAATAAAATGACGTTAGAAGAGTATTATAAACTAACAACGATTGAAAATCAGGTACAAAAAGACACGGTTGATACAGATACGGATCTGAAGGATGAGCCAGAGATGACAGCGGCACCAACACCAAAGCCGACAATAGTTCCGACCAAAAAGCCTGCTTATAAAAGACCGCCGGTTGTGACGAAGTCGCCAGTAAATGTGACACCAAAGCCGACCAGGAAGCCAAAGTCAACAAAGGCGCCGGTAGAAGAAGAGCTGACTCCAGAGCCAACACAGGAGCCAGAGCCGTTAAAGACACCAAAGCCAACAAAAAAACCTGTAGTGGTGACACCGGAGCCGGTAAAAACACCAAAGCCAACGAAAAAGCCAGTGGTTACAAAAGAACCGGAACCAGTTGTGACAGAACCGCCTGCAGAAGATCCTATTCCTGAAGAGCAGGAGGAGGAATGACTTTCAATCATGCGGAGGATGAAACATGAGGCTGATATTAGTAGCGATTTATCTGATATTTTATACAATCATAAGTATTCCGCTTTATCTGGCGTTATTTGTTGTTGGGAAGGTTAGCCCAGGAAAGAAAGCAGTGATATCGCAAAAGATTGTCAATAATTTGGGGTTTCGTCCGATTTTGTTTCTATCGGGCGTGACGCTAACGGTGAAGGGCAAGGAAAATGTTCTGGAAGACCAGGCTGCATTATATGTATTTAATCACAGAGGATTTTTTGATATTCTGGCAGGTTATACAACAGCGCCTTATCCAACGGCATTTGTGTCAAAACAGGAGATTGCCGGTGTTCCTATGGTTTCCCGTTGGATGAAGTATATGAATTGTCTTTTTCTGGACAGGGAAGATATTCGACAGGGGCTGCAGACAATTTTGCAGGGGATTGAACTGTTAAAGAGCGGTACATCTATTTATATTGCACCAGAGGGGAAACGCAATTCTGGTGAGGAGCTTCTGGAATTTCATGAAGCGAGTTTTAAACTGGCAGAAAAATCGAAATGCCCAATTGTGCCGGTAGCCATTAATAACACAGATGCAGTATTTGAACGTCATCTGCCGTGGATTCGTAAGGCACATGTTGTGATTGAATATTGTGAGCCGATTTATATGGAGCAGATGGAGCGTGCGCAGAAAAAAGCGATTGGCAGGACTGTGCGTGATATTCTGAGTAAAAAGGTGAAAGCAAATCAGGCAGAAGTATAAGAAACTATTTGTTAAAATATATTTGGAGGTATATTTTCTAATATGTTTTGGCAATGACGAAAGGGAGAGTTTATGAGGAACCATTTTGAGTTAATATCTGTTATGGGAATCAGCACGGTATCAATTGTGCTGATTGTGATAGCAGTTATTTTGATTGCGGCATTGGTTGCATTGAGTATTTATGGAAAAAAATTGCAAAGTCGACAGGAAGCTTCACAAAGAGAGCTGGAAAATGCATCTCAGACGGTGTCATTGCTGGTGATTGATAAAAAACGTATGAAGCTGAATGAATCGGGACTGCCGCAGATTGTTTTAGAGCAGACTCCAAAGTACATGAGGGGACGTAAAGTGCCCATTGTCAAGGCTAAGATTGGTCCTAAAATTATGTCGCTTATCTGTGATGAAAGTGTTTTTGAAGTGATTCCTGTAAAAAAAGAGGTAAAAGCAGTAATTAGTGGCATCTATATTATGGGGGTAAAAGGACTTCGCAGTAATTTGGAAACAAGAAAAACAAAGATGAAATTTTCTGAGAAGATGCGGCGCAAGATGGATGAGTTAAAAAAGAGCGAAGCCAAAATGGAAAAAACGAAAAGCAAAAAGAAGAAAAAATAAAAAAGCGTCTAAGACGCTTTTTTATTTTTTCTTCTTTTCTATTTTTATCTGAATACGAATAATACATCTTGAAACAGGACAGTTATTCAGGCTGAGATAATATTTGATGTCAGCTTGTACTTCATTTTCCTGTTCACAGACAGCAAGGTGCTTTGTATCAATCAACAACGCAAAGGTACCAAAAGGAGTCTGGTAACTGCCGTGGTATGCCTTCAAGGGTTCAAAGTGCATCTGGGTGGTGATGGCGCCCTTTTTGGCAATATGAATAAAGTCTTCACCAATTTTAATCAAAGTGGTGGTTTTTGCCGGAGGGTTCCCTTCTTCCTGAAAAAATTCCTCATAGGAAATGACATGCGTATCAGCGAGAAAACGGTATTCCCCTGTATATAGGGTTTCTGTTGTTTCATCAGATATGTCATGCTGTGTGCTGTATATTGTAATCTCTGCTGTTTTGCTGTTCTTTGCTTTGTTCATGGTATTCTCCGTTTTCAGATTTTTTGTGTTGTATTTTTCGTTTCTCACGATTTTTTATTATAACACATAATAAAAAGCAGGGGTACTATTTTTTTAAATCGGTAATCCAGTCAAGAATGCCAAAACGTAGTTCTGGTTTGGTGTTTTCTTCAGAAGGTACAGGAGAAGATAAGGCGTCATATTCTTCTTCTGACAGATTTTCTTTTAATTTGTCTTTCGATTCTTCGGGGACTGTGGCAGTGGTTTCATCTACAAAACAGAGGCTTGGGAAGAGGACGCACCACCAGTTTCGTCCTTGGGCTCTTCCGATTTCAATGCAAAGTGCCTGATATATGCCTGCGGGAAATGTTAGATCACCATATTGTTTTATCGGGAAATATCGTGATTCCAATGTGACTTTTACTGTTTCAGAGTGATTATTTGCAGCGAGCACTTTTTGGGCAGAAGAGCATATTTTTTCCTGTTGGGAAAGGAGGATTTCTTCAGCTTGTGCAATAGAATCTGCATTTTTCAGGGATGCCTGTAAAGAACTAATGATTTCATCTCGCACGGCAAGTTTGAGCTGCTGATCAATATCGGAATCACTGTTGGCAATTACGTGAAGGCGGATAATGTTTTTTGCAATGTTTTCCTGAATTTGTGTACTGCTTTCCTTAGAATACACTATTTCTTTGGCGCCGGATGCTTCCATAGAAGTTTCTGCTGAATCAGGGGATTGTCCAGCTGCTTTCTGTTCCAGAAAAAAGAGCTTTAATCCAATTAAAAAGAGAGTAAAAGCTACGGAATAGAGGAAAAATAGCATTAAAATTTTTGGTGTCAATATGGTTGGGATTCGCTCTAAGAGTACCCAGCGTTTTTGCAAAATGTCTTTTTTGTTTATAGATGTAGATTTTTTGTACATATGTACGCCTCCTTTTTTAGTAACTACTATTCACGGTTCATTATTTCTTTATATTTGACAGTATTGCCAGTTTAGCGAAAAATATGCTATGATATGGTACAATGAGATGAGTGAAAGAGTGGGTTATGGAGGTATTAACATGAGTGATGACAGAAATAAATTTGAACCTATGTATAATATTCCAAGTATGGAAGAGTTAGACAGACAGTGGAAAGAATCCCAGGGAAGTAGTAGAAGAGGCCAGTCAAGGACTGGAAGAAGCAATACAACAAGCCGTTCTAATAGTGCATCAGCCCGTGGAGCGCAGAGGGCAGGAAGTACGATACAACGCACGGCAAGGCAGAGAACAGGAGGTGCTCAGGGCCGCACATCATCGGGACAAGGAACCCGAAGCGCTACAGGACGTACCACAACTGGGCGGAGCACAGGAAGTGCGGCAGGGCGTACCGCAGCGGGCAGGAATGCGACAGGCCGTAACGCAACGGGCAGAAGTGCGGCAGGTCAGGATACAGTAAATAATAGCGCTGTAAATAATACAGGGGGAAGTAATAATACAAATGCGCCGGATTCCGGAAAGGGTTCCAAAAAGAGAAAGAAAGGAAAGAAGCCAAAGAAATTTAAAAAGCTTCGCTTGTTTATTAAAATCTTTTTTTTAATTATGTTGTTAGCGATTCTTGGGGTGCTGGTAGTATTTTACTTCAAATTCGGAGATGATCTGTTACGTTGGAAAAGAGAAGCCAAGCAATTAGTGGAGCAATCAAGCAAGGATACTTTTCGTGCTTCGGAAACCAGTTTTATCTATGCGGCAAATAAGAAGCCGATTGCACGGTTAAAAGGAGATAAGGATACGGATTATATTAGTTTTGATGAGATTCCGCAGGCGGCTATTGACTGTATGGTTGCAACGGAGGACAGAGACTTCTATGAACATTCGGGTATTAATTTCCTTTCTACTGCAAAAGCGGGATTCCTTTATGTAAAAGGAAAATTGATGGGAGACGATAGCATTACACGAGGCGGAAGTACAATTACGCAGCAGCTTGCAAAAAATGTTTTTTTGTCCAATGAGCAGACAGAAGAACGTAAAATTCGTGAGATGTTTATTGCAATCGAAATGGAACGGAAATATACAAAAGATGAAATTATGGAATTTTATTTGAATAATATCTGTTTTGCCAATGCTCATTTTGGAATTGAGGCGGCAAGTAAGGCATATTTTAGCAGGTCAGTAAAGGAGCTGAGTTTGCCAGAGATTGCATTTTTGTGTGCAATACCGAATATTCCAACTTATTATGATCCTTTACAGCATTTTGACCATACACAGAGTAGAAAAGAGCGTGTTCTGAATCAGTTATTAGAAGCGGGCAAAATCAGTGCTGCGGAGTATAGTGATGCTGTCTATGAGGAGATTGTTTTAAAGCCTGCGGAGGCAATTAAGACACAGGATTATATGACGACATATGCGATTACCTGTGCAACAAAGGAACTGATGAAGAAAAAGGGATTTGAGTTCCAGTATGAGTTTTCATCAGAGGAAGAGGAAGAGAAGTATAAAGAAGAATATAATACGATGTATGAAGAATGTCATAGTGCCCTGTATACAGGCGGATATCAGATTTATACAAGCTTAAGCTCATCCAAGCAGAAAAAGCTTCAAAAGGCAGTAAACCAGACATTATCAGAGTTTAAAGAAAAAACAAAAGAAGGAATTTATACACTGCAGGGTGCAGCAACCTGTATTGACAATGAAACAGGCTTTGTTGTAGCAATTGTCGGAGGCAGAAAGCAGAAGGATACAGTAGGATATACCTTAAATCGCGCATTCCAAAGTTACCGACAGCCAGGAAGTTCCTTTAAGCCATTAGTTGTTTATACCCCTCAGTTAGAGAGAGGATATACACCAAATACAATTGTAGATGATACCTATTTTGAGGACGGGCCGCACAATTCAGATGGCACCTATGCCGGAAAAATCCCATTGAGGACAGCAGTTGAAAAGTCTAAAAATGTTGTTGCATGGAAGTTGTTTGAAGAATTGTCGCCTAAGGTTGGACTTTCTTATGTTAAGAAAATGGGATTCAGTCAGATTGTAGCGAATGATTATTATCCAGCGGCATCTTTAGGTGGCCTGACAAATGGGGCAAGTACTGTTGAAATGGCATCTGGTTTTGCGACTATTGAAAATGATGGTGTTTACCGTGAACCAACTTGCATCAAGAAAATATTGGATGGAAATGATAAAGTAGTAATCAGTAATCTGACAGAACGTGATCAGAGACAGATTTATGAGGAAAATGCAGCACGTACCATGACAGATATTTTAACGGGGGTATTGATTCGTGGAACAGCAGCGGGTAAAGGGCTGACGAATATGCCATGTGCTGGTAAAACTGGAACAACAAGTGATAAGAAGGACGGATGGTTTTGTGGTTTTACGCCATATTATACATTGTCTGTATGGGTTGGTTATGATTCACCAAAAACGCTTAGTACTCTCTATGGAAATACGTATCCATTAACCATCTGGCGTACCTTTATGGAGGAAATCCATCAAAATCTGGAACGGAAAGAGTTCATCGGTTATGAGGAGTCTTCAGGGAAGAAAAAGGACGATTATGATTATGATGATTCGATAAATGAGACAACAGAGGAACCAGAAGTCACAGAAAAACCAGAAAAATTCCTTAATGAAACTCCAGAGCCAACGGAGGAGCCAGAGAAAACAGAAAAACCAACGCCGGAGCCGGTGATTGATGATCCGGGAGATGATGTTCCAGACGATGTGCCGGACAATAATGACCCAGGAGATGATGTGCCAGATGATGACCCCGATGATGATGCTCCAGATGATAATGTTCCAGATGATAATGTTCCAGATGATAATGCCGAAGAATAGCAGCAGGGAAATTGTAGGAAATGGGAGGAAACTGTACGATGATAAGCATCAGTTTGTGTATGATTGTTAAAAATGAAGAAGGGGTGCTTGCCCGTTGTCTGGATAGCCTGGCGCCTATTGTGGACGAAATTATTATTGTAGATACAGGTTCTGCTGATGCCACAAAAGAGATTGCTCTACGGTATACAGAGCAGGTGTATGATTTTGAATGGACTGGAAGCTTTGCAGATGCCAGAAATTTTGCATCTGCAAAAGCTACAAAAGAGTATATTTATATAGCAGACGCAGATGAATATCTGGATCAGGAAAATCAGGAAAAACTTTTGCAGTTAAAGTCGATTTTGCTTTCGGAGATTGAGATTGTGCAGATGCTTTATTGTACAACAGGAGAGTACAATACGGTTTACAATTTTGAGAAAGAGTATCGTCCAAAGCTGTATCGTCGGCTGCGTCATTTTACCTGGGTTGATCCAATCCATGAGACATTGCGGACAGATCCTATTGTATACGACAGCCAGATTGAGATTATTCATCAACCGGAAAGTAATCATGCCGGGCGTGACTTACAGGCTCTTTTGCAGGCAGGGCTAAAAGAAGACTATTTTTCACAGAAATTGCATCATATGTATGCTATGGAGCTTTATCGGTCAGGAAAAGATAGTGATTTTACAAAAGCGGTTCCTGTATTTGAAAAGACGCTTTCAGAAGATGGCAGAAGTATGGATGAGGTAAAGGAAGCGATGTGCGTTTTGGCAAAGGCGTATCGGATTGTGGGTAATCTTCCAAAGTTTTTTGGATTTGCGTTAAAAGATGCTGTGACCACTTCCTGTGCAGAAATCTGTTGTGAACTGGGGATTTTTTACGAAGAATCCGGCGATTTGGAGGAAGCGATACTCTGGTATCAGAATGCGGCAACGGAAACGGAAAGTATTCTGGATATCCGTACATCTCAAAATATTCCACGAGAAGGCCTGAAACGCTGTGGGGCAGAAGTTCCATAGAGCTAACCTGCTATAGGAAAGGAAAAAGTTTTGGATAAAACGAATGACTATATGACAATTGATGCAAATACGGCAAAAGAGATTGAAGAGAAGATGCCAATGGAAGATGAACTGTATGAGCTGGCAGATCTTTTTAAAGTATTTGGAGATTCTACCCGGATTAAGATTTTGTATGTGCTTTATGAAAATGAAATGTGTGTGTATGATATTGCAAATCTGCTGAATATGACACAGAGCGCTATTTCACATCAGCTTCGTGTCTTGAAGCAGAACCGTCTTGTGAAGTACCGTAAAGAAGGGAAAACTGCCCTGTATACACTTGCAGATGAGCATGTTTTTACAATATTAAGTCAGGGCATGGAACATGTGGAGGAATAATATACCCGAAGAAATTTTTCAGGAGCGTAAAATTTTGATGAGGAAACGTATTTATCAAATTATTGAATTATCGAAAGACAATGACAGGTTAAGTCTGTTTTACGACTGGTTTATATTGTTTACGATTGTACTTAGTATTTTTCCTTTGACAGTAAAATCACCAGGAACGGTGGGCATTTGGATTGACAGTATTACGGCTGTTATTTTCATTATTGATTACATACTGCGCCTGCTGACAGCAGATTATAAACTTGGAAAAAAGAACTGGTCTTTTCTGATATATCCATTTATGCCTATGGCGCTGATTGATCTGGCGGCAATTCTTCCTTCTATTTTTGGAATGACCAATGGATTTCGGCTGTTAAAAATATTTCGTCTGCCACGGACGTTTCGGGTGTTCCGGGTATTTAAACTACTGCGTTATTCCAGGAGCTTTGCCAGAATCAGCATAGTTTTCCGTAAACAGAAAGAAGCTCTAACAGCAGTTTGTATATTAGTAATATCTTATGTACTGGTGATTTATATCCTGTGACAGTAATAGGCCGGGTTGTTACAATTATTTCATCTTTATTTGGGATAGCTGTGATTGCGCTGCCATCGGGTATTATTACAGCAGGGTATATGGAAGAATTAAAAGCTGCACAGGAAGTTTGGGATGCCTATTATCCAGATGGAACATATGCTGGAAAGGATTTGCTGAAAGGACAGCGTATACCAGAGGAGTACAGACATGTTGTGGCAGAAGTTTTTGTGATGCATAAAGACGGTTCAATTCTGCTTATGCAAAGAGATTATGGCAAGCAGCATTATCCTGGTTTTTGGGAGAGTGGGGCGGGTGGTTCTGTGTTGAAAGGTGAATCCTTTGAGGAAGGTGCACAAAGAAAATTGCTGGAGGAAACAGGAATTGTTGCAGAAATATTTACCCCCAAATACACGGTTGTAACTCGTAGTGCAATCTATAAAGGTTATTTGACGGTAACAGATATGGAAAAGGACAGTGTTGTTCTGCAAAAGGGAGAAACGGTTGCTTATAAGTGGGTGAAAAAAGAAGAATTTATGACAATTTTGGAATCTAACCAATTTGTACCTGCACGGAGGAAAAGGCTGGAGGAATTTGTAAGTACAATTTAATGCCACATGACAATAAAAAGTGATTGTATTTTTCGTTGTCATGTGGTATATTAATGTTGCTCATATGAATGCTTGTTCATATGAGCAAGTAAATTGAAAACCGTTTTCAGAATGGAAAAATCATTATTACGAATTACAGCTGCAAGTGGTTTTATAGTTGGCTTGCGTTATACGAGAACAGGGGGTATTTTGTTTGAAAAAGAAATATTCTATTACAGGGATTGACTGTGCAAACTGCGCAGCAAAATTAGAAAGCAAAATGAATGAACTTCCACAGGTAGAGGATGTGGTTTTGACTTTTGCGACACAACAGCTGCTTGTTGTGGCAGAAAACCCAGATGAAGTACTTCCAGAACTTCAACAGCTAGCAGATAAAATGGAGCCAGGAACGAAAATTGGGCCATTATCCAGAAAGAGAAATACAGGGAGTGGATCTCATGGGCATGAGCATCATCATGAGCATCACCATGAACACGAGGAAAGTTGTAATTGTGGGCATGGGCATCATCACAACCATGAGCATCATCATGACCATGAGGAAGGTTGTAATTGTGGGCATGAGCATCACCATGGCCATGAGGAAGGTTGCGATTGTGGGCATGGGCATCATCGCAACCATGGGCATCACCAGGAACACGAAGAAATCTGCAGTTGCAGCCACGGGCAACATCACGACCATGATCACCATCATGATGTTGTTTATGAGGCAGAAAGTTACGATGATGTATGGTGGAAAAGTAAAGAGGCAGTTACACTTTTGTCTGGGGCGGTTTTATTTGGAATTGCAATGTTATTAGAACATTTTGTGCAGAATGTACCATATCTGGGAGCAATTTGTTTTGTGGCAGCATATGTTGTTCTGGGTATGGAGGTTGTGGTAACAGCAGTCAGAAATATGTTTCGGGGTAAAGTGTTTGATGAAAACTTTTTAATGACGATTGCAACAATTGGTGCATTTGTTATTGGAGATTTTGCGGAAGCAGTCGGTGTTATGTTGTTTTACCAAATTGGTGAATTTTTTGAAGATGTAGCAGTAAATAAAAGCCGAAAGCAGATTATGGAAGCAGTCGATATGCGGCCGGAAATGGTGCGCCTCTATAAAGAGGGCGAAGTAACAGAGGTAAGTCCAGGGGAAATTTTGATTGGAGATTGTATTGAAATACGTCCAGGAGACAGAATCCCTTTAGATGGCACGGTTCTTAGAGGAGAGAGCAGGATTGACACCTCTGCGGTTACAGGCGAACCGGTTCCTGTGGCTGTAAAAGAGGGAGGCCAGATTTTTTCTGGCTGTGTCAATACTTCTGGGGTGCTTTATTTACAGGTAGATAAGTTGTTAGAAGATTCAATGGTAACAAGGATTTTAGAGGCGGTGGAAAATGCTGCTGCTTCCAAGCCGAAAATGGACCGTTTTATTACCAAATTTGCAAGGATTTATACACCGTTTGTTGTTATATTGGCATTGGGAACAGCCATTATTCCTTCCCTGATTACAGGAAACTGGTCACAATGGATTTATACTGCGTTATCTTTTCTGATTATCAGTTGTCCATGTGCGCTTGTTTTAAGTGTTCCATTAGCATTTTTTGCGGGAATTGGCGCAGGCTCTAAAATGGGAATTCTTTTTAAAGGCGGTGCTTCTTTAGAAATGCTTGCAGGAGTAAAAGCCATTATTATGGATAAGACAGGAACAATTACTGAGGGAAATTTTAAAGTAGAGTCAGTAAAGGCAGCGGAAGGTTTTACACAGGAGCAGATTTTAGCCTGGGCAGCCAGCGCAGAAAGCAGTTCAACCCATCCGATTGCGGCAAGCATCAGGGAAGAAGCGGCAATACGCAATATTGCGTTGAACATGATAGAAAATATTCAGGAAGTATCTGGAGAAGGAATGGAGGCTGTAACAGAAGAGGGAATAATATTATGTGGAAATAAAAAACTTTTGGATCGCCATGGAATTGCGATTTCTGACAAAGATATGCAGAATGCGGGAACGGAAGTTTTTGTGGCAGTAAACCAGAAATATGCCGGGTGTCTGCTGATTAATGACAGGATAAAACCAGATTCCAAAGATGCTATTTGGGAAATGAAAAAGCAGGGATTGTATACTGTGATGTTAACAGGAGATACAGAAAAGAATGCACAGGCAGTTCAGCAGGCAACAGGAATTCAGGAAGTATTTGCACGTCAGATGCCAGAGGATAAACTGAACAATCTGGGGAAAATTAGAGAAAACCATGGTTCGGTTATGTTTATTGGGGATGGGATTAATGATGCCCCTGTACTTGCGGGCGCCGATGTGGGTGCGGCAATGGGAAGCGGGGCAGATGCAGCAATTGAAGCGGCGGATGTTGTTTTTATGACCTCACGGTTGACAGCCTTAGTAGAAAGTTTTAAAATAGCCAGAGTAACGAATCGTATTGCAAGAGAAAATGTGGTGTTTGCCCTTGCAGTTAAAGCAGCAGTTATGGTTATGGGACTTTGCGGAATTGCTTCTATGTGGATGGCAGTTTTTGCAGATTCCGGTGTTGCTATGCTCTGTGTATTAAATTCAATTCGTGTATTATATCGCAGAATCGACAATAAATAAATGGCTTTTACTATTCACGGCTGGTTTTTCACATGATGTTTAAAATAGCCGTGAATAGTAACAAATGGCTTTATTTGCTTATACAAAATAGAAAGGTGGAACCGGCTATGACAATGGAGAAGTTTGATGGTTATGAGTATCTGGAGGGTGGAATCTGTGCAGCAGAGGGATTTGTTGCCAATGGGATGAATTGTGGTATTAATCCGGACCGGGAAAAAAATGATTTAGGCATGATCTATAGTGAGACATCATGTAATACGGCAGCCGTATACACGAAAAATAAAGTAAAAGGTGCGCCGATTCTGGTGACGCAAAAGCATTTGGAAAAAACAGCTGGAAAGGCAAAGGCAGTAATTGTCAATTCTAAAAATGCTAACACTTGCAATGCAAATGGTATAGAAGTGGCAGAGGCGACTTGTGAGCTTCTGGCAAAGGAACTTGGAATTGCCGCAGACGAGGTGGTGGTTGCTTCTACTGGAGTCATCGGAATGCCTATGGAAATCGGACCATTTGCAGAAGGAATTCCTGTGTTGGTAAAAGGGCTTTCTAAAGAGGGGCATGAAGAAGCGGCAAAGGCGATTATGACGACAGATACCGTAAAAAAAGAGGTTGCAGTGGAATTTACTATCCAGGGGAAAAAGTGCCACTTGGGGGGAATGGCAAAAGGAAGCGGCATGATTCATCCTAATATGGCAACGACTCTGAATTTTATTACAACGGATGCTGCCGTTTCTACAGAAATGCTGAAAAAAGCATTGGGCGAGGTTGTTCAGGTCACTTACAACTGTCTTTCTGTGGATGGCGATACCTCAACAAATGATATGGTAAGCGTCATGGCAAATGGTCTGGCTGGAAATGAAGAGATTCGCAAGGAAAACGATGATTATAAAGTATTGAAGCAGGCATTGTATATTGTAATGTTAAATATGACTAAAATGCTTGCAGCAGATGGAGAAGGAGCTTCTAAGTTTCTGGAATGTACCTGTTCTGGTGCAAAAGATTGGGAGACGGCAGTTACTGTTGCAAAAAGTGTGGTACGTTCTAACCTGATTAAGTGTATGATTTTTGGGGAAGATGCAAACTGTGGGCGCGTCCTTTGTGCGATTGGTTATGCAGATGCGGATTTTGATATTGGAAAGGTCAATGTTGAATTGGCATCTACAGCAGGAGCCGTGGTTACTTATAAAAATGGTGTTGCAATTGAATATTCGGAAGAGTATGCTGCAAAGGTACTTGCGGAAGATGAAATCCATATCAATATTGATTTGCAGCAGGGAGATACACAGGCGAAAGCATGGGGATGTGATTTGACATATGATTATGTAAAAATCAATGGTGATTATCGTTCATAAGGAACTGTAAATAAATTAAATGGTTCGATTCACGGCTAATCTAAACATCTTGCGAAAAAACCATCTGATTATGCCATCTGGCGCTGCAAAAACAGTAGCTTTTGTTTTTCTTAGAGCGTGTTTGAAAATTGCTTTTTACAAGATGTGCTTCTCACTTTGTGGGAGATTTGGCTCAAATTTAGCGCAAAGCATAGAGTGCAGATTGTGAGAATGAATTTTCAAACACGCTCTAGTCAATTTGATGTCATCAGTAAATAAAGACAAATTCCTGATATTTAGTAAGTTTATAAATCTGTTCCGCATCTTTTGGTTCTAAATTAATACATCCATGTGAGCCTTTTGTCAGATACAAATCTTTTGTCCAGCGTGACCATGGTTGCCAGGTGGCAGGATGGAAGCCCGTTCCGGACCAGGTGATGCGAACCCAGTTGGTAACAGGGGTGCTATAGTCAGCGCCTGTAAGAGTATATTTTTCCCGATGTTCTTTAATAAAAAAGGCACCAGTCGGAGTCTGTCTGCCCTCTACCGGCCTTCCTGAAATACAGCGACAGGAAAACGCAACCTTTCCTTTTCGGAAAACATATACTTTTTGGTCTTTTAGAGATATTTCGGTATAATTTTTTTTGTCCCAGTCATTTTCTGGAGTTTTTGTATCCATTTGATAAGCGGTATTGAGGTAGTTGACTTCCTTATGGAATGTCAGAGCTTTTTTGTTTGTTTTTGTAGGATTTTCAATATAAGCATTTGTTGTATCTGGTTCAATGGAAGCTTTTACCGCTTTTTTTGCCTGCTGTAAGGTTTTATCATAATCTAATTGCCAGCCGTAGTCTCCACCTTTTATCGTTACCGTTTTACCAGTATGGATTTTGACTTTTCGGTCCAGACCGACGGTCTTATATTTCAGGCAGAATTTTTCAACCCAATTTGCAAGTGCATCCATGTCATATTTGATTTTACCATTTTTATAAGTAATCCATTTTGAAAGTTTTGCAGGGGTAATTTGCTCTTTTTCACCATTTTCCATTGTCCAGGTAATGTAGCGGAGTGCTGCGTTATTGCAGGTTTCTAACATCTTTTGAAGTTCTGCCTCATCGGTTTTTGAAGTGACAGTTTCATATAAGTCAGGGTATTTTTCTTCATCAGTAATATCCATATTTGTCTGTACCTGCCGAAGGCATTCGTCAATGGCAGCCAGTAAATGATCAGTTATAATAGTATTGCCTTTTACTTCATCTACATAGAGATACTGCTCTTTTTCCTTTGAAAATTTTACAGTAGCGGCTTCCGGGGCAATAATTTGATAGCTGCCGCTTCCGGCAATTAGTTCGGATTTCGCAATTACGTCAGACAGTTTTTTCTTGTCATAGGATATTGCAAAATCTAAGGTATAATGGTTTGTTGCAGGAAAAAGGCGGAATGCCTGATGTTGTGTTTCATAGAGCTGATCGTAATTGGAACTGATATCAAACTGATAATCAATATCTTCTCCATTAATTGTCAGGTTTCCATTTTTCCTTCCCTTGATTAAAAGCGCATAATTACTGTATTTTTGTTTTAATTTTTCCTTGGAATCCTCTAAGGTCTGTCCTGACACATCAATGCCATCAATGTAAGTTCCCTGATACCAGCGGTTGCCATAATAAACCTTCTGATAGATTATAGAGGCGGTGATTAATCCGACTGCGGCAATCAGGGTGACACTGAGGAAACCCAGAAGGATTTTGCGGGCGCACCTTTTTTTGTTTTTGGCTGTATGGGAATCCGTTTCAGCCTGTCCGGCGTCATCATTTAGCCAAGGAGTGTCCGTATCTATCGCTTCTGCCGTGCTTGCTGTCTGGTTGTCGATTACCTGTTTGCTGTTTTCTATTTGTTTTGCTTTTTTGTTTCTAATTTTCATGTCAGTTTTGATAATTGCCTTTCCTTCCATAAATAATTACATAATATGTAGTCTTTTGCAGACTTTTTTTATTATAATCGTAAGTGTTGAAGTAATTGTATCAAAAATATTACAATTATATTAAGTTATAGGTATATTTTCGATTTGACAAGCCGTCTTTGCAATGTTACTATCAACAGTAGTGAAAAATAGCAAAATAGAGTATCAAAGTGTGTTCTTAGATAATTGAGCAGTTATTTTCCTAAAGTTCCTAATAGCACATACTTTGACATCGGACAGAAAGGGGTCTATATGAACGATAGAAATCGAGATTTGTTTTTTAATGAAGATAGTGAAGCTGCCGTAGTGATTACTTTGACAGATGAAGATGGAAGTGATGTAGAAGCACAGGTTCTTGCTGTCATCGAAGTGGAAGAACTGGGAAAGGAATATGCTGCTGTTTTACCAGTGCAGGAGGAAGAAGCCGATGAAATGGAAGCGCTTATTTTTATCTATTCGGAAAATGGGGCGGGCGAACCATTATTTGAATCCATTGATGAAGAAGAGGAATATGAAATTGTATCTTCCATTTTTAATCAGTTTTTTGAAGGTTCCGTTGAGGAAGAAGAGGATGACGATGCAGAACATGACTATCTGGAGGATATTGGAGATATAATCCCAGGAATATCGATTGGGAAAGATTGACTTCCATTTTTTAGAAAAATGTGATAGTATTAAATCAGAGTAATAGCATTAGCTAAAATGAGAGGAGGAAAAGAAGATGGTACAGGGTATTTCTAACAGCGGAAGTAACTATTATGGACAGATTGCAAGCGGTTCCAAATTGCAGAGTGCTGCTGATGGCGCAGCAGAGCTTAGTATTGTCGAGGGAGAAAAGGCGCAGATTAATGGCTATAATGTCGGAACACGCAATGCGGAAGATGGAAAATCTGTTTTGAATGTGGCAGATGCCGGTTTGAGTAGCATTGCAGACAGCTTACAGAGAATGCGTGAACTTGCATTACAGGCATCTAATTCTGCGTTGATGTCAAAAGACGAGAAAAAAGCGATTCAGCATGAAATCAATCAGTTAAAGCAGGGGATTTCTGAAATTGCACAAAATACAGAGTTTAATACAAAAAAACTTCTGGATGGTTCCAACAGCGATATGCATATTGCAACAGCTCCAGATGGATCAGGCCCTTCACTTGACACTGGCAATGCAACTTTAAAGGCTCTTGGGATTGAAGATTTTGATGTAACGAAAAGTTTTGATGTTAAAACGATTGATAATGCATTGAAGATGGTTTCCGACAGCCGGAGCAGTGTTGGTGCACAGAGCAATTCACTGGATTTTACAATTGGCTACAATACGCAGACTGCATATAATCTGACAGCGGCAACCAGCCGTATGGCAGATACTGATGTAGAAAAAGCGGTATTAGATAAAGATAGGGAACAGGTAATGCAGACATATCGCTTTATGATTCAAAAGAAGCAGCAGGAACAGGAAGCACAGAAACTTTCTATGTTCTACATGTAAAAAGGATACACCAGCAAAACATTTTATGTTTTGATGGTGTATTTGTAATTTTCTTATTGTTCCTCTCGTTTGTTGAGGATTTCGAGTATTTCACGCTCTGTCAAGTGCATTCTTTCGGCAATTTCATTGGTCGAGAGATTCATTTCATAATATGCATAAATCATCCCCTCTTGTCTGCCTTCACGCTTGCCTTCCAGCCTGCCTTCACGTTTGCCTTCCAGCCTGCCTTGTTTTTCTCCTTGTTTTATACATTCCTGCCTTACTTCCATTAATACAGGTTCCATGATTTCCATTAATGTTTTGCTCATATGTTCATCACTCCTCAATTGTTCCGCTAATTTCCTGTTTGCCTTTAAAGCCACTTCCAATATAGAATCCGCATACTCTTTTTCCATCTTATCATTTAAAGAGCTAATACTGGTAAGAAGATTTCTTAAATCACATTCTTCAAGTTTTCCTGACAATGCACAAAGCCATTGGTGTTTTGTTTTGTCCAATTCTTTTGTGACGATAATTTGTGTAGAAAACCATACTCTATCTAATATGTAATAGATACCATCATAAGGGTTGGTTACTCTTACATCATATCTTTTAAAATAGTTAAAAAGCTTTATTGGTTTTGTCTCACGAATTAATGATACAGTAATACTTTCAATAGTTCTGCTATCTGTCTTTTCTCCCTGTGCTTTATAAAGTCCTGCATATGCCTGTGCTTTAATAAATTCATCAATACTGAGTGTGTCATAGGGGTTTTTATATTCCAGTATATTGTATTTTCGAAATAATTTACCTATTTCATTACTGACAGGGCTGCTTTTTGTATTTTCGATAAAAAGGTCTATTTTCAATGCCCCGGTATTTAAAGTATATTCAGGTACAAATACAAAATGTTCCCTGTCGGCTTCCATTTCAAGATTCATTGCTGCGATATATGGTGGATGCCATTGTATTTCTTTATTGTTCATGTAGATATCCTTTCTGCTATTCTATTTTATTATACCAATATTTTTATGGTATTACAAGACATTGCAAATATTGTTGGAGCAATATAACCCAGTAGTAGTTACTATTCATGGCTATTCTAAACATTATGCGAAAAACCAGCCGTGAAATAGTAACCATCGTTTTTTTTATCGGAAAATAAAACATCAGAATGTCTTGTGAAATAAAACTAAAAGGGGTATAATAAAAAGAAATATCCGGGGTAGAAAACACCGGCAGGAAGGTGGAATTATTATGCAGAAAGTGATAACAATCGGACGGCAATATGGCAGTGGTGGACGTGAAATTGGAGAAAAGCTTGCAAAAAAATACGATATCCCGTTTTATGACAATGAATTAATTACTCGTGCGGCGAAGGAGAGCGGCTTTGCGGAGGAGACCTTTGAAAGAGCGGAGGATAAGGCGACAAACAGTTTATTATATTCTCTGGCAATGGGAATTAATGTATACGGAAATCAGGATTTTGGGTTTTCTGGATTGTCTTTGGATGACAGAATTTTTCTTGCTCAGTCTGATGTAATCCGCAAAGTTGCAGAAGAAGGTCCATGTGTGATTGTCGGGCGTTGTGCGGACTATGTTTTAAGGGAGAGAAACAATGTATTTAACATATTTGTCCGTGCTTCTATGGATTACCGTCTGGGGCGTGCTGTACATAATTATGGTGTGGACGAAAAGAAAGCGGCAGAAATTATTCTAAAGAATGACAAACGGCGAGGTAATTATTATAGTTATCATGTTGGAGAAAAATGGACCAATCTGAATAATTATGACTTGGTAATCTGCAGTGATATTATGGGGATTGATCGTACAGTGGAGTGTATTTGTACATACCTCGGAAAATAAATTGGAAGGAACAGGGGGTGTTGTTATGGATCAGGTTATGGATAAAATCAGAGAGATTTTGCGCAACAACCAGAATATTGTTCTGGTGGGTGGCAGTGAGGTTATGAGGGAAACCGGTCTGAATGGGATACGTGCGGAACATATTGCTTATGAAATTGAAGAGCAGTATGGGTATGACAGTGATGAAATTGTATCATCACTGTTTTTGTCCCGTCAGGCGGGAAAGTTTTATGATTACTATAAAAATATTATTCTGAATAAGATGGACGTAGAACTTACAGAAGTATATAAATCGGCTGCAAGAATGGAAGAAGAGGGCAGGCTGAGTGCAGTTGTCACCAGAATGATATACGGAATGTATCAGAAAGCGGGTTGTAAGAATGTAATTGAGTTATATGGTTCGGCAGAGGAAAACCGCTGTCCAGAGTGTGGAAAGATATATGGAGCCCGTTATATCAAGGAGGCAAAGGATATACCTCTGTGTGAGGACTGTGGAGTGATTCTGCGTCCAGGTTTTTCGCTATATGGCGAGATGATTGACAATGGAAGGCTGACAAAAGCGTACAATGCAACGGAGTATGCAAATGTCCTGTTGGTGGTGGGGACTTCCTTAAATTCCCAGACATGGGCAAATATGCTGCGTTATTATGAAGGGGATAAGTTGATTTTAATTAATACCGAGGAGGCACGCGGTGATGAACGGGCAAATTACCGCATATATGGGAATCTTTCGGAAATCTTTAAATACATTACTACATAATGGTTTTTGGAGGAAAGTTGGAAAGAAACTTTCAAATTATTGATTAATGCTTTCTCTGTTTTGAGAAGAGCATTCAAAATAGAGAAAGATGAGGTACAAATATGAGTAAAATCAGAACACGGTTTGCGCCAAGCCCTACAGGAAAGATGCATGTAGGAAACTTACGGACAGCGCTTTATGAATATTTAATTGCAAAACATGAAAATGGTACTTTTGTTCTTCGCATTGAGGATACAGATCAGGAGCGTTTTGTGCCTGAGGCATTGGATATTATTTATAACACGATGAAGCTGACAGGACTGAACCATGATGAGGGACCGGACAAAGACGGTGGGTATGGTCCGTATGTACAGAGTGAGCGCATGAAAAGCGGGATGTATCTAGAGTATGCAAAGGAACTGGTAGAAAAGGGAGAAGCGTATTACTGTTTTTGTACCAGGGAACGCCTGGAATCCCTTCGCGCCTCCAGTACGACGGAGGATGGAAAGGAAATTGCAAAATACGATAAGCATTGTCTGAATCTTTCAAAAGAAGAAGTGGAAGCGAATCTGAAAGCAGGGATGCCTTATGTTATCCGGCAGAATAATCCAGTAAGCGGTACTACAACATTCCATGATGCAATTTATGGGGATATTACAGTAGAAAATGAAGAACTTGACGACATGATTCTAATTAAGGCAGATGGCTATCCGACTTATAATTTTGCCAATGTTGTAGATGATCATTTGATGGGGATTACCCATGTAGTGCGGGGCAATGAATATTTGTCTTCTGCCCCCAAATATAACAGGCTTTATGAAGCATTTGGCTGGGAAGTGCCAGAGTATGTACATTGTCCGATTATTACGGATGAAAACCATAAAAAGCTGGCAAAAAGAAGCGGCCATGCTTCTGTAGAGGATTTGCTGGGGCAGGGTTTTTTACCAGAAACAATTGTAAATTTTGTAGCCCTGCTTGGCTGGAGTCCGAGTGAAGACAGGGAAATTTATTCGTTGAAGGAATTAGAGGAAGTTTTTGATTATCATCATATCAGTAAATCACCTGCTGTCTTTGATATTACAAAGGCAAAGTGGATGAATGGAGAGTATATTAAGGCGATGGATATGGAGCGCTTTTTGGAATATGCACTTCCGGTAATCCGTGAGACTGTAAAAAAAGAGTATGATTTGACAAAGATTGCAGAGCTTGTAAAAACAAGGATTGAGGTATTTCCTGATATTAAGGAAAAGATTGATTTCTTTGATGAGCTTCCAGAGTATGATGTTGCAATGTACACCCATAAAAAAATGAAGACCAACAGTGAAAATTCATTAGAGGTGTTACAAGAGATGCTTCCACTGCTGGAAGAATGGGAAGATTATTCTATTGCAGGAATTGAGTCTCTCTGCAAAGAGTATATTGCGAAAAAGGAGTTAAAGAACGGGAGAGTTCTCTGGCCGCTTCGCACTGCGGTTTCCGGCAAACAAATGACACCAGGCGGCGCCTATGAGATTATGGAAATTTTAGGAAAAGAGGAATCTCTGGTGCGGATTCGTAAAGGGATCGAGATGTTGGAAAATGCTTGATGATTCAAAGGAATAGATTCTTTGGAAGCGAATGAAAAAATATGTTACTTGTTTGTATTCCAGAGTTTGAAGGAGAATGATTATTAAGATGCAATTTTTAAATGAAGCACAGAACCAGGCGGTCTCTCATTTTGAGGGGCCGATGCTTGTTCTGGCAGGGCCAGGTAGCGGTAAAACGCGTGTTATTACAGAGCGGATTCGTTATCTGGTAGAGGAAAAAAAGGTGGCACCTGCCAGTATTCTTGTGATTACCTTTACAAGGGCGGCTGCTATGGAAATGAAACAGCGGTATCAGAATTTGTCTTCTGGTCATACAGGCGGAGTTCACTTTGGCACATTTCATGCCATTTTTTTTATGATTTTAAAACACGCATATCACTTTACTGCAGATAATATTATCAGGGATGAAGTGCGCTATGAGATATTAAGGCGCATTATCAGTGAGACAGATTTGGAAATTCAGGATGAGAGGGAGTTTTTAGGGGATTTGGAAGCGGAAATCAGCCGTGTGAAGGGCAGCAGGATTGAGCTTTCTAATTATTATTCTCCGCTTTGTGCAAATGAGGTATTTCAGGAGATGTTTCAAAAATACCAGAAAGCATTGGAGCAAAAACGCCTGATTGATTTTGATGATATGCTCGTCTATTGTTATGAGCTTTTATCACAACGCCCTGACATCTGTAAAATCTGGCAGCAACAGTTTCCCTATATCCTGATTGATGAGTTTCAGGATATTTCCCGTGTACAGTATGATGTAGTTCGGCTGCTTGGAGAACCATATCACAATATTTTTATTGTAGGGGATGACGACCAGTCTATTTATGGTTTTCGCGGCGCCAAACCAGAAATGATGAAACAGTTTTTGAAAGATTATCCAGAGGCAGAACAGTGTCTTTTGGGCGTAAATTACCGCTGTGCCTCAATAATCGTTGAGGCGGCAGGCCGTGTGATTGCAAAAAATAGGAACAGGATGTCTAAAAAAATAACTGCGGCAAAAGCTGTTAAAGGGAAAAGTATGATAACAGCAAATAAGGACGGCAAAGTGGAATACCGCAGTAATGCGCTTGAAATCAGGGAATTTGCGCAGCTTTCTGAGGAAAATGAAGCGATTCGCACCAGAATTATGGAATACCGCAATCAGGGGATTCCTTATCGGGAAATGGCGGTTCTTTTTCGCACTAATACGCAGGCGCGCTCGTTAAGTTCCAAATTAATGGAGTTTAACATTCCTTTTATAATGAAGGAAAGGCTTCCTAATCTATATGAACACTGGATTGTACAGGATGTGTTGACGTATGTGCGTGTGGCACAGGGAAACAGGGAACGGGGACAGGTGCTTCACATTATCAACCGTCCCAAGCGTTATGTCCATCGGAACGCCTTTACAGAGCCATATGTGGATTTTGAAGAGCTAAAGTCTTTTTACGAGGATAAGGACTGGATGCTTGAACGTTTGGAACAACTGCAATATGATTTGTCCATGCTTGCTAAAATGAAACCTTATGCTGCGGTAAATTTTATCCGGCGTGGTATTGGGTATGATGAATACATACGGGAATATGCAGATTACCGAGGAATTCGCGCAGATGATATGATGGAAATTCTGGATGAGCTTTTAGAAGAGGCAAGAGGACAGGATTCTTTTGAAGAGTGGTTTGATTATATGCAGGCATATAAAGAGGAGTTAAAAGAGCAGGCGAAGAAAAGCTATGGACAGCAGGGAAGGGAAGAAGATGATTCAGTTATGCTGATGACAATGCATGGTGCAAAAGGACTGGAGTTTGAATGTGTCTTTATCCCCGATGCCAATGAGGGGATTACGCCACATAGCAAATCTGTCCTAAATGCAGATATGGAGGAGGAACGCCGTATGTTCTATGTGGCAATGACACGTGCAAAAGAACATCTTCAGATTTATTATTTAAAAGAACGTTTTCATAAAGAAGTGGACATTTCCCGTTTTGTTATGGAAATTATGTCAGAAAAAAAGCTTTGAAGTATTTCAAAGCTTTTTTTCTGCTTTCCTATATTCTGCAGGACTCTGCCTGACATATTTTTTGAATTTGGTGTGAAAATAGTCTACATTTCGGTAGCCGACTTTTTCTGAAATTTCATATACTCTTAAATCAGTCTGGGAAAGCAGTTTTTTGGACTGGTTGATGCGTACCAGATCAACATACATGTTAAAGCCCATACCGACTTTTTTGTTGAATATTTTACCAAGGTAAGAACTGTTGTAGCCAAAGAGAGGTGCGATTGTTTCTAGCTTTATATTATCCATATAATTGTGTTCGATATAGTGGATAATATCATCCATAACACTGTTACTGGAAGGATTGCCAATGGCATGCATGATTACTTCAAATTGTTCCGTAAAGAACAGGATAATTTCGTATAAATAATATTTTTCACCGATTGCCTTGATGATTTCTGCATTGCCAGGAAAAGGGATGCTTTCGTTATGGTATAGGTGAGACAGCCGTTCTTTGATAGAAAGATAGAGGTCTGTCAGATAAAGCCTGATTTTAGGAATATCCTCTGTGGCATAATACAGGTCATTTTCCAGTTCGTTTAAGGCTTCTGCCATTTGGTTGCGTTTGGCAGCCTGGATAAAGCTTGTCAGGCGTTCACAATAGTTCTGCAGTTTTTCAGAGGTCAATTCATATGTGCCATGCCTTGTAAGGTCGGGAAGCTGGTCATAGCCAATGGTGTGCTGGCGATGCTCGCAGAAAAAACGCCGCTGTAAAAGGCGGAGTGCCTCTTGATAGGAAATGTGGATATCCGCAGGTGAATTTACTACACGCCCATAGGTGATAAACAGGGAGTCTAACGGTGAGTTTACTTGTGGTTTTACTTCCCGCTCATAGCGATTTAAAAACTCCTGAAATTTATTTAAGATAAATGTGCCTTTCAAAAGAAGGATTTCGTTGTTGTCTTTTACAATGCTTTCATAGGAACTGTTATCGTCATTCGTTACTTTTAGTAAATCGGAAAAACGGTAAGAGGGAGAAGAGGAATAGTGGCTGTATTTTTCATAAATGACCACCTGATAATCTTCCGTATACAGGTTTATTTCTATAAGTTCTTTCTGGCTGAGGTTAGAAGTGCCTTCTAACAAATCAGATAAAATGCTGTTGCGTACCTTTGCAAGGTATTGCGTCATAACTTTCTGCTGTTGTGCCTCCTTGTCAAGGCCTTCTCCGATTTTCAGAATGGTTTCTGTCAGTTCATCTTCATCAATCGGTTTTGTCAGATAGTATTCTACACCAAAGCGGATTGCCTGCTGTGCATATTTAAAATCAGAAAAACCACTTAAAATAATGATTTTTCCCAGATAGCCTTTTTGACGGACCTGTTCTACAACCTCTAATCCGGAAAGTTTTGGGATTCGTATATCCATCATAACAACATCCGGATTTTTCTGCAAAATAAAATCCAAAGCGTCTTTTCCGTTAGAGGCCTCCCCAATAATTTTAAAACCAAGTTTATCTCATTCTATAATACATTTTAATCCCTGGCGGATAATTAATTCGTCATCTACAATGAGTACTGTATGCATAAGCTAACTCCATTTTCTGTTTATTTATACAATGCGTTCTAAATGTTATCTGTTTTTCATAATTTATTATAACGAAAAATGCTCATTTTCGCAATAAGTGCAGCAGAAATGAGGAGTTATGAATTTTTTAACGTTTCTGTCCAATCTGATTATTCCCATCATTATTTTTTACATTATCGGTTATGGTATTATGACAAAAACAGATATCTTTGATGCGTTTGTAAAAGGCGCAGCAGATGGTATGCATGTAGTACTTGAAATTTTGCCGACTTTAATTGGGCTTATGGTTGCAATTGGATTGATGCGGGAGTCTGGGTTTCTGACATTGCTTGCAGATTTTGCCGCACCCTTTGTGCAGTGCTTTGATTTTCCAGCACGGGTGGTTCCCCTGACTTTGATTAAAATGGTGTCTTCCTCGGCGGCTACTGGCCTTTTGACCGATATATTCAAAGAGTTTGGTACCGATTCTAGGGAAGGGTATCTGGCTTCCCTGCTGATGTGCTGTTCAGAAACTATTTTTTATACGATTTCTGTTTATTTTCTTGCAACAAAGGACAAAAAGCACAGCGCTGTGACAGGTGTGCGCTGGCTTCTTGCCGGAGCGCTGCTTTGCACATTTGCAGGAATTGCAGCAAGCGTATTTTTGACGAATGCGGCAGGGCTGTAACGGTTGATCGTTGGCCAAAACCGATAAGATTGAGATATACTGTAAAAAAATTTTATAGAGTGAAAAAAAACGGTCTCTTTATTTGTATATTAAGTGAAGGGAGGTAACAGATTGAAAAAGGTTAGTGCTAATCAGAATGAAAATGATTTTTCTGCTGTTGTTAAGTCTTATTCCAATATGCTTTTAAAATATGCATATACTTTTTGCCATAATCAGGAAGATGCAGAGGATGTAGTACAGGATGTATTTTTGAAGTATTTATCCAAAGGTTATTCCTTTGAATCGGAAGAACACAGAAAAGCATGGCTTTTGCGTACAACCATAAATACAGCCAAAAATTATAAAAATACATTTTGGAACCGTAATCGCACATCTTTGGGGGAGGAATATATTTTTGAAAATTCCATTGAAGAAGAAATATGGGATGTAGTAAATAAGCTTCCAGATAAATATCGAATTATTGTGGATTTGTATTATAGAGATGGCTATAGCATAAAGGAAATTGCTTTTATATTGGGAAAGAAAACGGCAACAGTAGGGACGCAGTTGAACCGTGCACGGCAAAAACTGAGAGAAATGTTAAAGGAGGAATGAAGATGGATAGTAAAAAATTTGATTCTTTTATAAGAAATCATTATCCACAAAAGATATCGGATGTGGAAATGTCTGATGAGGCATTAGACCGTATCATGCAGTTGAAAAGGGAATCCGGTTATACAAAGGTGACCAGGCGAATATCAGTAGTGCGTTTTTGTGTTCTGTTTTTATCCGTATTTGGACTTTCAGCAATGGCATATACTGCTTTTAATTTATATGAGACTACAGCATATGCCACTTATACTGATTTATATGCTGCTGTCAGTGAAAAAGTTTCAGATGCCGGAAAACCAGAGAAAGAAGTTTCAGAATTGGCAGATGAGTTAGCAAAGCAGGGGTACTCTTTAGAGGAGGTTAATTCTATGCCTCCATTAAAGAAAAATCAATATGGACAAACATATGGACCGGATGCACTGGGAGCGGAGCTAATAGCAGCAGAATCGGACGAAGGCAGGGATGGATATGTATATCGTAATGAATTGGAAGAGGATGGGATTCAGACGCCAGAGGAAGCTGCAAAAAAATCATACCATACTGTGCGCCTGAATGTGTATAAGAGTGACGGGAGGACGGTAATAGGTTATTTTACGCTTGGTACAGGAGAGTAAAATTTTGGTGGGAGTATGTTAAATAAACAATTGATGTTCAAAGGAGGAATAAGACTATGAGAAAAATTAAAAAATGATTTTTATGACATCTGCAATTACATTACTATTTTTAAGTGCAGTTAACAATATTGCAAATGCTGATACAGCATCTGTCTGGATAACAAAAACCGTGAATGGAAGGGCTTATAAATTTAACTCAGAAGTATGGAATCGGTCTAAATCTGTTCAGGCTGTTGCACAGGTAAAAACAAGTGATTCTATGAATGCTAAAGCAGGTTATATGGGAGCACAGGCAAGATTGTATACAGCATCGGATAAGCAATTAAAGAAAAGTAGTTCTTTAACTTATACTGATAGAGATTGTGTAAATATATATGTATATTCACCAGAGGCAACTACTGCCAACACGTATTTTTATTCACAATCAAAAGTGCAGTTGTACAATGGTAATGGTTATACAACATATACTGCTGCTCAATCTCCAAATTGTAAGGTTAAGGCTTCTGTTGCAAAGGAGATGGACAGTTATGATGAAGAAGTGGAGACAACGGTTTTTTAAAGGAGTGGTGAGGTGTTAAGTTATGGATCAGGTTTGCAGGTTAATGAAGAGGGGGAAGAACCTGATTTAATTTGGGCTGTTGGGATAAATGATATCAGTGGCTATGTAAAAGCAGATGATTTATGCCCTAATGTTAGCAACCCGGCAGAGGCATGTGCTATAACACAGGAATTAGCAGAGGGTTATACGATTCCAGTTTATGATTTGGAAGGGAATATAGTTGATCAATTCGCAGTTGGGGAATAATTATACGGTATTGTAGTTTATTGAGGCGATATGTTTTAAATAAAGAAAGCATATCGCCTTTTACAGTGTATCGGCATTGAATCAATAAGAAAAAACGGGCAGAGGCATGCTTTTTAGTGTATTAGTTTGCTTGTAATCTCTTCGTTTAACTCTTCCAGGTACATCCAACGTTCCATTTTTTCATTTAGCAGGGACTGGCACTGGTCTTTTTTGACAGTCAGTTCATTTAAGTGGACGAAATCATGGGCAGCTTGCAGAATCTCAGAATCCAGCTTTTCTATTTGTTCTTCTAAAGAGGCGATATCATCTTCTATGGTTTCAAATTCCCGCTGTTCCTTATAGGACATTTTCTTCTTTTTTTCCTGTCCGTCTTTCCAGTTATGTCGGTTTGTTGTCTTTTCGGGCGTTTCCGAAGAAGGAGAAGAACCGGAAAGTCCGCTGTCTGTTAATTTCATTTCCACAGAGGAAGCATTTTTATAGTCTGTGTAGCCGCCTTCATACTGTGTCAGTATGCCATTTCCCTCAAAAGCAAAAATGCGGTTACAGATGCGGTCGAGAAAATAGCGGTCATGTGATACTGTTACAACAATACCATGAAAACTGTCCAGATAATCTTCTAGTAAAGTCAGAGTAGTAATATCCAAATCGTTTGTCGGTTCATCCAGTAAGAGGATATTTGGGGCTTCCATCAGGATACGGAGGAGGGAAAGCCTGCGCCGTTCCCCGCCAGACAGCCGCTCGACAAGGGCATATTGCATGTCTGGAGGAAAAAGGAAACGTTCCAGCATGACAGAAGCACTAAGGGTTCCTTCGCTTGTATGAATAATATTGCCGCCTTCTTTTATAAAATCTATGACACGGACAGAAGGATCAATAGGTTCACTTTCTTGTGTAAAATATCCTATTTTAACAGTTTGCCCGATTGTGACAGTACCGGAATCTGGCTGTTCCTTTCCCGTAATCATTTTAAAGAGAGTTGATTTGCCGCATCCATTTGGGCCGATAATCCCAACACGGTCTGTATGCAAAAAGATATAGGAAAAATCAGACAGAAGTGGTTTGCCATCAAAGCTTTTACAAAGATGTTCTAATTCGATTGTAGTATTACCAAGGCGGGAAGAGCCTGCTGTGATTTCAATTGTCTGGTCTGTTTTTGGCGCGCTCATATCACGCAGTTTTTCATATCGTGCGATATGAGCTTTCTGTTTTGTGGAGCGTGCACGTGCGCCGCGCTGTATCCATGCAATCTCTTTGCGCAGGATACTTTGCCGTTTCCGCTCCGTTGCCTGTGCAATTTCTTCCCGTTCTGCTTTTCGCTCCAGATATTCCAGATAGCTGCAGCTATAGCTGTAAAGGCTTCCTTTATCAATTTCTACAATACGGTTTACAACACTATCAAGAAAATATCGGTCATGGGTAATCATAATCAAGGCGCTACGCCAGCTTTTCAGAAAATCTTCTAGCCATTCTGACATAGCACTGTCCAGATGGTTTGTCGGCTCATCTAAAATCAGCACATCGCAGGGAGTCAGCAAGGTGCGCACAAGGGCAACGCGCTTTCTCTGTCCGCCGGAAAGTTCCAAAACTTGCTGATTAAAGTCGGTAAAACCAAGTTTTGTCAGATAAGATTTCGCATCGGGTTCATAAGCATCAGAGGAGACAGCGATTTCACTGTCTGGTGGAAGTGCCGCTGTCAGAGTGGTTTCTTTGTCGTGAAAAGATGGAGTCTGTGGAAGATAGGCAATGCGAAGGTTCCGTCCGGTGGTAATCGTGCCATTATCAGGGGTTTCTTTTCCGGCCAGTATTTTTAAGAGAGTAGATTTTCCGGTGCCGTTAATGCCGATAATTCCGACTTTTTCTTTTTCATTCAGGCTGAATGCTGCATTTTCAAAAAGGACTCTTTCCGTATAGGAATGGGTCAGATGTTCTGCTGTAATTAAATTCATAGGTTTCCTCACTTTATTGTTTGAATGTTTGCTTAATTAAACGGATTTCAATTTTTACCTAATATTAGTACAGAGTGTTTTATTTTTCTGTTTTTTTGGTGGTAAGACGATTATACTGAATTTGATTTAATCCTGTTGACAGAAAGATTTTTTCTTTATAAAGCATAGTATAAATAGCCTGTCCTTTGGTGTAGTCTTTCTGTTCTTTTGGAAAAAAGGAGCGGCAAAAGTATCGTCCAGTTTCTTTTTGTTTAGCAAGAAAGGTATAAATGTCGTTTTTGGCGTATGGAGTAGATAACAGATAATCTGCATCAATTACTGAAAATTGATTTGCTTTCATGTTGTAACGGAATACTAATCTGTTATCATCAAATAGCGTTTCTATGTGTGCAAGAGGACGAAAACGGTTTTCAATCAGGTGTAGGTAATGGCTTTTAGAGATTGTTTCATAAGTGATTTTTCCAGAAAGGATTTCATCAAATACAATACCTCTATTACGTGTGGCGATTCGTAAGTCCTTTAATTTTCCCAGTCCCATCAGATGATGGAAGTCAAGTTTTGAGAAGCTGATGCAAAGCTTTGTAGTTTTTCCCTTCCGTCCAATAATAATATGGTATTGTATATCCAGTAATTTTTCAAATGTGTGAACGCAAATGGCAAGTTTATCCATAGTAATCCTTTCTGTTGCATAAAAAAGCCGCCCTGCATATGCGTAAGGCGGCTCTGGGCATTTTCTTTCGGCAATTGATGCCTACCCCGGTTTGAGGTTATTGCACAACCCCTACTGGAAGCTCTGCATAGCAAGGCTTTCCGGTACGCTGCTATGCTTCAACACTTAAACAGACACACGCCGTTGCCTGTTGCTGTTATTATTGTACACGTGACTTGGAAATATGTCAATGTATTTTCTTTTTAGCTATTGAAAACGCTGCAGTTACTGTTCGGAGTGAACAGTAACTGATGGTTATGAAACGAACACTAATATATCAGGGCTTGACGGAAAGAAAGAATTTGGAATAATATATAGAAATAGAATGGAAATCGATAGGAGGATGTGTTAAAATGGAAGATAGCCATACAGAATATAGCAGAAGGTTGAATTATTATGAAACAGACCAGATGGGAATTATCCATCATTCCAATTATATCCGACTGTTTGAGGAAGCAAGGCTGGATATGATGAAAAAGGTTGGGCTGGATTACAGGGTTTTGGAGGAAATGGGAATTATTATTCCTGTTACTTTTGCAGAATGCCGGTATCTGGTGCCGCTGCGCTTTGATGAAGAAATAACCATTCATACCAGAATGACCAAATACGATGGTATTAAAATGGAAGTTTCTTATGAGGTATACAAAACAGGCAAAGGGGAATTGTGTACAACCGGAAAGACAGGTCACTGTTTTCTGGATAAAGAGTTACAGCCGATTCGGATGAAAAGGCGGTATCCTGAACTGTTTTTAAAGCTAAAAGGAATGATGGAGGTTTCTGTGAATGGTGCAGATATTAAATAGGAAAAGGAGAAGAGGGAGATGAAAGGCAAGATAAAGGTTATCATTATCACGATGGTTGTGCTTTTAATCGGAACCGGAGCGCTGTTGTGGAAGTTTAATGATATGTCAAAAACGATTGCAAAGCAGGAGCAGGAACGTCTGAAGGAGGAGCGTGACCTTTTAGAAGATCAGAGTGGAAAAGCAATTGATGAGGTTAAAGAGGTTGATATCACTCCGCTTTATATGTCTGGCGACAATAAAAATGTAGTGACAACAGAGTTTGACAGTGTTGGGGAAATATACTCTGCAGAAAAGTCTGCTGATGTAGAAGAAAATCTTACAACGATTAAAAAGAATAAGGCATTTTCTCTGGACAATGCGCTCTGGGCGTACAATCCATACGGAACCAACCGCAATTCGATGTATCTTTATTTTAAGACAAATGGTAATAGTTATTGCAGATACACGGTTTCTGTAAAAGATACAAAGATTCCAGACTTTACAAGAACGGTAATTGCAGGTGCCTCCGGCAATCTGACCAAAGAACATGAATTTCAGGTTCTTGGGCTGGTAGCAGGAGAGACGAATTATATTACTATTCGTGTTTATAATTCAAAAGATGAACTTTCTACGGTAAAAACATTTTCGGTGAAAATTCCAGGAAGCAGGGTAAAGGCTCCTCAAAAGCTGGAAACAACAGATGGAAGAAGCAAGACGACAATTTCCAATGGATTATATGTAGTATTTCAGGATGGAAAAGAATTTACTACGATAAAAAAAGTTACCACCGGAAAAAAGAAGAAAAAGACACAGAAGAAAAAAGTCGTAACAAAAAAATATGCGATTCTTTTATACGATAATTCTGGTGTGCTGCGTGGTGAGATTCCGACAGATGGCTATTGTGGAAGAAATATAGAAGAGATTTATGATACAATGATGTACGCTACCAGTGAAACAAAACTTTCTCAGGTGAATGCGCTAGGGCAGGTTACAAAGACATTTTCGATGGATGGATATAAGCAGGCAGGGGAATTTACCTATGATGGATATGGTAATGTCTATGTGATTGCAACTGCGAATGGTAAACAAGCTACTCCAAGAAGCAAGGTCATTGAACTGAAGTTAGAGGATGGATCTGTAACAGAGAAGGTAGATATGGATACCCTTTTAAAGAGTGTCTATAAAAAGGAAACAAAGGGTTCGAAAAAGAAAAACGTGGACTGGGTTGGTTTAAATTCGGTTCAGATTGTTGGCACAAATGAGATGCTTTTGAGTGCGAAAAACCTTTCCAGCCTGATTAAAGTCAGCAATATAGGAAGTTTGATTCCGAGAATTGATTATATTATTGCAGACAAAAAGCTGTATGAACCATATAAATCTTTGTCTAAAAAGGTATTGAAAAAGTCTGCTGGGGAAGAAGAGGCGGAGGAGCCAGAAGAAACACCAGTAGTGAACAATATTTTGCATAAGGAAAAAAAGCCGGATCCATTTGAAGCACAGTTTGGCCAGGAGGCAGTAACCTATCAAGCAAGGTCAACGGAAGGCCAGAGCTATATTTCTTTATTAAACGCCAACACAGGAAACGGCGCAAAGGCAAATGGAGAATCCTATTATTATCGCTATCTGGTTGATGAGACGGCGAAAACATATGAACTGCGAGATAAGACAGCGCTTGATCAGACAAAAAAGGATGGTAATGTTACGGCAGAAAAGGATATCTATATCTATTGCTGCAGTGATGGAAAGTACTTTGTAGAGGGAGATTGGAATGACAGAATGATCCGCCGGTTTAATCTGGAAAAACGTCCATATCGTGTCTACAAGAAGGATTTTAAAGGATTCTGGTTCTATTAATCAAACATTTCTTTGGAACTTCTGAATTTCATTGACCAGAGTTTTGAAACGTTGTATACTGAAAAAGTGTAGTATTTCAATTTAAATAAGGAGGAAATAAGTATGAAATTATTTATCGACACAGCGAAAATTGAGGATATCAAAAAGGCAAACGATATGGGAGTAATTTGTGGTGTTACGACAAATCCGTCCCTGATTGCAAAAGAAGGCGGCAGAAGCCAGGAAGATGTTCTGAAGGAGATTGCGGGAATTGTTGACGGGCCAATCAGCGGCGAGGTTAAAGCGACTACTGTAGATGCAGAGGGCATGATTGCGGAAGGAAGGGAGATTGCAAAGCTTCATCCGAATATGGTTGTAAAAATCCCTATGACAGTAGAAGGATTAAAGGCAACAAAGGTACTTGCAAGTGAGGGGATTAAATGTAATGTAACTCTGATTTTTACAGCAAACCAGGCACTTTTAGCGGCAAGGGCAGGCGCAGCTTATGTTTCTCCATTTTTGGGACGTCTGGACGACATTTCAACAATTGGTGTTGACCTGATTGAAACAATTACCACTATTTTTGATAATTATGGTATTGAGACAGAGATTATTGCAGCGAGTATCCGTAATCCAATTCATGTAACAGATTGTGCTTTGGCAGGTGCTGATATTGCAACAGTTCCATATCCAGTTATTGAGCAGATGACAAAGCATCCTTTAACGGATCAGGGAATTGATAAGTTCCAGAAGGATTATAAGGCCGTGTTTGGAGAGTAAGGAACTGTCAACAAATAATAAGTTCCTAATAGAACATAAAAGGAAAGGAAACGAGTATGGATACTTTAGCATTAAAGAAAACTGCAAATGAAGTGCGAAAGGGCATAGTAACGGCTGTTCACAGTGCAAAATCCGGTCATCCGGGTGGCTCTTTGTCCGCAGCAGATATTTTGACTTATCTCTATTTTGAAGAAATGAATATTGACCCAAAAGATCCGAAGAAAGAAGACAGAGACCGTTTGGTGCTTTCCAAAGGCCATATTGCTCCGGGGCTTTATTCTACGCTGGCGCATAGAGGGTATTTTCCGGTGGAAGATTTAAAGACGCTCCGTCATGTTGGCTCTTACTTGCAGGGACATCCAGATATGAAGCATATTCCAGGTGTGGATATGTCAAGCGGTTCTCTTGGACAGGGTGGTTCCGCAGCGGTTGGAATGGCGCTTGCAGGAAAGATGGATAATGCTCCTTATCGTGTATTCTGTCTGTTTGGTGATGGTGAGATTCAGGAAGGACAGGTATGGGAAGCCGCTATGTTTGCAGGTGCCCGTAAGTTAGATAACCTTGTCTTTATTGTGGACAACAATGGATTACAGATAGATGGTAATATTGAGGATGTCTGCTCTCCATATCCAATTGCTGATAAGTTCAGGGCATTTAATTTTAATGTGGTTGAGATTGATGCGCATGATTTTGAGCAGATTGGCGCCGCATTCCAGAAAGCGAAAGAGACGAAGGGAATGCCAACGGCAATTATTGCTAAGAGCATAAAGGGAAAAGGCGTGTCCTTTATGGAAAACCAGGCAGGCTGGCATGGAACTGCTCCAAATGATGAGCAGTATGCGCAGGCAATAGCAGACCTTGAAAGAATTGGTGAGAGCTTATAGTGAGAGATGCGCAAAAAAGAATGCGCAGAATGGAGGATAAAATGGCAGACGTTAAGAAAATCGCTACAAGAGAAAGTTATGGTAATGCGTTAGCGGAGCTTGCACCGGATTATCCTGATCTGGTGGTATTGGATGCGGATCTTGCAGCAGCGACGAAAACGGGTATCTTTAAGAAAGCATATCCAGACAGACATATAGATTGTGGTATTGCGGAAAGTAATATGGTAGGGATTGCGGCAGGGCTTGCAACAACAGGCAAGATTCCTTTTGTCAGTTCCTTTGCCATGTTTGCGGCGGGACGTGCATTTGAACAGGTTCGTAATTCCGTAGGATATCCAAAGTTAAATGTAAAGATTGGCGCAACACATGCTGGTATTTCTGTTGGTGAAGACGGCGCAACTCACCAGTGCTGTGAGGATTTGGCATTGATGCGTACCATTCCGGGAATGGTGGTAATCAATCCATCGGATGATGTGGAAGCAAGAGCGGCTGTAAAAGCAGCGCTTGACCATCAAGGACCCGTCTATCTTCGCTTTGGAAGGCTTGCGGTACCAGTAATTAATGATACACCGGATTATCATTTTGAAATTGGAAAAGGTGTAACACTTCGGGAAGGAAAGGATGTTACTTTAGTTGCAACCGGACTGGAAGTCAGTGAAACTTTGGCGGCAGCGGAAAAACTGGCGGCAGACGGGATTAACGCAAAAGTAATTAATATCCATACCATTAAGCCGCTAGACGAGGAATTGATTGTAGCAGCGGCAAAAGAGACAGGAAAGGTTGTTACGATTGAAGAGCATTCTGTAATAGGCGGCCTTGGCAGTGCGGTATGCGATTGCTTATCCGCAAAGGCACCAACACCTGTTTTAAAAATTGGTGTAAATGATACATTTGGCGAGTCTGGTCCAGCGGCAGAGCTGATTCAGAAATTTGGTCTGGATGCAGAGGGAATTTATTCCAAAGTTAAAGAATTTATGTCATAAAAAATGAAAAGTTTAGGAGGGGCAGCTATTTCGCTGCCCTTTTGACTGTACCTGCAGTGCAGTTGGCAGAAAAAAGAGCAGTATTTGATGGAGGCGGCTATGACAAAGAAAAACAGGAAAAGAGCAGTGGTTTATATATGTGTAGCAATTCTTTTTGTTGCAGGCATTGCAGGATTCCATTTTTACAAAAGTAGGACAGAAAAGAAAAAGGCTGAGGAAGCAAAAAAGAATATGGTTACCAGTGTAGATGATCTGCCAGGGAAAAAGATTGGTGTTCAGTTGGGGACAACTGGTGATATCTATTCTGGGGATTATGAAAAGGATGGCTCAGGAACTGCAGTAGAGCGGTTCAACAAGGGGGCAGATGCCATTCAGGCATTGAAGGTTGGAAAAATCGACTGTGTCATTATTGATGAAGAGCCAGCAAAGGCGTATATTGAAAAAAATGCAGAGTTACGGATTCTGGGAGAAGAGTTTGTAAAAGAAGAATATGCAATCTGTGTCAGTAAGTCAAATTCAGAGCTGCGAGACCAGATTAATACAGCATTAGGCAAGTTAAAAGATGAGGGAGTAGTCAAACAAATTAAAGATTATTATACAGGTTCTGATGACGTGAAAGGGCAGAATCCATATCAGAAAAAAGATGTGGAACGAAAAAATGGCACCTTGACCGTGGCAACCAATGCGGAATTTAAACCATATGAATATTTTGACCAGGGGAAGATTGTCGGAGTTGATATAGATATTATGCAGGCCGTTTGTGATGAATTGGGAATGGAGCTGCAGGTTGAGAATATGGACTTTGATGCAATTATTACAGCAGTAACTTCTGGTAAAGCAGATGTAGGCGCCGCTGGTATGACAGTAACAGAGGATCGTTTAAAAAGTATTGATTTTACAGATACTTATACAACGACAACACAGGTAATTATTGTAAAGGATTCAACGGCTGAGCAAACTTCCAGATCTTTCTCGGAATCTTTTTATGATAATTTTATTAAAGACAACAGATACGAGTATTTGCTAAAAGGTCTTGGAAATACGTTGCTCATTACAGTGTTTGCTGTTATACTTGGTGTTATTTTGGGGTTATTAATTGCACTGGTTCGCACCAGCCATGACCGTATGGGAAGCGTTCCTCTTTTAAACCTGATTTGCAGGCTTTATTTGACCGTAATGCGTGGAACACCAGCGGTTGTACAGCTCCTGATTATTTATTATGTCATTCTGACATCTGTGCAAAATAAAATTCTGGTAGCGATTATTGGATTTGGCCTGAACTCGGCAGCTTATGTATCAGAAGTAATCCGTTCTGGTATTATGTCGGTGGATAACGGACAATTCGAAGCAGGGCGGAGCCTGGGATTGAGCTATCGGCAGACCATGCTTTCCATTATTGTACCACAGGCGGTTAAAAATATTTTACCAGCTCTGGGAAATGAATTTATTGTGTTAATCAAGGAAACATCAATTAGTGGTTATATTGGACTGATGGATTTGACAAAAGGTGGAGATATTATCCGAAGCATTACTTATGAGGCGTATCTGCCTTTGTATGCGGTGGCTTTAATCTATCTCGTCATTGTTTTAATTCTTTCAGCAGGTGTAAACCGACTGGAGCGTAAACTCAGGGGAAATGAACGATAGGAACTAAGAGGTGAGTTAGAATATGGAAAAAGAAGTTTTAATTGAGGTAAAAGAATTATGCAAGTCCTTTGGGCAGCATAAGGTGTTGAAGGGAATCAGTACAACCATTTCAAAAGGAGAGGTGGTAGCAATTATCGGGCCTTCCGGCTGTGGTAAATCAACCTTTTTGCGTTCCTTGAATCTTTTGGAGGAGCCTACCAGCGGTACGGTTACATTTGAGGGGACGGATATTACAGACGAATCCGTAGATATTAATAAAATGCGTGAAAAGATGGGGATGGTGTTTCAACAGTTTAATTTATTCCCTAATATGACAATTCGGGAAAACATTATGCTTGCACCAGTAAAAAGAGGGAAGATGACGAAAGAGGAAGCATCAAAAAGGGCAGAAGAGCTTTTGGCAAGGATCGGGCTGCCAGACAAAGCAGATTCTTATCCGTTACAGCTTTCTGGCGGGCAAAAGCAGCGTATTGCCATTGCGCGGGCTCTTGCGATGAATCCCGATGTCATGCTTTTTGATGAGCCAACTTCTGCGCTTGACCCGGAAATGGTCGGAGAGGTTTTAGGATTGATGAAAGAGCTTGCCGCAGAAGGCATGACAATGGTGGTTGTTACCCATGAGATGGGATTTGCAAGGGAAGTTGCGAGCCGTATCCTTTTTATCAATGAAGGGGTGATTCAGGAAGATAACGAGCCGAAGGAATTATTTGCAAATCCACGGAGCCAGAGACTAAAGGATTTCTTATCCAAAGTATTATAGCGCAAAGTGGGGAGTGCAAATACTGTACTAGATTGACAGGTTGATAAAAGATTTTGGATAAAAGAAACAGGAAGAGGGAACTTTTATGCATATTACAACATATAGTAAGATACATTTTACACCACTTGAGCCGAAAGAGGAAGAAATATTGTTAGACGATATAGTTCATGCACAATCCCTTATGACGCGTGCAAATGGTCATTTTCCAGAGTTTTATTCTGTGGCGCAGCACAGTATTGCCTGTGGGAAAGAGGCCGCCGCCAGAAAATATTCTGATAGAATTGTTCTGGCATGTCTTTTACATGACGCAAGTGAGGCGTATTTATCTGATATTACCCGTCCGGTGAAAAGGGAGTTAGAAGGGTATAAAAAGATGGAAGAAACGTTGCAGAATGTGATTTACAGGCGTTTTTTAGGAAATCTTTTGTCCAAGGAGGAGCAGCAGGCAGTGCAAAGTGTGGATGATACCTGTCTGTACTATGAGTTTTTATACTATATGGGAGAGGCATTAGAGGATAAGCCTCCGAAAAAATATAGTGAGATGATATTTGAAACGATACCTTTTGCGCAGGCAGAAGCAGAACTTCGGGAAATGATTGAAAGCTATTTTAAGAGAATTGGAGCAGAGTGATGAAAAAGCTGCAGATTTTGATGTCAACATATAATGGGGAGAAATATCTGAGGGAGCAGTTAGATTCCATTTTGCGGCAGGATTGTGAGAAGAAGGGGCTGGCGGTATGGCAGCTTTTCATCCGTGATGACGGCTCGTCAGACAGCACGCAGGAGATTTTGCAGGAATATGCTTTGAAATATCCTGAAAAGATTCAGTGGTTTCAGGGGAAAAATTGCGGGGTAATCCAGAGTTTTTTTGAATTGTTGCAAAAAGCAAAAAAGTCAGATTATTATGCGTTTTCTGACCAGGACGATTACTGGATGCCGGATAAAATGAGCTGTGCGGTGCAAGTGATGGAAAAGTATGGAAAGAATGTTCCTTTTTTGTATTGTTGCCGTCCTAAATTTGTAGATGCTGATTTAAACGGTATTCCTTCTGTTACAAAGCGTTCTAAAATGTGTCCTTCTTTTGGAAATGCATTAATTGAAAATATTGTGACGGGCTGTACATCTGTTATAAATGATTTGCTGCGGGATTTGCTAGTTCTACAGTTACCAAAGTTTACAGTAATGCATGACCGTTGGTTTTATTTGGTGGCATCTTGTTTTGGGAAAGTATATTATGATGAAACGCCCCACATCTGTTACCGTCAGCATGGAGGGAATGTTGTTGGGGTAAATTCAGGCAAATGGAAAGAATTTTGTGAGAGGCTACGGCTGTTTTGGAGGAAAAGACATGATATTAGCCGTCAGACACAAGAATTTATAAAAATTTATGAAAAATTATCTTTCCATAAAGATTTAAAAAAGCATAAAGAAAGCGCACATGCAAAAAATTCCCTGAAACTGGCTGAAGAACTGGTTTCCGGGAAAAAATCGTTTTCCAAAAGGATGCGTCTTGTAAGGGAAAGAAAAATTTTCAGGCAGCGCAGGATGGACGATTTTATCTTTCGTTTTCTCCTTTTGTTGGGAATGTATTAAGGAGTGGCTTTTTTTCGCCTTGCATTATTTTCAAAAGTTTTATATACTATATTAAGTATGCGCATTATTTTCTGGATAAAATAAGAAAGGGGTGAGCAGTATGCAACAGACAGGTACACCAACTGGCGGAGTTGGTATTGAATTTTCAGAAGATGTAACAGAAGTCTATATTTATTTTCAGGATACAGGAAAAGAATATAAGAAAGAGAACATATTACAGTATTTGAATGATGTAGGTGTTGTAACAGGAATTCGCCAAAGAGTGATTGAAAATATGTTGATAGAGAAGGAGATTGGAAAAAAATATCTTGTAGCAGAAAGCATGAAGCCAATCGATGGGAAAGATGGATGGTATGAGTTCCTTTTTTCTACCACTGTAGATACAAAACCTAAAATTTTACAGGATGGTTCTGTTGATTATTCAGCATATGGAGATGTTCCTTTTGTGGAGGCAGGGCAGAAGTTAGTAATCTATCATCCGGCAACAGAAAGCCGGGATGGAGAAAACCTGCAGGGAGAGACGATTGTTGCGAAGAAAGGAAAAGAACTTGCAAGGTTAAAAGGAAAAGGGTTTGTAGTTTCAGAAGATGGGAGGGAATATGTAGCAAAGCATTCTGGACGTGCAACCTATCTCAATGAACGTCTGGTAGTTGATAATGAACTGGTCATTGAAGGGGATGTATCGTTGTCAACTGGAGATGTCAGTTTTACGAATGACATCCATATTCGTGGAAATGTTTTAACGGGTGTCAGCATTAAGTCTGAAAAGGGGTCTATTGTTGTAGATGGATATGTAGAGGCAAGTGAACTCCGTGCCGCAAAGGATGTTGTTTTAAAGAATGGAATGCAGGGAAGCGGAAAAGGACGGATTATTGCCGGAGGTTCTGTTTCAGGAAAGTTTTTTGAGCAGTCCACAGTAGAGTCTGGCGGAGATGTCAATGCGAATGCCATTATGAATAGTTATATTACCGCAAGGCGTGATGTTATTGTGTCTGGCCGTTTTGGAATTATTATCGGTGGGGAAATTCGTGCTGAGCGTTATATTATTGCAACGATTATTGGAAATATGGCAGAAGTGAGAACGATGATTTATGCTGGAGTGGAGGATGACCTTTTTGCTGTGCTGATGTTAAAAGAGAAGGAAGAGGCAGCTCTGGAGCAGGAATTGAAAAAGATAATTCATGGAATCAATCAGGTTGATATTATGATTGAAAAGACACAGCGTGAGGATCTTCAGATGCAGAAAATCAAACTGATACGCAGTAAGGTAGAAAAGGAGAGCGCCCTTAACTTGAAATCTCGTGAAAAGCAGGTTGTAATGGATCAGATGAGCAGGGCAAATAATGCAAAGGTCAAAGTGCAGAAAATATTATATCCGGGGACAAAGATTAACATTAATGGCGTGGTAACAAACATCAGGGAAGAGGCAACCAACGTGGAGATTAATGCAAGAGGTTCTGTTGTTGAAATTAACTAATACACGCTCTGGAGTCTGGCACTAAGAAAATATGTCGAGATTTGCGAAAAATAATAATTGATGATTAGATGGAGGTAGTGTAAGATGGATTTTGAGGCAGAATTAGCAAAGTTTCAGCCAAGTCTTGATATTGAGCAGGCTGAAGATGCAATTTATGGAAATAACACCACAGATGTGACTGATTTGCTGCAATCAATTTTATCAGGAGCAAATGCAGGAAATGAAAATAATGCAGTGGAGTGGGTGGAGGAATCATGAATTGTCCAAGGTGCAATGCTAAGATAGCTTTTACGAAAACACAGTGTTTTAACTGTGGTCAGGATTTGTCAGGCTACCGGAAAATTATCAGTATATCAAATAGCTGTTACAATAAGGGGCTGGAACAGGCAAAAGTCAGAGATTTGTCAGGAGCTATATTTTCCCTGAGGAAAAGTCTGGAATTTAATAAACGAAATACTGATGCGAGAAATCTTTTAGGTCTGATTTATTTTGAAGAGGGTGAAATTGTATCAGCTTTAAGTGAATGGGTAATCAGCAAACATTTTCAGGCAGAAAACAATGATGCGGATAAGTATATTAGTATGATCCAATCTAATCCGAACCGTTTGGAAATGTATAATCAGACGATAAAGAAGTATAATGCGGCACTCTTTTCAGCACAGCATGGCGATGGGGATATGGCGGTTATTCAGCTAAAAAAGGTGGTAAATTTAAATCCTAAATTTGTTCGTGCCAATCAGCTCCTTGCCCTTTTGTATATGATGACAGGTAAAAAGGACAATAAGGTACGTGCGAAAAAGCTGTTGATAAATGCCAGTAAAGTGGATGTAACAAATACGACAACGATTCGCTATTTAAACGAACTTTCTGATATTCATATCAAGGGTGAGACGACAGAAAAAGCAGCATCTGCTCCTGTCAGAGTAGAACCGGAGGCACGTAAAGTGGTACCCCCGGCAGAAATACCAGATGCTTACAAAACAATAACCCCTTACAAGGAAGAAAAGCCGTCTGTTCTTCCATTTATCAATGTAATTGTAGGTGTTGCGATTGGTATGGCATTGATGGGATTTTTAATTGTTCCGCATATGCAGGCGAAAAAGTCGGCTCAGGATAATAAGGATTTTAAAAATTATAGTGAGCAGATGGCAGAAAATGACAGTGATGTTTCTATGTTAGAGAATGAGAATAAAAATCTCACAAAGGAACTGGAAGACCTAAAAAAGCAGTATGAAGAATTAGAAGGAAATAGTTCTGAAGGCGGTGTTTCTTTTCAGGAGTCCTATGACCTTTTAATTGAAGCAATGCAGTATTATCTGGATAACGACAAAGTCAATGCGGCAAAGAAGCTGGCAAAGGTCAATGAGGAAGCGCTCACCGCTGAAAAGACGAAGAAATTGTATACACAGATAAAGGAAGATACTTATGAGGAAGCTTCGAATAACTATTTCATAAAGGGACGGGATGCCTATAATGGTGAAGGCGATTACATTGGTAAGAAGGACTATGATAAAGCAATTACCTTTTTAGAGCGTTCTCTTGAGTATAATCCGGATAATACGGATGCTATGTATTTTTTGGGGCGCTGTTATCAACAGAAGTCAGATTCGGAGAAAGCGAAAGAATATTATAATACGATTTTAAATGATTATCCTACTTCTCCACGTGTCAGTGAAGCGCAAAAACGCTTACGGGAGTTGGGTGAATAAAAGATAAAGTGATAGGAAATCCTGTCAGAGAATACAAAAGAAGTATACTCTGATGGGATTTTTTTTGGAGCTTAGAATGGCAGGTAAAGTGGCGGATATGCGATATAATAGAAAGGAAGTGGGATTATGGAGACACAGGTAGAAAACAAGCTGGTACATTATGAACTGCATGGAAACTGCCTTGTGATTTATGTGACAGATGATTTGGATCATCATACGGTTCTGCAGCTTAGGGAATACTCGGACAGGCTGATTGATGCAGGTAACATGAAGCATGTTATTTTTGATTTTACCGATGTGGGGTTTATGGATAGTTCTGGAATTGGATTGATTATGGGAAGATATAAGAAAGTGATGTTTTTGGGCGGACGAGCGGCTGTTACTAATGTAGGTGAGGTGGTTAACCGGATTTTTACCCTCTCAGGACTTTATAAGATTATTGAGCAGTATGATACGGTGGAAGAGGCATTGGAGGGGATGCAAAAGAGCAGGAAGGAGAAGAACAATTATTATGAAATTAATCATTGAAAGTGTTTCAGAAAATGAGTCATTTGCCAGAACCGTGGTAGCAGCTTACATAACAAGACTGGACCCAACGTTAGAGGAGCTTGCCGATGTGAAAACGGCTGTTTCAGAGGCGGTTACCAACAGTATTATTCATGGGTACAACGGAAAATCTGGTGAAATAGAAATTACCTGTGAGATTCAGGAGCGGGAAGTGATTGTTCGTGTCACAGATACCGGAATCGGGATAACTGACATCAAAAAGGCAATGGAGCCTCTCTATACAACAAAACCGGAATGGGAACGTTCTGGCATGGGCTTTGCCTTTATGGAGGCTTTTATGGATTCTTTGGAGGTGACTTCTGAACCAGGGAAAGGAACCAGCGTTTTGATGAGAAAGCATATTGGAAAGGAGCAGGATAGTTAAATCTCTGCAAAATGGTAGGTGCGATGGATGTGATGGAGTTATTAGCTGAAGCACATGCAGGGAATCGGGAAGCTCGAAACCAGATTGTAGAAAAGAATATCGGTTTGGTCTGGAATATTGTAAAGCGTTATGCGGGGCGTGGATATGATCAGGAGGATATTTTTCAAATAGGCTGTATCGGTTTGATTAAAGCGATTGACCATTTTGATACGAGCTACCAGGTAAAATTCTCAACGTATGCAGTACCAATGATAAGTGGGGAAATCAAACGTTTTTTGCGAGATGATGGAATGATAAAGGTAAGCAGGACAATCAAGGAAAATGGGTTTAAGGTAAAAAGGGCAGCCGAACACTTAAGCCAGAAGCTTGGGAGAAATGCAACGATTGATGAAATTGCAGCAGCGACAGAGCTGACAACAGAAGAAATTGTACTTGCAATGGAGGCAGGAAGTGAGGTGGATTCGATTTATCGGACAATCTACCAGTCGGAAGGGAAAGATATTTCGATGGTTGACCAGATTGTGCGGACAAATGGAAGCGCTATTGGCTATGCTGGGACAAACAGTGCAGAGTCGGCCAGAATGATGAATCAGGGAAGTACATCACTGGATGCAGAAAAGGAAGAAGTGCTAAATCATATGCTGCTGCATCAGCTTTTAAATGAATTAGAGGAGAAAGAGCGAAAATTAATCGAATATCGCTATTTTCGGGATATGACGCAGATGCAGGTGGCAAAATGTCTTGGAATCAGCCAGGTTCAGGTCAGCAGGTTGGAAAAGAAAATTTTGAAACGGATGCGTGAACGCACTTTTTGTGATGAATAAAAATAGAAAGAAGAGCCATACTTTTTTATATATTATTTGTATCAGGAAATGGAGGGGGAATGATGCAAGCGATAAAAAATAAAAAAGTATGGTTCTTTTTTGTGCTGGGAATTATGATAGTGACAACGGTATGTTTCTGGCAGGTTGGAAGCGGAGAAAAAGAATCATATGTAAATGGGCGCATTGTACAGAAGGAGAATGAGGGGACAGTTTTAAAGCTCCCTTTTGTAAGCTGCAATGCAGATTCAGGGAAAGAATCGGGGGCGAGAGCATGAAATCAGGTGTAGTATATTTAAAATTACCACAGAATGCACAGGTTGTGAACCGGAAAATTCTTTTGAAAGATGTGGCAGAAATTTATACGGCAGATGCCAATATAGGAAAAAAGATTGGAGAGTTGATTTTATATACAGTTGGCGGTGATAAAAACCAGAAACTAATTTTTTCTGTGATGAAGGTAGTTCAGCTTATTCAGAAAGAATTTCCTGGTCTGGAGGTAGAAAACATCGGAGAGCCAGATTTTGTGGTCGAATACAAAATGCCGTTGGCACCCAAAAAGGGAATGGAGTACACAAAATTAGTGATACTTTCGATTATTGTTTTTATTGGCTCGGCATTTACTATAATGACTTTTAATACCGATGTCAGCGTGGGCGAGGTGTTTGATAATTTATACTATTTGGTCACAGGGTTAAAAAAAGAAAGCGGCTCTATTTTGGAGGCAGCCTATAGTATAGGGATTCTGGTAGGGATTTTGGGCTTCTATAACCATTTTAAGGGGCAGAAGCTACACGATGACCCGACACCGGTTCATATTGAGATGCGCAATTATGAAGAGGAAATGAATAAGGCAATTATCAAGGATGCTGACCGTGAAGGTAAGACAATTAAATAAAAAACAAAATGGACTGGATAAATTAATTTTAGTTTTCAGGCAGCAGGAAAAGGAGAAAGCGTATGCAGATTATACAAAAAATTTTGTTATCCATTATTGGATTTAGCGGGGGAATTGCCGTAGCTGGCGGAGTATTTGCATTTATCTCCGTTCTTGGGATTATTCCTCGTTTGGCTGACAGGCTTGGTCTGGCAAGCCATATTTATCAGATGGAAACCGTGGTTGCGATTGGCGGCATTGCAGGCTCTTTTATGACAGTATTTCAGATTCATCTGGGAATCGGAATCATTGGGCTGGCAATTTTTGGCCTGTTTGCAGGTGTTTTTGTCGGTTCCCTTGCTATGGCGCTGGCAGAAACATTAAAAGTAATTCCTGTATTGTGTCAGAGGACAAAACTGCGTATGGGAATTCCGGTTTTGATTTCCGTTTTGGGATTTGGAAAGGCGCTGGGCAGTTTGTATCAGCTCTATTTCTGTCCACATTAATGTACGTTTGTATGGTGAATAGCATTTTTATGATAGAAGAAATTTTTAGTAACCGCAAAAGGTGTGGTATGGAGGAAGATTATGAATGAAAAAGATAGTTCAAATCCTACAATAGAAGAAGTGATGAAAGAAAAAGATGAACAAAAACAGAAAGATAAATACAATCAGTATGTAACAAATATGACGCCCAAAAATAACTGTTTTATGAATTGTGCGAAGGCATTTTTTGTGGGTGGAACGATTTGCTGTATCGGTGAAGGATTTAGTTCGTTTTATCAGTATCTTGGTAACGATAAGGAGCTGGCTTCCCTCTATGCGACAATGTCACTTGTAATACTGAGCATTATTCTGACGGGATTGAATATTTATCAGAAGATCGGACAGTTCGGCGGCGCTGGAAGTATTGTGCCGATTACTGGGTTTGCTAATTCTGTCGTTTCCCCAGCAATTGAATTTCAGGCAGAGGGGCAGGTTTTTGGAATTGGATGTAAAATCTTTACAATCGCAGGGCCGGTTATTCTGTATGGGATATTTTCAAGCTGGGTGTTTGGAGTGTGCTACTGGGTTGGCAAAATGTGGGGATGGTGGTAAGATAAAATATAGCAGATACAGGCATTAGGATTATGTTTCCTGATGCCTTTTTGCAATACTTGATATTTTTATAAAAGTGTTGCATACTATAGGTAAAAGTATTGACAAATACGTTGTAAGTGAGAGGTAAAAATTATGATTGAGAGAAACTTTTATCTAAATAGGCTTATTCATAATATGTGGAATGGTGAAATTAAGGTTATTACAGGGATTCGCAGATGTGGAAAATCTGTGTTGTTGTTTGAACTGTTCGATGACTATTTGCGTCGACAGGGTGTTCGCAAAGAACAAATTTTAAAAGTGGAATTGGATCAAAGAAGGTATTATAAGTATAGAAATCCGATTACGCTGTGTGAATATGTAGAATCAGTGGTACTTGGAAATGAGGAAGAGAAGTATTATCTGTTTCTTGATGAGGTTCAGCTTACAACAAAAGTTATTGACAAAGAAAATGTTGATATTGAAGTTACCATTTATGATATGCTGAATGAACTTAAGGCATATAAGAATCTTGATGTCTATGTTACGGGGAGCAATTCAAAGGGGTTATCGAAAGACATAGCAACAGAATTCAGGGGAAGAGCTGTACAAATTCATGTGTTCCCGCTTTCTTTTGAAGAATATTATTCTTTTGTCGGAGGAGATGAGCGAACGGCTCTTGATTATTATATGCTCTATGGCGGGATGCCAAGAATCCTTGCCTTGAAGGATGAAAGGGACAGGAAAGAATATCTTTTAGCACTGTACAGTGAATTGTATATCAAAGATATTGTGGAGCGAAACAAGATTGAACGAGAGGATATTTTAAATGATATTTTGAATTTTCTTGCATCACAGATTAGTTCACTTATTAATCCAACGAATGTTGCAAATGCTATAGCAAGTATGAAAAAGGAAAAGGTTAACCCAACATTGGTATCAAACTATATTCAGCATATTATTGACTCGTTTTTGATTGAAACGGCAAAGCGGTATGATGTGAAAGGAAAAACGTATTTTAATTATCCTAATAAATATTACTATACAGATATCGGCCTTCGTAATGCCAGGTTGAATTACAGACAGTATGATCCGGGACATATGATGGAAAACATTATTTACAATGAACTGATACGAAGGGGGCATTCGGTTGATGTCGGTGTGGTAATTGACCGGACAGGCGGAAAAAATGTGCAAAAAGAAGTTGATTTCGTTGTCAATGATGCTGATAGAAAAGTTTATGTCCAATCTGCGTTGCAGATGGATACTGACCAAAAAGCGTCATCGGAACTTAAATCACTGATGCTTACAAAGGATTTTTTTAAAAAAATTATCATTCGTATGGATGTGCCACATAACTTTTATGATGAGTATGGTATTTTTCATTGTAATCTGATTGATTTCTTACTTGGGAGGGTAGAGCTGTTTTAATATCCTTGCGGGTAATTCCCTGCAGCTTTGTAGTTGTAACAAACAAAAAAGAAATTTGGTGTTTGTTATGTTAATTACCAGGTTTGCCAATTCTGTCGTTTTTCTGTCAATTGAATTTCAGGCAGCGGGGCAGGTCTTTGGAATAGGCTGCAAAATCTTTACAATTGCAAACCCAGTTATTTTGTATGGGATATTTTCAAGCTAGTTGCTCAGAGTGTGTTATTGGATTGGCAAAGTGTGGAGATAGTGGTAAGATAAATATAACAGGTATGGGCATTGAAGGAGTTATACATTCCTAATGCTTTTTTGTTTGAGGGTGGCTTATTTTAAATTCTAACTATATGGAGTGTAATACGAAAGGGATAAATGGGAGGTTGTTATGCCGAGAGGGAATGATCAGAGGTTACGAGTGTTATATTTGATGAAAATATTTTTAAAGAAGACAGATGAAAGTTATGGTTGACAATGAAGGAAATTATAGGAGCTTTAAAAGCATATGGCATTGATGTTGAGAGAAAGACCATTTATGCAGACATTGAAGCATTACGGCAGTTTGGTTTGGACATCATAGGGGTTAGAGAGGGGAACACACACTATTATCATATAGGTGGACGTGATTTTGAACTGGCAGAATTAAAACTTTTAGTAGATTCTGTTCAGGCAGCTAAATTTATTACAGAAAAAAAGTCCAGACAGTTAATTAAGAAAATTGAAGGACTTACAAGCGAACATGAGGGGAAGAAGCTTCAGCGGCAGGTTTATGTATCAGGCAGAATTAAAGCATGTAATGAATCAATTTATTATACTGTAGACAAGATTCATACAGCGATTGACAATAATTCAAAAATATGTTTTCAATATTTTCAATGGAATATAAAAAGGGAGCAAGTATTGAGACATAATGGAAAGCAGTATTGTATCAGTCCTTGGGCATTATCATGGGATAATAAAAGATCCTTTATTTTTCCAGAGATTAGAGAATAGCAAGTATTGTGTGGAGGATAAGGATGAACAGGTAAAAAGTGAAAATGGGATATTTAATGATTTAGGATATCAAGATGCAGATTATTATGCAGAATTTCCTACTATTTTTCATCTTAGAAAAGAATTGATTGAGAATCCATCTTCTCATGATGTGAGATTGGTTTATTTGGCATTGTTAAATATGTTTAAACATAGGGGACATTTTCTAAATAATGGATTGTCGGGTGAAGGAAGTGGAAGAAAGATGGGGGAGGTATACAATGAATTTTGTATCGCTCTTGCCGATGAAACAGAAGTAGACTTTCCTGCAAATGTAGAGGTGGAAAAAATAGAGGAAATATTGGGAAATAGGGATTATTCCAGAACAAGGAAAGCGGAGAAATTACTTGAATTATTGTGTGAGGATAAAAAGGATAAGCAGAAGCTTGCTTTCATTAAAGTGATTTGTGGTCTTAAAGTAAATGTTAAACTGCTTTTTGCAGATATTATATTTGATGATGACAAAAAGATAGAGATTTGTTTTTCAGAATATGGGTATGAGGATAAAATTCCAGAAATTGTAGAAAGTTTAGGAGAGAGTTACTATAGTATTGTAGAACTTATGAAAGAAATGTATGACATTGGAGTTTTGACCAGAGTTATGAAAGGATATACCTATTTGTCGGAGGCAAGAGTAGCAGAATACGAAAAACATGCACAGGATCTTGCCCTTTTAAAGAAAGTGATAAAGAAATATAAATCAAAAGAAGAATATGATACTTTGTTCAGAAAAGATGAAAAGGGTTCTTATTCTGCCTATGTAAATTCTTTTAATGCAGGTAAAAGACAGAGAAGAAATATGAAAGACCGCAGAATGGAAGATTTTTATAAGACACTTAATAAGCTGTTGAAAGATTTGGGGGCGGATGAAGAAGTAGCTTATATATTAGAGGAAATTGATAGAGAGACTTTTCTTCCAAATTGACAGCTTCTAATGGTGTTATACCTAATCAAGTTCATGTTAGGGAGATGAAAAAGATTTTTGAAAATGCGGAAAGTTATCTGGATTTTTTAAAAGAGAAAGATGAAACAGGACTGTCTGTTACAGAGAAGATACTGCGTTTGTTTTCATTTCAAATTCCATATTATATAGGACCAACCAGTGAGAAAAGCAAAACAGGATGGATTGTCAGGAAAGAGGCAGGGCAAATATTGCCTTGGAATATTGAGCAAAAAATTGATATGAAAAAAACTTCAGAAGAATTTATTTCAAGATTAGTAAGAAGATGTTCTTATTTGAATGAAGAAAAGGTTCTACCTAAAGCTTCCCTGTTATATGAAAGTTTTTGTGTATTAAATGAAATTAACAATATACGGCTTAACGGAGAAAGAATGGAAGTTTCATTAAAGCAGGATATCTATAATGAGCTATTTAAAAGTGGGAAAAAGGTGACAAAGAAAAGGTTGATAGATTTTTTGTGTGGCCGTGGCGTAATAGAGGAAGAATCTCAGGTTACTGGTATTGATGTTTCTATTAACCATTCACTTGCAACATATGGGAAGTTTAAAGCGATATTTGGTGAAAAAATCGATGAGGATAGTTACCAAAGAATGACAGAAGATATTGTGTTCTGGTGTACCGTTTATGGTGATTCTAAAAAGTTTTTGAAAGAACAGATGGAGGAAAGATACAGGATAAATTAACAGAAGCTCAAATTAAGAGAATTCTTGGATTTAAATATAAAGATTGGGGGAATTTGTCGAAAGAATTTTTAGAACTTTCAGGCTGTGATAAGAGGACAGGAGAAATTTGCTCCTTGATACGTTCTATGTGGGAAACGAATTATAATTTAATGGAATTAATTAATGCTCCAGAATATTCATATAAGGAAGAGTTAGAAAACAGACAAACTGCTGCGCTGAAAACACTTTCTGAGATAGAGGCTGAGGATTTAGATGATTATTATTTTTCTGCACCAGTGAAGAGGATGGTATGGCAGACATTACAGATTATTAAAGAATTGGAAAAAATTTTGGGAACTTCACCAGAGAAGGTGTTTGTGGAGATGACAAGGAAAGAGGAAAAGAAGAAAGGACGGACAGTTTCCAGAAAGCAGAAATTTCTTGATTTGTATAAGAGCATAAAGAAAGAAGAGCATGATTGGACAAAGGAAATTGAGAGAGCAGATACAGATGGCAGACTGAAAAGTAAAAAAATGTATCTTTATTTTACACAGATGGGACGTTGTATGTATACTGGTGAAATGATTGATATTAATCAATTGTTTGATGATAATTTGTATGATATTGATCATATATATCCAAGACATTTTGTGAAAGATGATAATATCAATAATAATCTTGTACTGGTAAAAAAGACGGTAAATGAACATAAAAGTGATATTTATCCATTGGAAGATAAAATATATAAAGGGCAGAAAAACAGGTGGAAAGAGCTTTTGAGACTTGGCTTTATAACAGAAGAAAAGTATAAGCGTCTGACAGGAAGAAATTCATTTACAGAAGAACAGAAGGCAGGATTTATAGCAAGGCAGTTGGTAGAGACAAGCCAGGGAACAAAAGGTGTTGCAGAAATCTTAAAACAGGTATTGCCAGATACAAAGATTGTATACTCAAAGGCAACCAATGTTTCTGACTTTAGAAACAGGAATCATATTTATAAGTGCAGAAGTATTAATGAGTTTCATCATGCTCATGATGCATATTTGAATATTGTGGTGGGAAATGTGTATTATACAAAATTTACACAGAATCCGCTTCATTTTATACAAAAAGAATATGCGAAGGACACAGAAAAATATCATTATAATTTAAGCAGAATGTTTGATTGGGATGTTATCAGAGGGGAACAGGTTGCATGGATTTCCCAAAAGAAAGGTGGAACAGCAGGTACGATTGCTGTTGTTAAAGGGATGCTTAGAAAAAACACACCTTTGATGACCAGATTAAATTATGAAGGACATGGAGGTATTGCAAATGAAACATTATATAGTGCAAAGAAAGCAGGAGCATCTCCGAAAAACTATATACCATTTAAATCATCAGATGAAAAGATGCAGGATATTGCAAAATATGGCGGGTTTAGCAGTGTTTCAACAGCGTATTTTTTCCTTGTAGAACATGGAATAGAAGGGAAAAGGGTACGAACTTTAGAGACAGTACCTATTTATATGAAGCAAAAAATAGAAAATGAACCAAAAGAATTGTTACGTTATTGTACAGATATTCTTGGGCTGACAAATCCTGATATTCGCATGAAGAAGATTAAGATACAGTCACTGATAAAAAAAGATGGGTATTTTCTTTATATATCAGGTAAAACAGGAGAGCGGATTTCTTTAAGAAATGCTGTCAATTCAAGAACGGCGGAAATAAGTACAAATGCCGCATTAAATTATGGATATGGAATTATATTGTCTGCCTTTAATCGGGAAATTGTTATGAATGGATATATTACACAGATTGGCTTGTTTCATGATTATATGTTTAATCAATTTAACTTGGGATGTGATTTGATGCACTTAATGATAATGATGCATCGTTGATAAAATTTTATAGAAATGAGTTATAGATTTATGCGTGTGATTGTATTTTTTGATCTTCCAGTGGTGACAGAGAAAAATAGGCGGGATTATCGTGTTTTCAGAAAGTTTCTGATTCAATCCGGATTTCTGATGATGCAGGAGTCAGTATATTGTAAGTTGGCGCAGAATGGTGCTGTTGCTGAAAGGATTGTAGAAGCACTCAGAAAAAACAAACCCGCCGAAGGGCTTGTACAGGTTTTGAGGATAACCGAGAAGCAATATTCGAAAATAGAGTTTATTGTTGGTCAGAGTAATACCTGTGTTCTGGATACGGATGCGAGGTTAGTTGTAATATGAAGTTGATATATATAGGATATAATTTAGAAATGGAATTGCATGAAAATCAGGTAATCGTTTTGTCTATTGAAAATGCCAAATTATATTCGGAATTTTTACAGAATATGTGGAATCAAACACAGGGAAAAGAGGGGAAATGGGTTCTTTTGGATAAGGAGAAAAAGTTAAAGTTATCCAGAGAAATGGAATGTATTTTTAACCCATTTTCCTTAAATTGTAATGATAGGAAAATATTAACGAAACTTTATCAGGAAATAAAACAGCAGTCAGATATTTTTTTACAAGAGGAATTTATGCTGTTAAATGCAAATATAAATCAGTTTTTGGATAGATTGTTATTGCAGATGCCATATGCCTTAAAATATAATTCAGCTTTTCAATTGCCAGATTTGTTAAAAATATTTAGCGTTGAAATTGAATGTGATGAGGAAACTCTTTTGGGACAAATAGTAGAATACTTGTGGGTAATGAAAAAAATCTGTGGAGTGAATAATTATGTATTTGTTGGTTTAAAGCAGTATTTACCTATTAGTGAGCTGGAAAGATTATATGAGTATGTGTTTTATGAAAAGATTAATCTGATTATAATCGAATCAATTTATACTCCTTTAATAAATGGAGAAAAAGGCTGGATTATTGATAAGGATTTGTGTATAATAGACTTATAAGAATTAACAACACTTTCGTAAAGTGTGATGGCTCGGTGATAATCTTAATTTGAGGTTTGAGAGTCTTGTTAATTTGAATGGGTGTAAAACGTTGCCGTATGTACTTCTGCATAAGCATTAGTTTCAGTTTCTCATCATTTGTCGACTGGTAAATCAGTAAAACATCTGAAAGGAAAGATTTTCAGATAATTCTAAATGGAGTATAAGGAATTGGGCAAACAATTCTGGGCACAATATTTGTGGGCAAGAGGAAATTTTGTTGCAATCAGTGGAAATGTAACAGGTATAGTGCAATGGAATAAAGGCTTTACACTTGGCTTATAATTCATTATAATAAAAAAGTAACAAATGACTCGGATTATAGGAAAGCAGGTGATTATATGCCAGCAAATGAAAAGGAGTTGAATTGCTATCTGTTTGATCAGCTATCTATATTAGAGCGAATAGAAGCAATTACAGATGACGAAAAGGTATTGAAACAAATTGCATTAGAACGGAAGCAGATAGAGCGCAAATTATACCAAAAGCCACCATTACTTAATAGCGATAACAACTAAATGAATAATAAACAGAAAGTGCAAAATCTTGTAAATTTCTAAGATTTTGCATTTTTTGTTACTATTCACGGCTGATTTTGCAGCGGTGCTAAGCGCCTGTGACGCTTATTTAGCACGGATCGAAGCGGAGCGTAGACCAGATGGCATAGCCGGATGGTTTTACGCATGATGTTTAGAACAGCCGTGAATAGTAACCATTTTTTGATGGGTGGAATTGTTTTAATTTCAAAATTGTTGACAGCTTTAGAATAGTATCATACAATTATCGTATAAATGTCATTCTCCTGAAAGTATTAGAGGGGAATTGCCTGTGAAACACAAAGAAAGACTGGCTTCTTTTTAAAAATAAAATTGCTGATGATGTAAATGAAAAAGCAGTTTGGAGAAGTATTTTGGTTTAATGCTGTTTCAAGATAGCGGGAGGTGGGAATGATGAAAATTATTTTTATTATTTTGCTGGTTATTGTTGTTGCAATGGGACGCATATTTTCCAGTGCCCGTTTTGATAGTAAATATGTCAGGATTGGGAGGCTGGCAGTTGGAATCGTGCTTGTATGCAGCCTTTTCTTTTGGGAGGAAGGAACAGTATATAATGGAAATATCCATATTACGGAACAGAAGATGAAGGTGAAATTTTTAAAGGCAGACAGGGAGTTTTCTGATAGGATGAAGCTTAAAGCAAATAAGAAATTAAATATAAAGGCAGAATGCAGTTCAGGCTGTCTGTTGCTGACAATCTATCAGAATCAAAAAGAAGTTACATATGATATCTCGGATTGGAATAAGAGTTTAGAGCTAAGGGAATTTCAGGAGGGATATGTTAATCTGCATTTGAAAAATGAGAAAGCTCGAAATGTAAATGTAGAAATTACCTGTGGGGATTAGGGATATAGACAGGGGATTTTTCATTGCAGTCTTTACTTGAAAGAGCAGGATTGTTTTCAGGTAAGTGTTTCAAAACCAAAGTCGTAAAGCATTTCGTTGATATCAACCAGTGCAGCATTTCGTTGCAGCGCAAAAATAAGAATACTGTCTTTTTTGATTCTGGCGTACAAAATAGGGTATCCTGTAGCTTTCAATAAGTTTTGGGTTTCTTCAAAAGATAATTTTAGGGCAAAGCAAATAGCAAGGACTTTGTCTCGATTTGGATTCTTTTTTGTGCCGGATAGAATTTGATAGGCATAGGTTCTATCTAATCCTGAAAGTTTTATCATCTGGCTTTTGTCAATTTGCTTTTCTTTCAGAAGGGTATTAAGGTATTGGCTAAGGCTTGTCTGCTGTACCATATTTTCTTTTTCCTTTTCGATATAATCACTGACCTGAGGCGTTTCATTTAGTAATTTTAACAATTCTTGTGTAGATTTTCTCATGTTTTTTGATTTCCTCTTTTCTATATGCTTTCTTTTTTATATAATCATATCATGTGGCAGAAAAAAAGCAAGAAATATTATATCAACAGAAAGGTGGGGCCGGTGCAATGGGAAACTGGGATATGCAGCTTGCATATATGGAGCAGGTTTATAAAAAACTGGACAAATTGGGAGAAAATCAGAATAAGGAAACATGGCTTGTTAAAAATAATATGGATAAAAGGCTGTATATCTGGAAGGAAATCGAGATAGAAATGACAGACATTTATCAAAAGCTAAGAGTGGTTCCTGGTAAAAATCTGGCTTCTGTTCTGGATGTAGTGCGGATTGGGGATAAGGCTGTTATTATTGAAGAATATATTAGTGGGAGTACATTACAGGAGTTGATTCAGTTTAAAAGAATCGGGGAAGGGATGGCTGTAAATATTATCTGTCAGCTATTGGAGGCGCTTTCTGAAATACATGGACAGAATATTATACACAGGGATATTAATCCGCAAAATGTCCTGCTTTCTACTGATGGAGTTGTAAAGCTGCTTGACTTTGGTATTGCGAGGGAACCCAAAGCAGGGCAGGGAAAGGATACGACAATATTGGGGACGGCAGGTTATGCGGCACCAGAGCAGTTTGGGTTTCAGCAGACAGATGAGAGGTCGGATATCTATTCTTTAGGGGTATTGTTTCATGTGATGTTGACAGGAAGGCTGCCAGAAGGAAATATTTGCTGCAAGCCCGAATATCGAAATTTTATCCAAAAATGTATATCACTGGAGCCAAGGCAGCGTTACCAAAGTGCTTTGGAAGCTTATAAAGATTTAGAGAATAGCAGGAAAACAGGGGAAGCAGCAGTAAGTGCTGATATGACAAGAGGAAGAAAAGAAAATCAGGATATCGAAAATCCTGTGTACAGTCAAAAGGAAACGGCGGCAGTAGCAGAAAGACAGAAAGTGAATCCTTATATCCCGGTGGGATTTCGGAGTAAGGGAATTTGGAAAAAACTTGTGGCAGGGAGCTTTTATGTTATGGTAGGAATTTATATTCCAACTACAGCTGTAGAGTGTGCAGCAACTCCTATCTCTTTCTTTTTGGAACTGACTGCATTAATGCTTTATCTTGTTCTTTCTTTTGTATGCCTTACTAATTATGGGAACTGGGTACATAGGATTTGGCCGTTTTCCAAATTAAATGAAAAATGGGAAATGTTAATCCGTTTTGCGTTTTTTCTTGTTGCATTTAATTATGGCTATGACCTTGAGCAATATGTCAAGATAACAATGCTTGGGTTCAAGGAATAAATTTGAGTCAAATATAGCGCAAAGTGGGGAGTGCAGATTGTGAGAATGAATTTTCAAACACGCTCTAGCGTTGTCCTTTTAGAATTTGATAAGCATAAGAACGTTCCATATTCAGTTTGATAATAATATCTTTGGCTGTAAGGTTATGTTGTTTTAATAATTCATTTAGATAGGCAGTAATGCTGATATCGGAAAAGGAATCATCTTAAAGCAAAAAAAGTTGGGAACTATTAGTAAAGGGGAGTGTAAAGTCTTTATTCAATAAAGACTTTACACTCCCCCTGTTTTGGTTTACTGTTATTTAATTATTGTCGTTTTTCATTCTGCTTTCATTTTCTTTTGGATCGTGAGTTTAGATATACTCAATAAGATCAAGTATTTTTATGTCATTACACCATCTGCTCTTAAGTTTCTTATGAGATTTACGATTGCCTTATCTGTCATACAATCACCCACTTTTATTATAACGAATTATGTAATCGGTGCAAAGTTTTGTTACTGGTACGGAGTGAACAGTAACATTCACTGTTGTTAATTGAGCTCTATATCCTTAAAGCCAATATCCTTAAATGAGAAGGATAAATTATCTTTTAAATATGTATCCCAATATTCAAAAGATGAATTACAATATACCTTGTCTGTAATCATTCCCAAGGTTGTTACAGTATAGTTTTTCGAGTCTATAACTTCATATTTCAAATCCATGGGATCACGTAATTTGTCTATATCACATGATCCAATTAATGAATAGGAACTTTTTTCTATTAGTGTATCAGTAAAAAAATGCCTTCTCAAATAGATGCTATTCATGCGGTTATCATCTAAATTCATATATATTCCGTGGGAATAACTCCAGCTATCATATATTTTAGTGATAATGAAACTAAAATTATTACTATTTTTGTTGTACCCCAGCATGCTTTGTCCTGCTATTAGATTGGTATCATAAAGAGGGATGGTAATTTGTTTGTCTCCTTCTTTGGTTATTTCCCCTTTTTCTTCAATATGCTTTTTTAAATTTTCCAGATTCGTTCCTACAGTGTTTTCTTCTGGTGATTTTGTTGGCTCCAATGTCGGTTGCTCTGTAGGTTTTTGTGTTTCCTCTGGAATTGGTGTTGCTGTTTCTAGTGGTAGTGGTGTAGGTGTTATACTTGGCTCTGGAACAGGTGATTCTGTCGGTATCGTAGGTGCCGTTGGCACATCTGGTAATGTATTGTTTGGAGGTGTTGCCTTTACTACTGTGACTTTGCAGGTCAATGTCTTATTTGCAACTTTTGCTGTAATTTTGGCACTGCCAGCTTTCATAGCGGTAACTTTTCCCTTGGAGGATACTTTTACAACTTTTTTTTGGCTGGATATCCACTTTACTTTTTTCTTAGTTCCTATAACTTTTAATGTAATTTGATTTCCAACTTTCATTGAAACTTTTTTCTTATTCAGCTTTATCTTAGCTGCTGCATTTGTTGGATACACTGGTGCAGTTATGCCTGATAGTAACAATGATGTAATCACGGCAATTGCAAATTTTTTTCCGTTTTTCTTGCTCATATTTATGTTCCTCCTTATAATAAATTGTTTTGCTGTATACACATGATAGCAAATATATTTTTGGCTTTGGTGTGCTGTCAGCATACTTTATCTTGCTTTTCCTCAAAATATTGGTAAGGGAATATCAACAATTTGATATGGGAAGTTTGAGTAAATAAACTATTGTATGCTGACAGCATACCAAAAGAAAAAGGAACTTGTGTAATATAATGGCACAGGTTCCTTGTTTGTTAGCAGTCTGGCGGAGAATTTAAAACTGTCTGAATCAGGTTTAAAATCATCTCCTGCTGGGAAGGGCTGGCAGATGACCAGAGCTGATTCAAACGGTTTGTGCGCACAGAACTGTCTAATGGAACAACATCCTGCAGCAGGTAATCGATAGAAACGTGGAGTTCGTTTGCAATTGTGGTAAGCGTATTTAAAGTCATAGTGCGTTCCCCGCGTTCTATAAAGCCAATATAGGTTGTGGATAAGTCGACTTTTTCGGCTAACTGCTCCTGCGTCAGGCCACGTGCCCGGCGTTCACTGCGGATTCGTTTTCCTAAAGCAATCTGGTTCATGGAAGCCTCCTGATGATTTGCTGTGTTGTGACGGAATAGCTGCTATACATAGTAAATGATGTGCATAGGTTACTGCTCCCTTTGTAGCCAGTAACTTAGATTTTTATTGTAATGATTCAGGGGGAAATCTGTAACTAACTATAAGTGTGTGCAAATATTAACTAATAGTTGTATTTTTGGGAGAAAAATGTTATAATGCGGAAAGCAGAAACGAAAGAGAGGATTATTTTATGAAAACATCAAGATTAGTGATAGGAATTATTTCTATTGTCCTGTTTGTACTTATTACATTTCAGTCATGTGCAGCTGGAATCGGGAATGCATTAGAGGATAATGGTGAAGTGAGTGGGAGCGCAGGATTTTTACTTGCTGTATGTATGCTTGTTGCGGGGATTGTAGGAATATGCTGCAGAAAATTGAAAGTGGGAACAATTGTTGCAGGAGCTTTTTATGCATTCGGCGGACTGATAGGAATTGCAAATGTAGGTTCTTATTCTGACTTGCAAATATGGTCAATACTTAGTTTTATCTTTGCGGCAGTATTCATTGTTACGGGAATTATGCAGAAAGAAAAAAGATTGGAATAGGGAGCAAAAGGAAATAAAACATAAAGCAGCGTTTTTCATGTGATAGGAAATTGAGCCGCAAAAAGATGCGGTATGGAGGATTTTTATGATTAATAAAATAAGAAAACATTTTTATTGTGTTGCTATTGCTGTTGCTATTTTTTCATCTTTTATTCCGCTTACTTCTATAGGAAGCAAAACAATTCTGCCTGAACAAACAGTAGAAGTACAGGCAGCAACAAGGGGAGAAAAGAATGCTTTAGCAAAGGCAAAAACGTATTTGAAAATTATGGCATTTTCCAAAAAGGGCTTGATTAAGCAACTAAAATTTGATGGATTTACGAATAAAGAGGCAAAGTATGGAGCAGCCAAATGCGGGGCAAACTGGAAAAAGCAGGCAGCAAAAAAAGCAAAAGAATATCTTAGTATCATGCCTTTCTCAAAAGAGGGACTAATTAAACAGCTAAAATTTGATGGATTTACAGATGCAGAAGCAAAATATGGGGCAAAAAAAGCCGGATTTTAGAGGTTGGGTTCTATAAAACCAATAATATATGGGACTATGCAGGAAACTACTAACTGCTGTGTCCCTTTTTGTTGTTAGCAATCTGGATAGAAGAAAGGGACACGATGGGAAAGATAAAAATAATCAGTAATCCTTATCAGAAAAGAATTGCATATCAAAGCTGGGATGACTGTGATATGGATTGGAAAGACGTAGATGAAAGCAGTGATTTGTTAAAGGAGAAATATGTTACAGGCTTTTTTCCGTTTCAGGTCAAGGAAATTGTTGATATTATTATCCGGGATTATGAAATTCCAAATGAGAAGATAAATATTGTTTTTCAGGGAACCGAAGATGAATTTAAGGAATTGCAGGAATTATGTAATGTCGGAGGATATGCAGATGTAATAGCATTAGAGAAAAGTGATATTTTTCTTGAAAATGCCCGTGATATATTTCCGGATATTAACGAAGTTTTTGATGAAAGCCTTCGTCCATTAATCATGCAGACTGGAAATGTCTATGATAAAATTAAGAGAGAACTCGAAAAATATACAGATGTTTCTAATGATGTAATTCCTGTTTGCGTTTTGGGAAATTATAGTTCCGGGAAATCTACCTTTATCAATTCGCTTATAGGAAGCGAAATTCTGCCAAGCGGAGCGGAACCTTTAACGGCTAAGATTTATAAAATGAAACAGTCTCTTTATGAGGACAGGGCGTCCATTATTTTGAAATATGATGAAAAAAGTATGAAATTAAAGTTTGATGATAATGGCTTCCGGTTTAGCATGGCGACAAACGAAAATGCTTTGTCAAAAAAACTGGCAGAGGAACTTGGTGCGTTAAAAGATACGGCAATGGCTTTATTGGTGAACAAGGCTCTGGAGATTATCAACGGCTTTGATACAGGAATTGGCGAAGGGAAGATATCTGATACGATTGAAATTGAAGTTCCGTTTGTTTCAGGATTATGGGGAGAATATAAAGGGCAATTTGTTATTTTCGATACGCCAGGTTCCAATTCTGCTTCGAACAAAAGTCATTCAGAGTTACTAAGGGAAGCACTGGGAGGCTTTTCTAATGGACTGCCATTGTATCTTTCTGAATTTGACAAGTTAGACAGTACAGATAATGAAAGTCTTTACAGGGAGATAGAAAAATTAGAGGAACTGGATGACCGTTTTACAATGGTTATTGTAAATAAAGCGGATGCAGCAGGGTTAGAGATAGGTGGATTTACAAAGGAGAAGGAAGCATGTATTCTTGGGGAAACCATTCCGAAACATTTATATAAGAGCGGCATTTATTTTGTGTCTTCTGTTGTAGGCTTAGGTTCCAAAAATGGCGGGGAGTTTTTTGATGACCACTACGCAGAGCTTTTTGATGAAAAGAAATCTAAATTTTCTGATAAGAACTCTCGTTTTTATAAAACATTGTATCAATATAATATTATGCCGGAGCAGATGAAAAAGAGAGCGGTTTCCCTGGCAGAGGACAATGATAACTTGCTTTGGGCAAATAGCGGTCTGTTAACGATCGAAAGAGAAATCCAGATATTTGCTGTAAAATATTCCTCTTATAATAAGTGTCAGCAGGCAAAATTATTTTTGGATAAAATTATTCGAACTACAACAAATGAGATTGAACAAACGAAAAGGGAACGTGAGGAATTAAAAAAGAGACTTCACGAAAAGCTGAAAATAGATGAAAAGGAATTGATTGATAAAATTGAAGCTGCCAGTATTTCTTCCCAGTCTGATTATGAACATTCGTATCAGGAATATATGCTTTCTTTAGATGGAAAGGCAAATAAAGAATTTACAGAAGAACTTTTGAAAAAGCAGGAAGCTGAGATTGAGAAAAGTAAGCAGGTAGATAACAATCTGGAGGATAGAAAATCAGATGCAGACCATTCTGTTTATCAGATGTTGGGTAATTTTTCTTCTGGTGTAAAAAATGTTTTTTCTAAGCACAGCATGGATGAATTGGTAAAGTTTGGTAAAGGGGTTGTGGAGGACTTAGGAAGGGTTGTGGATAAATATGAGGAATTGAATGACATAAGAAAAAGGGTTGATAAAGCAACAGCGGATGATTTGCTGGGGGATGTTACAAAAGAATTTAATAAACGCTTTGATACGGCTCAGGCATTGCTAGATGAAAGTTCAAGACATTTTTGGGGAGAAAAAACAGGGATGTTCAAAGAACTTCTCATTGGTATTGTATCTGGAACATCTGTACTTGATGCGGATAAGAGGGAAGAACTTGAAAAAATTATCATTGCCTATGGGGATATTGTGTTTGAACACCATGCGGAAGAAATTTTATTGAAGCATAACTTTAAAAAGGGTTTTAGAATTGGCGGATTTGAGATTATTAAGTCGGATAAGTTAAATATTGATAAGCTTGTGAAGGTATATAATAATGAACTGCTCACGAATATTGCCGCAATCAGAAAAACGATTGAGACAAGCCATACAGACAGTTTTGTGAAATGGAAGGAAAATCTGGCAGATGTAGTAACCTCAAAGATTGTTGAGTATAGTCCGCTTCTTCATAGCCAGGCGCAAATTATTCGTGAAGAGACAGAAAAGATTATGGAATTAGAGGATAAGCAAAAGCAATTAGCTTTCTATTCTGAAACCATCAGCAAAATGATGGATTGGAAAGGGGAGATGCTTCATGGGGATTAAAAATGTGCTTTCTATGGCAGGAGGAAAGGCAGGTAATACAGTTGCAAAATTTGCTACACTCAGTCCGGCTCAGTTAGAGGAGGTTCAAAATAACAGAGAACAATACTTGTCAGAAATGCCCGTTCCTGATGACAGTGCAGCAGTGGAACTTACAAGCCGTCTGTTAGCGGCAAGTGGTGTAGAGATTTTTCATGCGTATCTTCCACAGTTGTCTGAGTTGTATGTTCCTGTTGAGAAAGATGCTGAGTATGGAAAATCATTTAGGCCAGAGTATAATATCCGCTATTTTAAGATTTCAAAGTGGGTAACGGATAAAAAGGAAAATAGTTTGGAAAAACTGGTTAATGTGTATGAAGTTTTATCGAATGAAGAATGTAATATTGCTTTGGTTTTCCGCAGAAAATGTGATGGCACAGAGGTGTATCTGGCAGTTACAAATACAAGGAATGCGGACAGTAACAGGGCGGCGAATCATTATAAAGAACGGCTGGCGGATGCAATTCGGGGGAATTTTCCGGGTTCAGAGTGGGAGGACAAAGGGATTGGCATGATACCGTATCTTGATGAGAATACGCCATATTCGATTGCCAGTGCATCCAATATTCCTGCGGAAAAATCGGAAAAATTTATCAGCCAGACAATAGAAAAGCTTCTTGATGGTTCCATACCAGATTGTGTTGAGAAGGAATATACGATGATTCTTCTGGCAACTCCGATTCAGGATGTGGAAGAACGGAAGTTGCGACTGGCAGAAATCTATACAGGACTTGCCCCGTATGCTTCCTGGTCAACGAATTATACATATACAGAGAGCCAGTCAACCAATTCTTCTGCGACGGTTGGTGTGAATGTTGGTGCAAGTGCAGGTGTGCAGAATGGCCAAAATCAGGCTGTTACGAATACGGATGGAGTTACTGATTCATCAAGTGGAACAGAAACCGATTCGGAAAGTACAACGGAAACAGATTCTACAAGTGAATCGGAAACCGATTCAACAAATAGTACGGTTACGGATTCCAAGGGAAATACCGTTTCTGATAGCAATACACATACAGTGGGAAGTAATTCATCACAGACAGACACAACTGGGACAAACAATTCTGTTGGGATGGGCTCTTCTCAAGACGTTTCAGGTGAGGCAGGTTTTTTAGGGACTGGGGTTGAAGGTAGCATTGGATGGAATGAGTCTTATAATCATGGGTGGAGCGAAAGCACCGCAGAAACATTGGGGAAATCAGTATCTGATGCCGTAACCAAAGGGACAAGTGAAAGTGTTACAAAGAGTATTGCAGAGTCTACAGGCAAATCTTTAGGGAAGACGGTTGGGAATTCTATTGGTACTACAGTGGGAAAATCTATTGCGAATACGCTTGGACGTGCTTTTACAAAATCTGTTGCCAAAACGGCGGGTGTTTTTCGCAGCACTAATCTGGGCATAAATTTTGGTGTAAATTTTGCCCGTTCTTCCAGTGTCACGGCAACGATTGGCAAGAATGAAGGGATTACACAATCCTATACGAATTATTCTATTAAACATGCTTTGGATCTATTGGAACAGCAGATGAAGCGATATGAGCAGAGTACGGCTCTTGGAATGTGGGATTTTGCAGCATACATTCTGAGTGAAGACCAAAATGTTGCAAATAACGTGGCGCATTCCTATATTGCCCTGACGCAGGGCGAGGAGTCCTACATGTCAAAAGCTGCAATTAATTTGTGGCGTGGTGATATTGAGGATAGCGGCGATGCAAAAGAAATCTATCAATATCTCAGGGAATTTCGCCATCCTGTGTTTGGGCTAAATCCTGCAATTGTGGAGGGAGATGAAAAATTTAATGTATATCCTCCGGTTGTAACGGCAACAACAAGTCTGTCTGGCAAGGAATTGGCGTATTCTTTGAATTTTCCGAAAAAATCTGTTGCAGGGCTTCCGGTGATTGAATGTACGGAATTTGGAAGAAACATCGTTACTTATGATTTGGAAAGAGAGAAAGAGGGTAAGCTTGAAGTTGGACGGGTTTTTCATATGAACCATGAAGAAAAGGAAAGGGTTTCTGTTTCCAGACAGTCCTTAGCATCGCATACCTTTATTACCGGAAGCACAGGTTCCGGGAAAAGTAATACAGTATATCAAATACTGGAAGAAGCAAAAAATGCCGGGGTGAAATTCCTTGTTGTCGAGCCTGCAAAAGGGGAATATAAATCTGTTTTTGGAATGGACGAAGATGTTTTGGTATATGGGACAAATCCAGAATTGACACCAATGTTAAGGATAAATCCGTTTTCCTTTCCAAAGGGAATACACATTTTAGAGCATTTAGACCGTCTTGTAGAAATTTTTAATGTCTGCTGGCCGATGTATGCTGCAATGCCTGCCGTATTAAAAACAGCAGTCGAAGATGCGTATACGGACTGTGGCTGGAATTTGAATACATCGAAAAATAAGTATGGGGAAGACATTTTTCCTGTTTTTGCAGATGTAGCAGCGAAGGTGAAAGAAGTAATTGATTCTAGTGAATATGATAATGAAAATAAAGGTGCTTATAAGGGGGCTTTACTGACAAGGCTTCGCTCTCTTGCTAATGGAATTAATGGTATGATATTTGTACAGGATGATATTAAAGCCTGTGATTTATATGATAAAAATGTAATTGTAGATCTGAGCCGTGTTGGTTCAAGTGAAACAAAATCATTGATAATGGGTATGCTTGTGCTGAAGCTGCAGGAGCATCGTATGGCAGAAGCAACAGGTATGAATGAACCGTTAAAGCATATTACTGTATTGGAAGAGGCGCATAATCTTTTGAAACGTACAGCAACGGAACAGTCTTCGGAAGGCGCAAATCTTTTAGGGAAAAGTGTAGAAATGCTTGCAAATGCGATTGCGGAAATGAGAACCTATGGCGAAGGATTTCTTATTGTTGACCAGGCGCCAGGATTGCTGGATATGTCAACTATAAGAAATACCAATACGAAAATGATTATGAGGCTGCCAGATTTGACTGACAGGGAGTTGACAGGTAAGGCGGCAAATTTGAATGATGACCAGATTATGGAATTAGCGAAGCTTCCCTGTGGTGTTGCTGCAGTATATCAAAATGAATGGATTCAGCCGATTCTTTGCAAAGTCCATAAATGTGAAAGGACAGAACAGCCATACTTCTATACAGTAAATGCTGTTGATGATATTTACGGAGAAGCCGAAACCTCTGCTGCAAAAGAGTTGTTGTTAGACTTTATTATGAATACGGAAATTCTTAGGAAAAGAAATAGAAAAGATATTCAAAAGCTAAAGGATGTGGTAATGAAATCTAAGCTTGATACTTTGATAAAAGTTGATTTTGCAGAATATATTACTGCGGAGAGAGAGAATGAGATTGTTGCGCTTGGAAAATTGGTTTATGATTTCTTTGAAGCAGGAAAAGTGATACCGTTATCAGCTGGCTATAACAATTTGTCTGATTGGGTTCATTCCGTTGTAAATGAGTTGACCCCATCAATATTGAAGTATTCAAAAGAACAAGTAGATTTGGCAGTAGCATTCATTTTGTCAGAGCAATCGGCAAGAGATAATGCATATAAGAATATTTGGCACAGGTTTACAGAAATATACAGAGATGAGGGAGGGGTGTTTTAATGGCTCTTGTAGAAGCATTTTCAAAAACTGCAGATGTTGTAGATAATATAAAATCTGAAGAGAAATATAAAGAAATAAAGCCGGAAACCGACATTACAGATAAAGAGGTAAAAGATTTCTGGAATAATTTATTTAATGATATGGAACAGGAGGGAAATTCCGGTGAAGAAATTGCTGAAAATAAGCTGGAAAAGGTATTGGAGGATTATAGAGGCGATTTAAAGGAAAATTCAGAGTTTAAGGACACACTTCCTGACAAACCTTTTGAGGCATCTGATTTAGAAAAGGTTTCTCCTGAAGAAAATGCAATGAAGCGTGAGGAATTTAATGCCAAGAAAGAGAATTTGATTCAGCAGTGGGAGGAGAAGATTGGATGCTCATGGCCAACATATAAAGAAAATGTATATATTACAAATAGCAGAGGGGATGTGGTACAGATACGGGAAGCCGGAATGCGCTATGATGCACACCATATACAGCCGCTTGGGTTAGGCGGTAAAAATGAAGTAGGCAATATCACTCCGTTAAGAGCGGATGTACATTTTGACCATTTTGGTGTACATGCGATAGGAGGTCCATATGACAAGATGGAGAAAATGTTAGGAGGAATCAGTGATGACTAAGAAAGAGTATATGATTCAGGTGGAGGATCTCGAAATAAATAGGGAAAAAGTTGCAGAGGTTGAAAAAGTTTATCATACAGAATTTCCTTTGCTTGTTCAGGCAATAATTTCTAATATGAGTCAGCCGCTTTTTTTGGAGGATTGCAGGGTATTGGCATATTCTGAAATAATAAATGCAAGCGAAGATTTAAAGGTGGATTTTGTTACGAACAAAATGATTCCGTTGGTTGATTGTGGGGAAAATGATTTTATAGTATATCATTTTGATACAAAAAAGTGGTCAATGTATAACATTATTGATAACTGTGCATTTATGGAAAGGGAATCACTGGAAGGGCTCTTAAATTAAGCAGATCAGGTATACTATAAGTATAGCGGGCAGAAATGTTTGGATTTTGTTTTCGTAAATCATCAGCAGATTCTTTTTTGTGGCTGTTTTTCTGGTAAGAAGGAATTTTATCTATATTAGAGCGTGTTTGAAAATTCATTCTAGGAACTTTCGTTCCTTACAATCTGCACTCCCACAAAGTGGGAAGCACATCTTGCAAAAAGCAATTTTCAAACACGCTTTAGGACTGTAAAAAAATAACTGTTACATCTTGATTTGTCTATTTCTCCAATTGCATAGGTCAAAAAGTTTTGACATAGCCCACTATGTCAAAACTTTTTGACCTGCACACGCAAAGAAATATCCTGCGCAATCTTGAGCAGGTATTTTCCTGCAGTTCCTTAAAATAATTACAAATTGTATTTTATAATTGCTCGATTTGTGCCAGAGAAAGCCCTGTACTCTGAATAACAATTTCTTTAGAAATGCCGGAATCCAGTAAGTTTTTAGCAATAGCAAGAGAAGCTTCAATCTTGCCTTCGATTTTGCCAGTTTTCCAGCCACGCTGTTCGGCTTCGTACACAAATTGGTTATGGTCACGGATGGCTTTTTCGCATGCTTCGTATTCCAGCCGTTTTTGTTTATACTGGCTGATAATCTGCAGTTTTTGGTAAGCGCTTTCAATGTAGGGGTCTTTTGTTGCAACCATATCGAATTCCTCCTTCCGTTCAGCGTTAATGAATTTTGCCCATAATAAAATACTGTCACTGTCATCTTTCAATTCTTCTGGCAGTTTTGGCAGTTCCAAGACATGGAATTCCATTTTATCAGTATATAATGTATGGCGGTTATCTTCCGCAATATGAAAACAGGAGTAGAAATGTTTGGTATCATCATTTATCAATACCCTGACATCCAGAATCCCCAGTTTGTCGTCTTCGTATGTTTTTCGGAGATTGGTGTTTAAAAGTGTCGTTTCCTTAATATCTTTTGGGTTTAATTTTAGCATAGTGGATAGGAAACCGATGCGTGCTTTTTCGTCCGTCATAATTTCTTTAAAAGCAAAATCAATTTTGGGTTTCATTAAAAAGTCCGTCATGGTATTCTCCTTACTGGTGTTTTTGCTTATATAACCAACTGGAAAGTTAATAGATTTGTGGTCAGTTAATTTCCTTATGGATTTAATATAACATATCTGGTAATGTGATGCAATAAACTTTTGTGGCGCCATTTTGCATGAATTTTGCAAAATGTGTGCATACAGCGTTGAAAACGCTGCTGATACTGATAACGGAGTAAACAGTAACACATAAATTTATAAATAATTCTTTATTGAAAACAGTGGATCTGTTATAATGTGTAACAGTACATGAGAGAAGATGCAGGGAGTGATAACTAAAAGCAGAACTGCATATTGGATATTATGCACCATGAATTGCCCTAGAGCGTGTTTGAAAATTGCTTTCTGATGAGTATTCCCAATATGGAGAATTTACAGGAAAGGTGACAGGATGAGGTATAAGGGAACGGCGGATTTTGATTATCGGGCAGATGAGTGTGCTGATGTGGGATAAAATTTGGAAACTTTATGTTTGATGTGCAGGGAACAGTACAAAAAAGAAGGGGATTGATAGAGATGCCGTATAAAAAAGAAAAATATTATTTAAAATATAAGGATATGGATGTATTGGGGTTTAATACCAGCAGTATGGAATTGTGGGTTGTTAATTCTGATTTTCTGCCAATTCAGTTACAGGATAAACCAGCAGATTATCAATTAATCAAGAATTTTTGTTCGGGAAGGCTTTTAATGATGAACCGGAAGCATTGCAAAGAGATTCTGGATGCCTGCGGAATAGATGACCAGACGGATATTAACATCTGTTTGGTAAGCAGGGCTTTAAGCTTTCGTGATAATTATTGGATTTGCAGTGATGATTCTAAAGAAACCTGGGAAAAAATTAATTTGTACAGGAATGTGTTTTCTGCTCAAATTTCTAAAATAGCCTTGACAGGTGATATGGCAGACGAAGATATAGGAGGATGCATTGGTGATGATATATACACTGGGGAACTGACTAATAAGGGAACAAGGGCAAAATGTTTTTTTCGGGGAAAAGAGGGAATCTATCTTGCAAAAAATGAATCAATGGCAGAAATTGCTTCTGAGATTTTGGCATTTTTTATTGCGAGCAATATGAATTTGCCATGCAGAAAATATATCTATAAAGAGATGTATGGGAAAGATTGCTCGGTCTGCCAGGTTTCTACATCAGATGTATATGAAATGATACCATGTCGGGACGTTATGCAGTATTACAATGAAAATCAGCAGAGATACGGCGAGGGATATTATAAGTTTTTTATGAAAATTGATCCAGTTAATTTTCTTAAGATGCATATATTTGATTATATTACACTGAATACGGACAGGAACCGGGATAATTTTGGATTGTTAATGATAGACCATAAATTTGATTCGTTATATCCATTATTTGATCACGATTCCTGTTTTAAGGGAAAAGGAACTGGCGGTATATATTTTCCAACTTCAATGACTTTTGAAAAGACACTGGATGCGATTAAGGAAGATTATGGTGATATATTTTATAATTCAATCTATCCTGATGTTCTTCAATTATACCAGGTTATCAGGTCGAAGAAGTTTAAGCAATTTTTTTTGGAATATAAAACAATAGAAGAATTTCAGAAAATGAAGGAAAGAATCGAATCGGTATTAAAATAGTTTAAATGCGTGTTTGAAAATTGCAGAAATGTAATTTCAAACACGTTTTATTTTGCAAAATGTGTGCATACGGCGTTGAAAACGCTGCTGTTACTGGTAACGGAGTGAACAGTAACTTGTTTTATGGGTGACGAATAAATGACACAAAAAAATTCTTTTAATTATTTCCGTTTTTGGATATAATAGGTATGAATCGTATTTTAATAGAAAGGATGAAAGAATATGACGAAAAAAAGTTTACGAATAGGTTGTATTGCATTATGTGTAGTTTTGGCAACTGGCTGCTCAGGCCGCAAAGATGATAGAGATGCACAAAATGCTGTTGTGGCAGAGACAACACCAACAGCAGAAACAGCACCAACGTCAGAGGCAGGAGGCAGTGAAAGTGAAACGGATATTGGAATAGAGCAGGCAAGGTCTATTGCGCTTAGTGATGCTGGTCTTGAGGAAAAGGATGTTCAGTTCATAAAGGAAAAACAGGAAATAGACGATGGAAGAATGGTGTATGATATTGAATTTTACAGCGATAATAAGGAATACGATTATGAAATTGAGGCTGCTACTGGAAATATTATAAGCCGTGATTATGATGTGGAAAACCATGAATTGCCATCTGATCATGCCACAGAGGGCAGCAATACGATTACAATGGAAAAGGCGAAAAAAATTGCTTTGAAAAAGGCTGGATTGACTGAAAAGGATGGTACCTGGAAAAAGGAAAAAACAGATCGGGATGATGGTCGTATGACATACGAGTTGGAATTTGTCAGTGGAGAGATGGAGTATGATTTTGAAATTGATGCGGAAAGCGGCAGTATTTTAGAATTTGAAAAAGAGTCGATATATGACTAAGAGAATGCTAGAGCGTGTTTGAAAATTCATTCTCACAATCTGCACTCCCCACTTTGCGCT
>CANSYK010000004.1 GCA_947651225.1 uncultured bacterium | reverse complement strand
CGGCGCTGTAAACGAAGCAAAACGCAAGCGTTTTTTTCGTTTACTATAATTATTTATAGGTCCTAAATAGAAATGAAATGGAGAGGTAATGATGACTTACACATATGAAGATTATGATATAGTAGTAATTGGTGCTGGTCATGCAGGATGTGAAGCAGCTTTGGCATCAGCACGTTTGGGTTTTAAAACTCTGATTTTTACAGTTAGTATTGACAGTATTGCAATGATGCCTTGTAATCCCAATATTGGTGGAAGTTCAAAAGGACATTTGGTAAAAGAAGTAGATGCGCTTGGTGGAGAAATGGGAAAAAATATTGATAAAACTTTTATTCAATCCAAGATGCTGAATATGTCAAAAGGGCCTGCGGTCCATTCTCTTCGTGCGCAAGCAGATAAGAAAGATTATAGTAGCGCAATGAGACAGGTGCTGGAAAATACAGATCATCTTGTATTAAAGCAGGGAGAGGTTGCAGAGATTTTGGTAGAAAATCAGAAAGTGACAGGAGTATGTACTGTTTCTGGTGCAATTTATCCTTGTAAGGCAGTGATTATGTGTACGGGAACTTATTTGCAGGCAAGGTGCATTTATGGTGATGTTAGTAACTATACTGGACCAAATGGTTTGGCGGCAGCAAACCATCTAACTAAATGCCTTGTTAAGTTGGGAATAGAGGTGAGACGTTTTAAAACAGGAACTCCTGCCCGTGTAGACAAGAGAACAGTTGATTTTAGTAAAATGCAGGAACAAAAGGGAGACGAAAGAATTGTTCCCTTTTCTTTTACTAATACAGAAGAGGATGTGCAAAGAGAACAGATTTCTTGCTGGTTGACTTATACAAATGAAAAAACACATAAAATTATAATGGAAAATATTGACCGTTCTCCATTATATTCTGGAAGCATTAAAGGGACTGGACCAAGATATTGTCCTTCGATTGAGGATAAAGTAGTTCGGTTTTCAGATAAAGATCGTCATCAGGTATTTTTAGAACCAGAAGGAAATTATACAAATGAAATGTATATTGGGGGAATGTCTAGTTCCTTACCAGAAGATGTACAGTATGCAATGTATCATACTGTACCAGGTTTGGAGCATGCCAATATTGTAAGAAATGCGTATGCAATAGAATATGATTGTATTAATCCTGTTCAGTTGAAAGCTTCTTTAGAATTTAAAGATATTGATGGATTTTATTGCGCAGGGCAGGCAAATGGCAGTTCAGGTTACGAAGAAGCTGCAGCACAGGGAATTATTGCAGGAATTAATGCTGCCAGAAAATTATCTGGAAAAGAGCCTGTTATATTAGATCGTTCCCAGGCTTATATAGGTGTTTTGATTGATGATCTGATTACAAAAGGAACAAATGAACCATATCGCATGATGACTTCCAGGGCAGAATATCGATTATTGTTACGGCAGGATAATGCAGATTTGCGCTTAACAGAAATTGGTTATGAGATTGGTTTGATTTCGGAAGGACGTTATCAGAATTTATGTAAGAAGAAAAGAATGATTCAAGATGAGATAGAGAGATTGAATCGAACTACAATCGGGGCAAATCAGACGGTACAAAAATTGTTGGAAAAGTATGAAACTACTTTGTTACAGTCTGGTACAACTTTAGCTGAATTACTGAAAAGGCCAGAATTGTCTTATGAAAAAATAGAAGAAATTGATATAGAAAGAAAAAATCTTCCAAAAGAAGTTTGTGAACAGGTAAATATTAATTTAAAGTATGATGGGTATATTAAACGTCAGGAGCGTCAGGTGATGCAATTTCGTAAATTGGAAAGCAAGAAAATTCCAAAAACAATTGATTATGATGATGTTTATAGTCTACGTAAAGAGGCAGTTCAAAAATTGAAAGAATATCGTCCATCTTCAGTTGGACAGGCTTCTAGAATTTCAGGGGTTTCTCCTGCGGATATTTCTGTGTTGTTGATTTATTTGGAAAAGAATAAATAGTTCGACCTGCTATTGTTGATTTAATTGTATATTGAACTAAAGTGTGATAGGAGATAATATGAAAAATTATTTGAAAGAAAATGCGAATAAAGTTGGCATAAATTTAACAGAAAAAATGCTTACTAAGTTTGAGATTTTTTATAATTTATTGATTGAAACAAATAAATTATTTAATTTGACAGCAATTACAGAAATGCATGAAGTAGTATTAAAACATTTTATTGATAGTATTATGATTGAAAAGTATTTTAAATTAAATGATAAGATGGATGAAGATAATTGTATATATAAAAGAGTGATAGATGTGGGAACGGGTGCTGGGTTTCCGGGAATTCCAATGTCAATTTTATATCCTAATATTGAGTTTGTATTGATGGATTCTTTAAAGAAAAGATTAAATTTCATTGAAAATGTATTGGAAAAAGCAGATATAAATAATGTGTTATTAGTGCATGGAAGAGCAGAAGATTTGGGGCAAAATTTACAGTATCGGGAAAAATTTGATTTATGTGTTTCTCGTGCTGTGGCATCTTTGCCAGTTTTGTTAGAACTTTGTATTCCTTTTGTAAGAGTAAATGGAAAATTCGTATCTTATAAAAGTGAACTTCTAAAAGAAGAATTAGGACAATCAAAAAAAGCATTATCTATATTACATTGCAGTTTAGAAGAGCAATTTGAATATACAATTCCAGATAGTGAGTTATATAGAGTATTGGCAATTTTTTCAAAGGAAAAAAAGTTGGAAAAGAAATATCCTCGTCAAGCAGGTAAACCAAAAAGAAATCCTTTATAGTTACTATTCATGGCCAATGTCATTAGCTTAAGGAATCTGATCAATGATTTATGCTGGAAAAGGCTTGAAAATTCAAGAAATTATACAGCTAAATTTCGGCAGGAAAAGCTTAAGTAAATGACATTGATACACGGCTGTTTTGGACATCATGCAAAAGCCATCTGGCTATGCCGTCTAGAGCTGCAAAACAGCAGTTTTTGTTTTTCTTATGATATTTAGAACAGCCTACACGCTGAAATCAGAAAATAGTCAACCTCTTTTGTGCAAGCACAACGAGTTTGATTGTTTTCTGGATTCAGCCGTAAATAGTAACATTTTTTATAATTATTTTAATATGTTTCACGTGAAACATATTATCATATTGATGAATTCATGCTATAATAAAAGAGTATTAAGAAAAACAAAAGCTGCTGGCTTTGCAACCAGACGGCATAGCCGGATGATTATTCCATGAATTATAGAATAGCCGTGAATAATAACATTAACTTTGCCAAGCAGGCAAAAAAATAGGTTAAGTTGATTATTTATAGTTTCTGGGAATGAGACACATAAATGTTTCACGTGAAACATTGAAAGGATGAATAGAATGGGTAGAGTAATAGCAATATCGAATCAAAAGGGCGGTGTCGGAAAAACAACTACTGCAATTAATTTATCGGCATCACTTGCTGAAAAAGGAAAGAAAGTTTTGGTGATTGATATGGACCCACAGGGAAATGCTACGAGTGGTCTTGGAATTGATAAAGAAAAGGTGGAACATACCAGTTATGAAATTTTGTTAGGGCAAACTACAATTTGGGAGGCAATGGAATCTTCTGTCTGTGAAGGATTGACTGTTATTCCATCAGAGCGAGGTCTTGCTGGGGCAGAGATTGAGTTAATTGGTACAGATAATAGAGAGTTTATTTTGAAGCGAGAAGTGGATAAAGTCAAGGATAGTTATGATTTTATTATTATTGATTGTCCTCCATCTTTAAATACTTTGACAGTAAATGCTATGACAACGGCTGATACAATTTTGGTTCCGATTCAATGTGAATATTATGCATTGGAGGGATTAAGTGAATTGCTTTACACAATAGAATTGGTAAAGGAGCGATTGAATGAAAAGCTGGAGATTGAAGGGGTAGTATTTACTATGTATGATGCAAGAACTTGTCTTTCTTTGCAAGTAGTAGAAAATGTTAAAGAAAATCTTCATCAGAATATCTATAAAACAATTATTCCAAGAAATATAAGGTTAGCGGAAGCACCGAGTTATGGACAGCCAATTAATCTTTATGATAGTAGGTCAGCAGGTGCAGAAGGGTATCGCAGTTTAGCAGATGAAGTAATTGAAAGGGGAAATTAGTATATGGCGGGTAAAAGAGGGCTTGGAGCCGGAATTGATACATTAATACCTAAAAGGCAGGAGACTGAACAAAATAGTAAAATAGATGTAATGACAGTAGTAAAAGAAGTTGACACGATTGATATTAATAAAATTGAGCCAAATCATTCACAGCCAAGAAAGAATTTTAATGAAGATGCATTACAGGAATTGGCAGATTCCATTAAACAACATGGTATAATTGAGCCATTAATTGTTAAGCAAGGAGAAAAAGGTTTCTATAGAATTATTGCAGGAGAAAGAAGATGGAGAGCTGCTAAGATTGCAGGAATGAAGGAAATTCCTGTTGTGGTAAAAGAATATTCCAATCAGGAAATTATGGAAATTGCACTAATTGAAAATATTCAGAGAGAAGATTTGAATCCAATTGAAGAAGCAGAGGCTTTTCAAAGACTAATTGAAGAATATCATCTGAAACAAGATGAAGTTGCAGAAAGAGTTTCAAAGAGTAGAGTGGCGATTACTAATTCACTTCGTTTGTTAAAATTGGATGAGAGAGTTCGTGAAATGGTAATTGAAGATAAGATAAAGAGTGGACATGCCAGAACTCTTCTTGCTATTGAAGATTTAGAACTTCAATATAATACTGCTATGAAAGTGTTTGATGAAAAACTCAGTGTTAGAGAAACAGAAAAATTGGTAAAGAAAATATTAAAGAGTGATTTAGAAAAAAAAGAAAATGGGACAGCAGTAGATGAACAACTAGAAGTTGTTTTTTCAGAATATGCAGAAAAATTGAAATCAATTATGGGTACAAAGGTAAATATAAATAGGAATAAAGATGGAAAAAAAGGAAAAATTGAGATTGAGTATTATTCTTCAGAAGAATTTGAAAGAATTATGGATTTGATGTCACATTTACAGTAAGAGAATATCAAAAATATAGGGAGGATAAAAGAAATGTGGTTGTTTGAAGATTATGGAATTGATATGGGATACGTTGTTCTTGGCATGGTGGGTGCGTTATTGATTTTGTTCATTATGCTGATAGTGATAATGGTAAAAAATTCGAAAATGCAAAAAAAATATAAAATTTTTATGGATGGGGAAGATGGAAAAAATTTAGAGAAAGCTATTTTAGACAAATTTGCTGCTATTGATACATTAGAAGATAATGTGAATGAAATTCACGAAAATATTAAAGCAATTAATAGTCAGCTCGTGACGGCTTACCAGAAAGTTGGTCTTGTGAAATATGATGCATTCCAGGAAATGGGGGGAAAATTAAGTTTTGTTTTGGTACTTTTAACAGCAGAAAATAATGGTTTTATTTTAAATTCTATGCATAGCAAAGAGGGGTGTTATACTTATGTAAAGGAAGTAGTAAATGGCGAAGTATTTATCGTTTTGTCAGGAGAGGAGCAGCAAGCATTAGAGGAAGCAAAGGCGAATATAAGTCTAAAAAGACTTGCTGAAAATAAACAATAATGCAGAAAATGATTTTATTTATATTAGGGATTTTTCTGATTGGAATAGCGCCGGTTTTTATAACGGCACTATTTCAAAAGAAAAGTGAAGATTTTGATAAAGTAAAAAGGAAAAATAATTTTATTTATCTAATTACATTATGTAATTTGTGTATTTTCTTTTTCTTGAATAGGAATTCTGATATTCTATTAGGAACTCTGATTGGGAGCAGTCTGTTTCAATTGCTTGCTGTTGGAGGAGTAAGCCAGCTATTTGATAAAAAAAGAAATAGGATGGATGGAAGAGGACAGTATCTAGCTTTTTGTGCGATAGTGTTACTATTTTTATCGGCAGATTATCTTTTAACAGGAAATGCAGAAAATAATATATTAAGTCCAATAGATGGTGTATTACTACTTTTTCTTTTTATATTGTATCTTTTTATTTGTATCCGAAATGGCTTGGAAATCCGTATTCCAGAAAAACAATATATTTTCTATTTTATAAGTCTGGAGATAGTAATTTTACTGGGAACTTATATGATTTCTCAAAATGTTTCTAAAATTGGAGCAGCTTTTGGATTATCACAATATTTGACTGGATTGACAATGGTATCTTGGTGCATTAATATTTCGACTATGTTTATGTCCAAAGAAAAGAATCAGAAATTAAACTATTTGGAAGAAGCCATGGAGGAAACTGTAATATCCATTACTCTTTTGTTAGGAGGAATTATCTGTTTTTTTCCATTGTCAATCAGCAGTTATATAATATATGACTTGATTATATTTGGAGTAGTTTCTATTGTTTTGCAATTGGTACAAAAAATAGACAGTCGCCTTGCGGCAAGCGGTATGGCAACTGTCTATGTAGCATTTATTGTTTATGTATTTATAAGATAAAAATGCTTATAAAATGGAAATTTTAGAACATGATAAAAGAGAACGCAGTCTTGCGTTCTTTCAAAATTCTGATTAGTTTGAGAACTTTGAAATTTATTCATTCATAATTTTTCCAAACAATGATTTAATTTTGTCAGGGATATGATTTGCATTATTCCTTTCTTTGGTATAATCCATATGCCGAATATCTGCGGCAGACATTGTCGAACCTGTATCATTAAAATCATCATGGTAGTGTTGAACATATTCATTAATTGAAAGCATTTTTTGGTCCAGGTAAGAAATAATTTTAGCACATTCCCTGAGTTCTTCCCTTATTCCATCGGGTGCCTGTCCTTCAAACTTGTAATATATTTTATGTTCCAGACTTGCCCAGAAATCCATTGCGATGGTGCGAATTTGAATTTCTACTTTTGTATCAATTACATCATTTGAAAGAAAAATTGGAATTGATATAATCATATGGTAGCTCATATAGCCATTTGGCTTCGGATTTGCTATATAATCCTTTACTTGTAAAACAGTTACATCATTTTGTTGTGCAATTGCTTTTGCAATCCGATAAATATCAGAAGAAAAGGAACATATAATTCGGACACCAGCGACATCATTGATATATCTTACAATATTTTCTACAGTTAATTCCTTTTTCTTTATACGAATTTTCCGGGCAATACTTTCAGCTGATTTAATGCGGGAAGTAATATGCTCAATGGGATTATATTGGTGGGCAAGTTTAAATTCATTATTTAATATTTCCAATTTGGTGCATACTTCTTTTAATACAGAGTCATATAGTAAAAGTGCTCGATTCCACTCGTCTTCTTCATTATAGTAAAGTAATTCCCCCATAACAATCCTCCTAAAGTATATCAATATAACTTACATTTAGTTTTAATTAAATCCATACAATAAATTAAATAGGTGATATCCTTGTACTATAATTTTCTTACCAAGAGGTGTTTTCCAACGTAATAGAAATCCAAGTTTTTGTTGTACAATTAAATGATAGACCTGTTTATCAGCGGTTTTTAAATATTGCCATAAATCATCTCTTTTTTTCAGATTTTCTGGCGAACCTTCATTGACAAGTAGCGCAGAACTAACAATCATCATTATAGAAAGATATTGTAGCATATAACTCTGCAATTTCTTTGATGAAATATTCAAAAGATTATGGGAATTTATCATAATTTTTGTTATTTTTATCTGTTGATCAATTCGGCTTGTCATAACTGCTTCGTTGACAGACTGATCTTCTCTGCCAATATAGTACCGGTATAAATCTACATTGAGATAATATAATTTTTTGACATAAGGAAGAGGTACATAGGCAAAAATATTATCAACATAGAAAGTATGTTCTGGCAGAGAAAGCTTACAATCTTTTAATAATTGTGTCCGATACATAAGAGAATGCATTAAAAGATTTTGTGTCATTTTGAAATGTTTGACATCATCCCATGTGAAAAATTTGTTGCATGGAATAGCACTTTTATAGTTTACCACTTTGCGTTTTCTAATGCTTGGCTTTTCGTAAACATAGTTGCTAATAATCAAATCTAAAGGAATTGATTCTGTAGCAATATATTTAATAAAATGCATAATTTTTTTCAGGCTGGATTCGTCAAACCAATCATCACTGTCAAGAACCTTAAAAAAGAGTCCTGTTGCGTTTTTAATTCCAGTATTTACAGCAGAACCATGTCCTCCATTTTCCTTGTGAATGACACGGATTATGTCAGGATATTTTGCCTCATAAGTTTTTGCAATGGATAGAGTACCATCAGAAGAACCATCATCGACAATTAAAATTTCAACATTTTTTCCTGCAGATAACGCACTTTCTATTGCATGTTGCATATATCCCTGTGAATTATAACATGGTATTGTTATAGTAAGTAGTTTCATAATATCCTCCATTCATATCATTATATTTCCACACACTTCTATTATAGTATGAATTATCACCAAGGGAAAGCAAATTTATAACAAAAAAGGAAATTATATTATTATTCGGTTATTGTTCACTCTGTTACCAGTAACAGCAGCGTTTTCAACGCTGTATGCACACATTTTGCAAAATTCATGCAAAATGGCGCCACAAAACTTGTACTTTTGGCATAAAACATGCCAAAAATCCTCAAATTTGGTCAATATGTGAATAGTAGCATTATTGGTTACTATTCATTTCTATTATAAAGTATAAATGCGTAATATGTATTACTAAGGTGTAAAATTATCTGAAATTTTATAATAATGCTATTAAAAAAGTTATTTTTGAACAGAGGAAAGGTAGGAACTCTGGTTTGTAATTAGAACTTCTTTATTTGTGTAAATATCAATGATGGAGGATTTATTATCAAAAAAATCAGAAGGAATGGTGTTTTTTGTAATTTTATTTGTCAGAGTAGCAGTTAATAAAGTTCCATCAGTACGATAAAAGGCGAGAATACAATTTGGATAGGATTCACTGGAACGAATAAAGTCAGGTGTGATATCATGGAAAACAGAATAATCCATAATGACTGTCTGTTTTGAAGAATTTGAAATGTTATCTTTTTGTTCACAGAAAATCTGTGCTAGTGGAAGTAGAGAATAGGCAGCTTCTTTTTTTGTTGAAAAGGTATTTTCTGATGTGGCAGTGAATATCAGTTCTTCTTTTGCCATAATATTATCCGTCACTGGAACTAAAAGATAGGTTTCATTTTCGATTAGGCGAGATAACAGTAATTTAGCTGTAAAAACAGTATTATCTTTAGAAGTAAAAAAGTCCGTAGAAAAAGTGTCAATCAAAAAATAGAAATCATCTGACTTTTGATATAATTGGAAAGAAGTTATTTCTGGTGTATTATTTTCTAAGTTTGCATAGACTAAAATACGCACAAAACGAAGTGGTTTTAAAGTAAGTTTTACTGTTTTCAATGAGGCATTTTGAATAGTAACAGAAGAAATAGGAGTTTCAAAAAGAAGCTCTTTTTCTTTAGAAAATATTTGCATTTGAATATAATATTTTCCATCAAAAAGAGATACAGGAAGTTGAAGAGAAGAGAGAAAAAATTCATTTTCTTTTTTCTGAAAAGAATGATAATCTATTTGATATTGGTAAATAGGATTTTTGTCTTCTGGATGAAAAAGGCGTAAAGAAACTGTATCACAGGAAAAGGAAGAAATATCCCTTTCACAGGATAGGGATAGAGACTGGATAGAGAGGTTTGGACATTTGGAAAGTTGAATATAAAAACGGGCATGGTTTGTGGAAAGACTGGCAAAAGAAAAAGAAATTTTTTGTGTATAGTAAGAAGTAGAATAGTGTTCAGGAGTACTAATGTAAATAGAATATTGATCGTCTACATGAAGTTCATTATTAGAAAGCAAGGTACTTTGATTGGAAGAAGGCTTATAAGATGACGTATAAGAAAGGTGTGTTTTTTGGCCAATTTCAAAATCAGAGCATGGAGCTGGAAAGTAATTGGATAAATCAGAATTGGAGAGAAATAATGTTCCTGAAGAATCCGTATTTTTTTTGAAAAGAATATCTTTTTGGGACAAACAATCAAAAGAAACAGAAGTATTTTTTGATTGTTCTGTATCATTTAGAGCAACAGTAATAGAAGCATCAGGAATAGGATGCTTTTCTGTATCTGTTATAAAAAATTCTAAAGAAAGATTTGTATCTTCTTTAGAACGTAAAGTAATATTTTCACAAGAAACCCCCTTTGCAGAGAGGAGGGGGTTTTTTAGTGTAACAGTTTGAAAACCATCTTTGGAAACTGTTAATGAAAGTGGCTTAGCAGCATTTTTAATTTGATAATAACCATGAGAATCTGTATTACTTTGGATAGTAGTATGAGCTGTTTTTAAGGAGAGCATCGCATTTTTAACAGGGTTTCCGTCCTGTTTTAGCACAAATCCTGCCAGTGTATTATTAGGAAGTCTTTCCTGATAAGTAATGGAAAGTTTTTTACTATAATGAGAAGATTGAATGATGTATTTTCCATCCATGGAAAAATCACCCGGACAAAGTTTTTTCTGGCTGCTGGTATGGAAAAGATAGGTAACTTCTTTTCCATCTGCAGAAAGTTCTAAAAAGTCAGCTCTTAACTTAGGAGATATTTTCTTTTCTGGTAACATAGTCAGACTACTATCTTTTATTTCATTTTTTAAAAGAATTCTATTGCAGGATAAAGTTAATGTAAAATTCCAGGGATTAATAGATTTTTTGATTTGGAATGATACATTTGGCAGATATTTGTTTTTCTTTATTATGGTGATAGTGTCCTTTATTTGATAAAGTTTTTTGTGTTTTTTATTGTATATGGTTGCTTTTATGGTTAGTGTCCCAGCCTTTTTAGTAAGGAGTTTTCCCGTTTTTGAGTGAATAGAAGCAAGTGAGGGATTTGATACAGAATAAGTAACAAAATAATTTTTCTTTAAATTTTTTATCTGATACTGAATATTTTTTCCTATAGTAATTGTCTTATATTTTTTGACAAAAGAGGGAGACGTTGCAAAGGAAGTAGTGCTGGAAGCAAAAATGCTTATGATAAAAGAAATGATAATAAATATAATTACAAAATTTAAGATGATACGGTTCTGTTTCATAAATAAATCCTCCTTTAATATAAAATGGTGCAATGAGGAAGTTTCTTTTGAAGTAAGTAGATATCCTCCTGCGAAATATTTGTGTGGGTTATAATTAAGTAATTTAATTTTTTCAGAGAAGACAGAGATTCTATTTTTTTTAGATTCTTGTTTTGTGACAAGTCCAGTATGGTCAAAGTTTCTATTTCTGCAAGACAGGAGATGTCATTCAAATTACATTTGGATAAAACAAGCGTTTTTAATGTCTGCATCTTTGAGAGTGAACTAACAGAAGAAAGTGGGTTATTGTATAAATATAATTCTTCTAAATTCGTAAAATCAGAAAAAGATGTGCTGTCTGTAAATTTACAGGAATTTGCAAATAGAATCTGAATCGACTTTGGTTGCACAGTGCTTGTAATGAATTCTTTATTATGATAACTGGAATTAGAAATATCTAATATATTGCTTTTCTTTGGAAAATCTGCTATCTGTTCTGTGCTTTTTATGGAGTTATCCTCAGCACTTTTTGTTGAAATGTCTGGTGCATTTGAAAAAATTTCTTTTTGTATATCTGGGGTGTTCTGATTTTCTGTTTTTTCTTTACCATAAGAAAATGGAACAGAGGTGGTTTGCAAATGATATATATCTATAGAATTGGAAATGCTTTTTGTAGTTTTTGCCATATAGTGATACAAAGAAAAAAGAAATAAAAATACACAAACTATCAATAACCCATATAAGGGGATAGGAACTTGTAATGGATTGGAAAAAGAGCTTAATTGTATCTTTGTTTTGCTTTCTTTTTGTGTGATGCATTCTGGAGTGACAGATTTACAAATTGTTTCATCAGATTCAGTGAATTGAACCTGATAATTTTTACAATTAAAAATTTCTTCATCCTTTTGTAAGGCACTTTTTAATTCCGAAAGAAATTGAGAAAACATCTCTTTTGAATTGGAAGAAGGAAATTTCATTGCCTTTTTTAAAACATTGTTTGCTGTTGGAAAAAAGAAATACTTTTGTAGATTTTCATTTTCTGGTGAATTTCCATTGTTAAATAATACATATAGCAGCAGGGCAAAGCTGTACTGATCATTCCAGAAAGAAATACAATTTGTATTTTTTGGCGCAAAAGCAGAAGTAGTTCCTGTATAAAAACATTTGCAAAGGAATTGAAAAAACAACCTTCCTTTTGTAAGGCGTGAAGAGGAAAAATCACCAAGATAAAAGTGTTCTTTTTCATCAAGAAAAATGTTGTCTGGTGTAATATCCAAATGGAGAATATTATGTTTATGTAAAGTAACAATCGCATATCCAATTTCATCAACAAGGCGATATAGCATATCATAATGAAGTCCGTCTTGCAACAGGATATTGGAAAGGACTTTTCTATAAGGGTATAACAGGTAAGCATAAAAGTTATCAAAATCAGTCTGTAGTGGAAGTAAGAGATTTTTCTCTGTTAAATTGTTCAAAGATTTTGAAAGTATAGTATTATAATAATCTTTTTCTAATATTTTCAGGACAAATTTGTTTTCTGATTCTTTAGAAGAAAGCAGTAAAATTGTATTGTGCGTATTTACTGTAATTATTTTTTCCAGTGTATAAATTTCTGCTAGTTTTTGTGGAAGAAATTCTGACAATGATTGCAAAATGCCTTCTTCACCAGTTAATGATAGTTTCATACCTTTCCTTTCTATGATATTCTTAAAACACGAACCAGACAGGAGCTTGTATTATTTGCATTTTCTTTATCTTTCAGATAGATGATAGCAGTCCCCTCTTGATGGGTTATAATAATATTGTTTTTGACAGTAGCAACATTTGAATTTGTGCTGATCCAGGTAAATTGTTTTGGGGTATTTATTTGCGTATAATTTATTATAGTAATTTTTTTAGAAGTATCTGGTGGCAGTAAAAGAAACTGCGGTTGTAAGGTTGCATTTTTATCAGGTTTTGGAGTGACAGTTTTTGAATTAGAAGCAGTTGATTTGTCAGGTTGCGGGGTGAAAGTCTTTGGATTAGAAGCAGTTGATTTGTTAGGTTTTGGGGTAAAAGTCTTTGGATTAGAAGCGGTTGATTTGCCAGGTTTTGGGGTGAAAGTCTTTGGATTAGAAGCAGTCGATTTGCTAGGTTTTGGAGTGACAGTTTTTGGATTAGAAGCAGTTGATTTGTTAGGTTTTGGGGTGACAATATTAGCAGTAGTATTCTGTATTTTAATGGTACAATCCGATACAGATTGATTCGTAAGACAGAGGAAAATACGTTCTGTATCTGTCTTTTTAGGAGAAAGTGTTAATAAAAGAGTATTATTCTTTTTTTGAGTTTGGTAGGAAATATGTTTTCCAGTATCAGACAATAAATCTATTTTCAAATATTGAATATTATATGAGCTGATGAAAAATGTGATATTTTTCTGATTGGAAACATAGTAAAAGCATTGTTCATGTGCTTTAATTTTTTCCTTACAAACAGAGCCAGTTGTAAGAAAAAGTGCATTTGAAATCGTAGTGTGTTCATTCTCTTTTGCCAGTACCTTTGCCGAGAAGTCATAATCTGTTGTTGCGCTCTGACAAGGATAAAACAACAAATAGAGCAGACAGAGAATGCTTAATATAAGAGGAATGATAAAAGAAAAAGTTTTCATGTAAATCCTTTCCCTGCTTCAAATCTGTACTTAGTTTACATTACATAAGTTTAAAAATCTATAGAAAAAATAACAAAAAAACGTGTGTATAATTTAGTAAATACTGACAAAATGAAAAATATAAGAAAGGTGTAAAGCTTTTGTAAAAGATAAAAGCTTTACACCTTTTAAGTTAATCAAAAAGATATCAATTCAAATGATATAGTAAACGCATGTATTTTATGCGTTTACTATAATGGATGCGCACGGATACACATAGGAAGTTATGCTGCTTTGCAGCGTGTATCCGGCGCTGTAAACGAAGCAAAACGCAAGCGTTTTTTTCGTTTACTATAAAACTGGCAGCCTTAATTGTTACTATTCACGGCTATTCTAAACATCTTGCGAAAAACCATCCGTGAATAGTAACAATTAATTAGAAATATAGCTTACAAATTCATATCCGGCATTTTTAAACATACGATCTGCGGCTGTCAGAGAAACTGTTTTTTTCTGATGCGTAGAAGGGTCCATCCAACTTACTGTTGAAGAGGTATATTCTGTAATTAGCACAGCATGGTTGGAGTCTAAGATACCAATGACAGGTTTTTCTCCGCTTACAAAGTAGAGAACTTCATCTAGTGTACATCCTGTCAGACTGACTGGTTGATCCAAGTATTCCTTCAACATAGAAATAATGGAATTTCCTTTCAGTTTTGAGGTAGTTGTAGTAACTTGTGCTGCCTGTAATAGCATCTGCGTACATGCTTTGATACTAGAAGAGGTGTCCCCCGGATAGTTAATATTGGAAAGCTGTTTACTTAAGAACTTTCCACTACGTTCCCATACAATATGAGATTTGCTGTCCATTACCACTCCCATTTGTTCGTCTGCGGTTGAAATAGCATTTCGTGCGCTTGTTGTTGACTGAGTAATTTCCCCATTTGCATAAATATAATATTTCACAGCAGTAGATGTATCATCACCAGATAAATGAAGTGTTGTGTTTTCTGTTACCATAACGCATTTTGTAGCGATGACTTCTGGTCTTTTTTCCATGACAAAGCCAGCAGGAAGAGAAATGTATTTTTCTGTCAGCATTTTTTGTGTAATACGTGTTGTTAAATCAAAAGACTGAGTTTTATGATTTTTTTGATTCATAATCGTATCTCCACGAGTTTTGACAAATCTTCCATTTTTTTTCTGTACACGTTTTAATCGGATTACATTATCTTCAATCGTAGCACTTGTGATATAATGGTTTTTTACTTTATATTCTCGAAGGATATTGCCTTTACAGTCAGATATAATCAGTTTATATGCAGGACGGACTACTCCGCCTGTTGTGGACTCATAAATATCTTTATTTTTTACAAAACCATATACAAGGTTTGCGTCAATTGTTCCCAATACAACAATACTTTGATTTTTTGGAGAGGAAACAGTAAGCCGTTTTGAAGTATCCAAATCAAGAATTGTGATATTATCAGTTTGTCCTTTATTATTCTGATTGGACCAAACAAAACATTTTGCTTCCTTTAACATGGAGAAATGATCTCTGGAAGCATTTTTTGTCAGTATATCATAACGTTTTGAGTACATATTATAAGCGTATACCATATTGTTCAAGGAGAAATAGAAAATATTTTGATCGTTGACATATGAAAAATCTCCTAAATCTTCTTTTAACTGCTGATAAGTTGTGGAAAGAGGGATATAAACTCTTTCTACAATGCGGTTGCTTTTCTGATCATAATCGTAAAGAAGAATACCGACACGTCCCTCATAATCACCACAATTCATATATCCATAAAGGATAAAACTAATATTTCCATCGTTATCTACTTTTAATATTTTAATATTATGCTGGTCATAGTTTTCCCGTAAATAGTCATCGGAATTTTGTGCAAATGAGAAAACAGATGACAGTTTATTTTTCTTTAAATCATAATACCAGAGACTTCCATTGCGGACAAAAGCAAATTTTTTATTGGAATCACTGGAGGTAATATCTAAATCTTTTTGGTTGGTAACACCGATTTTAAATTCACTTCTTTTTAATGAAATTAAATTAGGATCAAAGAACGATTCCATTTTACGGTTAAATGCAAGCAGATATAATCTGTTGCCAGAATAACGTATTCGGTAAAATTCTTTTACATGATATGTTTCTTTACCAGAATCTGTTTCTGCCTGAACATAATAATCCTGTGTAATGGCAGCCGTTTCAATATTAATTTCCTTAATTGTTGGTACTGCGGAAGTGATTTTTTTTGGTTTTAATTTTTTCCAGGTAATTAATTCTCTACTGGAATTAATGGATACATTAGCAAAGGTAGAATCATCACTGGTATTTGCTTCTAAATAAGGGGAAATATCAAATGATGATTTTTTGTCAAAGGTGGCATTGTGGAAGTTTTTTACAAAATCCAGTTTTTCAGAAAGGAAGCAGTCATTGCTGTAGTATTTAAGGCGTGTATAAAAATGGATCTTTTTGCTGCTGCTTGTTGTGAGTGAAATCTGAAAACCATATTCTGTACTGGTGTCCAGTCCTTGACTAATTTTAATTGTTATAGTGCGGTATCCTTTCTCTGTGTTAAATGCAGTCAAAGAATTTGTTTCTATTATTTTATTGTTTGCAATATCACGCAGAGAATAATCTAATTTCTTTATTTTGGATTCATTCTGATCAATTTTTACTTTAAATGATTTTTTGGAATCAAGTGGAGTGATGGATTCTCTGATTTTTCCACTATCTATTTCACTACTGTAGCCATGAAGTGTATTAATTGTATATTTGTCAACCTGTAGATACATAATTGGAAAAGTAGATGCCTGTAAACTAGTGGCGGTTGTTGTTTCTACAGAAATCTCAGGAATATTGCTGCTAAAGAAAAAAAGAGAAGCAATAAATAAAAAGAAAAGTGCAATAAATTTATATAAATGTTTCAAAATTACCCTCATTTCTAGTTCGTATAAATCCAATTGAAATACATTTTTTATATAGAAATTCTTGTATTTTGCATAAGATTACGACTGTTTGTAATAAATTACGTTATTGTTACTTTTAAGAGTATAATATTTTTACTTATAACCTGTCAAGAATTGTTTTTTGTAACTTTTTTAAAAAATTATCATAGATTAAAGGTAAGGAATTGTTAATAGAGAAATCATCAGTTTCTTAAAAAGAATTAAAATAGAAAAGGGGGAAATGTGAAATGAAACAATGTATGTATCCGATGGGAAATTCCATGACGTTTCCACTGGAACTGACACAGATACAAGATGAAGGATATTCTTTAGGGAATCGTTATCTTTACCCAGTGGAAGTAATGGATATTCAGGAGATAATTGAAGACCGCTGTGATCAGATGGAGTATGATGGAAGTCTTATGTATGATGAGTATCCTGACAAAGTGTGTATTGAGGCAATGGCGAAAAGTATTTGTAAAAGTATTGATTGTAAATACCAGGAGGAAATCAGTAACCGCTGGATGTGTGCTTTGATACAAATGATGCTCTGCAATGAAATGTCCTATCGAAGAGAGCGGAGAAATTGCCATAAACGTAATCTTTTGAGAGATTAAAAATCATATTGTATCAGAGGAATTCCAAAATAGACATAGTTATGGGTAATGGCAGCTTGTAGATTAAAGTTTTCTGTAAGGGCAGTCTGGCTGTCCTGGCTGATTTTTGGGCTATAAAAATAATAGTCTGTATAATTTTTTTCTTTTTGGGCAGAAATCAGGCAGATTTGGCTATCATATTGCTGTAATAGAGATAGAAGCTGCTTTTCTGACCAGTTATGTTCCTGTTCATCAGGAAAACAGGAAAGAGGAATACGTGCGGTCGTTTGATTTAAAAGTTCTGCCTTTTGAGAAAGTGATTCCAGGTCAGCCGGACAGATACAGTCTGTATTTAAAAATGCAGGGATTGATTTATTTGACAGCATGGTAAATTGTTTTGTTACTGTATGCGTCAAAAAAAACAGCCAGAATAAGAGAGCCAGACATAAAGTAAAAAATAATATTGGTCGTTTTCTAATAAATAAATATTTTTGCATAATGACACTCCCTTTTTATAAAATCGTAATGGGTTATTGCTACTTACTGTTTTTATAAATCATATAAAAAATGGTAAGAAGTAAGGTTATGTCATATATTCTTCCAAATTTAGAAAAAATTATTCAATGTCTATGAATTGTCTGGTAAATTTCTCTTTTGGAAACACCTCTGTCCTGCGCAATTTTTTTCATGGCATCTTTTTTATCAATTCCCAGTGCCATATAATATTCGAGGTGTTCTGTAACAGAAAGTTTTTTCCATTTTTCCTGTTCATTGGCGTCTAAAATTTCCTGTTTTATTCCATCAATTACCAGTACATATTCTCCTTTTGGATCTTGTTTTCTAAAATATTCAATTGCTTCAGAAATAGTGGACGTCATAACTGTTTCATGGAGTTTGGTAAGTTCTTTGCACAATGACAGTTTCCGGTCTCCAAGTATTTCAAAAAGTTCTGCCAAAGTATTTTTTAAATGGTGTGGTGCTTCATAGAGGATAATCGTTCTGGTTTCTGTTTTTAGAGAATTCAGGATAATTTTTCGCTCCTTTTTTTCATGTGGAAGAAAGGCTTCAAAAGCAAAACGGCGTGTGGAAAGACCAGATAATGTTAGTGCTGTGATACAGGCGCAGGCTCCTGGTAATGAAGTAACAGGGATTCCAGAAGCATATGCCTGTCGTACAATTTCTTCTCCAGGATCAGAAATTCCGGGAGTTCCGGCATCTGTCACCAGTGCGATATTGGTTCCCTCGGAAAGTTTTTGCACAAGATAAGCCGCCTTGTCCATTTTATTGTATTCATGGTAGCTTGTCATGGGCGTTTTGATTTCAAAATGATTTAAAAGCTTTATTGTGTTGCGGGTGTCTTCCGCAGCGATTAAGTCAACTTCTTTTAAAGTGCGAAGAACACGAAAGGTAATATCTTCCAGATTTCCAATCGGAGTAGCGCACAGATATAATGTTCCAACCATAGTAATTTTTCCTTTTAAAAATAATACATTTCCAAAATTTCTTTTGTGAATACACCGGTATTTTCATAGACAATAACAGGCGGTTCTATTTTAATCATAGGGTTGCCGTCTTTTACCGCTTCAATTAATACCATATTAGGTTCTTTATGTATATAGGGATGAATAAGACGCATCCGCTTTGGCTCTAAATGGTATTTTGCCAGTGTTCCAAATATTTCTGCTAACCGAAAAGGCCGATGAACCATAAACAGGCTTTTTTTTGATTTTAATACTTTAGAGCTTTCTCGAATAACGTCTTCCAGATTACATAAAATCTCATGCCGGGCAATTGCTTTTGGTAAATCGGGATTTTTTAAGCCGTGTTTATCGTTCATATAAGGGGGATTGGTGATAACAGCATCAAAAGAAGAACAACCAAAAATTAAAGATGCTTCAGCGATGTTTCCTGTTGTGATATGAATCTTTTCCTGAAGATTATTATAAGCTATACTCCTTCTTGCCATATCTGCACTTTCTTCTTGAATTTCCAACCCTTCAAAAGATTGCGCATTTGTTTTTGCAGCAAGCAGAATGGGAAGGATGCCTGTTCCGGTTCCAAGATCCAGAACACGGCTTCCTTTTTTTATGTCTGCAAAGTAGGATAAAAGCACGGCATCCATGCCGAAGCAAAATTTATTTGGATTTTGTATAATTTTATAACCATTTCTTTGTAAATCATCCAGACGTTCTTCTGGATAGAGGCAGGTTTCTGTATTCATTTCTAATATCCCTGTGAGTGATGTTCACTGTTTCTATTATAACTTTTGTTATAGTTCTTATTTCCCCGGTAGCTATTTTTGGCATTGTGATTATTAGAATGGTAATGTGAGCTCTTGTTATTCTGGTTTTGGCTTCGGTTGTTGTAATATTTTTTATGGTATTTTTTAGGCTCGTCCTCATCATTCTGTTTCTGTGAATCACGATTGGTATCTCTATAGTTATAATTTTTATTAGAATGTCTTTTACGGTTTTCGTTGTGTGGTTTAGAAGGAATAGATTTTTCAGCAGCTTCTTCTAAATCTTCTTTTTCTAATTCTTCTAATTCCCGCAGTGCATTTTCATCCAGTTCTTCGTCAGGAAGGGCAATCGTGAATGGGGCACTGGCAGATCGTCCTTTCTTTTCAAACTGCAATTCACTGACATGATATTCCCTTACTTCTTTTTCGTCATTATCATGTATTAAAAGAACTTTGACACGCTGTTTTAATACGCTGACGCTTTGTACTTCACCCCGATATCCTTCAACTGTTTTTACCTTTGTGCCAATGTGGGGGAGAATCTCGTTTAAATATTCATATGCCTCTTCTTCATTTTTCAGGCAGCACATCAGACGTCCACACACGCCGGATATTTTTGATGGATTTAATGAAAGATTCTGTTCTTTTGCCATTTTGATAGAAACCGGCGCAAAATCGGATAAATAGGAATGGCAACAAAGAGGTCGCCCACAGATTGCGATTCCTCCAAGCATTTTCGTTTCATCACGAACTCCAATTTGACGGAGTTCAATACGGGTTCGAAATATGGACGCAAGGTCTTTTACCAGTTCACGGAAATCAATCCGTCCATCTGCTGTAAAATAAAAAAGGAGTTTGTTTCGGTCAAAGGTATATTCTGAATCAATCAGTTTCATATTTAATCCATGTTTGGAAATTTTTTCCAGACATATTCTGTAGGCATTTTTTTCTTTTGTTTCGTTTTCTATACTAATTTCATCGTCCTCTGGTGTGGCAATGCGGATTACGCTTTTTAATGGCTGGACAACTTTATCTTCTGTAACTTCTTTTGGCCCGAGTACGACCAGTCCATATTCAATTCCACGTGCCGTTTCTACTATAACATGGTCACCTTTTTTTATGGGCAAGTTATCTGGGGCAAAATAATATACCTTTCCTGATTTTCTAAAACGAACTCCTATAATAACTGTCATATTATCATAATTTCCTTTCTATAGGAAAATATGAGGACATACCAATGCCTGATATTTTCCTGTTTATTCTTTAATTGTCAGAAGAAGTAATTCAATTGCTGTATCAAAATTTACATTGGCATTCAGACGGATTTTTGCTTTATCAATTGCTTTGATAATTTTTTCGATGTCTTCATAATTCCGCATACTTGCCTGACTTGAAATTGCTTTATATTCATCACGGTAAAGAAGAATATTAGCATCTTTTGTAACTTTGAACATTAAAACATCACGATACCATAAAAGCATTAAATCCAGATATTCATTGATTTTTCCTTTTCGCATGGAAAGTTCTTTTATCATGGATACTATATCGGAAATGTCAATATCATCAATTTTTTTCAGTAGATGAAGTGTATCGTGTTTCATTTCCTGAAAATCTTCAGAAGAGGCAAAATGAATTGCTTTACCAACATTTCCCTGACAGAATCCTGCGGCAATTTTTGCTTGTTCTGGTTCCATCTGAAGATTATTTACCAGATATTCCACAATTTTATCCTGTGCGAGTGGCTCTGTATTTAATGTAATACAGCGTGACGTAATCGTTGAAAGCAGATTTTGTGCATTTTCTGTTAAAAGCAGAATAATAGCATATTCTGGTGGTTCTTCGATTGTTTTTAAGAGTGCGTTCTGCGCTTGTTCTGTCATTTTATTAGCTTCTGCTATAACATATATTTTATAAGCACCACTGTAGGGCTTAATGGTAATATCGTTGATTAGCTGGTTACGAATGTCATCAATACCAATGCTAAGTTTTTCATGGTTGATAAATTGTACGTCAGGATGACTACCAGAATCTACTTGAATGCAGGATTTACATTTGCCACAAGAATCTCCGTGTTCTGTTCTGTTTTCACAAAGGAGGGCTTTTGCTAATGCTGATGATAAAAGATGTCTGCCAGAGCCGGTTTCTCCATTGATAATATAAGAATGGGAAAGATTTCCCTGTTTTATACTTTCCTGAAAGTGTTTTTTTATCTGATCCTGTCCGACAATATCTTTAAAATTTGCCATAATGTTCCCCTCCTTTAAGTAAATATATCTAAAATAAGACCTTTGATTTCATCAATTTTGCTTAAAATTGAGATATGGTCCTTTTCTTCATTCAATAATTCTTCTGCCAGTTCATCCAAAGTTTGATTTATTTTTTTGACGATACCATATACACGATGGCGTCCTTTCCGGTCAAGAAAATTTTCACGGCTGAACTCATGGGTATGGGTTGCAATTTCATTCATAAATTCCTGAATTAGTTTGCGGTACTGTTTTAAGTCACGTACATCCATCCGTTTGCCAAGGCGGTTTCCCTGTTGTATAATATCTTCCATCATAAGTGAAAGTCGTGACTGTAACTCATTTTCTTCCAGGCTACTTAACAGGGCAAAACGGAAAGAGCCATCTGTTTCTTCCGCAGCTGGCGCCTTTTGCCCGGGCTGTATAAGCTGTTGTAAATTGGTAATTTTCAGATCCACAATCACGTACCTCCTTTTTTCTGAATGAGGAAATTACACATAAAATATATCGGTATATAAAGCATATAGCGTAACTAGGAAATTGCCGACAATTCCTTATATGATTATACGCTTTTTCAATCTCTTTTGCAAATTGAAAAACGACCATCACAGGAGGCATAATTCTTATGACGGTCGTTGAAAACTGGTTTATATTTCATTTTATCCCACTTTTAATTTAAATTTTTGAACGGCTCTTTCGTCATCTATCGGAATTTTTTCAATAGAGGCACCAAGTTCTCTTAATTTTTTCTCAAAGCATTCATAACCGCGTTCAATATACTGAATAGAGTCTACGGTAGTATATCCATCTGCTACCAGTCCAGCCACAACAAGGGCAGCTCCTGCGCGGAGATCTGGGGCACTGATGGTTGCACCAGTAAATTCTTCCACACCTTCAATAATAGCTACATTTCCTTCTACTTTTATAGAAGCACCCATACGCGCCAATTCATCAACGTATTTAAATCGGTTTTCAAAAATACTTTCCGTTATGGTACTTGTGCCCTCTGATAATGCTAAGAGAGTAGCAATTTGTGGCTGCATATCGGTTGGAAAACCAGGATATGGCAATGTCTTTATCTGAGTATGGCGCAAACGGCCATTGGCAGAAACACGGACAGAATCATCAAATTCTTCCACGGTTGCTCCGATTTCTACCAATTTGACAGAAATAGCTTCTAAATGTTTTGGAATAACATTTTTTATTAAAACGCTTCCTTTGGTAGCAGCAGCAGCGGCCATAAAAGTTCCTGCTTCAATCTGATCGGGAATAATAGAATATTCACTTGCGTGAAGACGTTCTACACCACGGATACGGATTTTGTCTGTACCAGCACCTTTGATGTCAGCTCCCATACTGTTTAAGAAGTTAGCTACATCAACGATATGCGGTTCTTTTGCAACATTTTCAATTACGGTTCTTCCTTCGGCCATACAAGCAGCAAGCATGATATTGATTGTAGCGCCTACAGAAACAACGTCAAGGAAAATATGGCTGCCAACAAGTTTGTCAGCATGTGTGTTAATCATACCATATTCAATATTAACCGTAGCACCTAAAGCACGAAATCCTTTTAAATGCTGGTCGATTGGACGGCTTCCAATGTCACAGCCGCCAGGCAGTGCTACCTGGGCTTTAGAATATTTGCCAAGAAGCGCGCCTAAAAGATAATAAGAAGCGCGAATCTTCCGGATGGAATCATAATCTATAGAAACATCATTGATGGTACTTCCGTTGATTTCAACTGTATGAGAATCAATTCGGTGAACAGTGGCTCCAATTCCTTCTATTGCATCTAATAAAACATTTATATCTCTTACATCAGGTAAATTATCTATCGTTACAGTCTCATCGGTCATAATTGCAGCAGCCAGGATGCCAAGTGCAGCATTTTTAGCACCACTGATGGTTACTTCTCCATATAAAGGAGTGCCGCCCTTGATAATATATTGATTTTCCATATCGCACCTCATTAAATCCAATTTCATTATCTTCTTTTCTTCATTATAGTAATAATATTATAAAGGAATCATTTAATATGTCAATAACGGAACATTTGTGTGTCACATTTTTGCCATATTTTACAAGCTGAAAGTTTCTTTTATTGTAATTTTTTTATAATTTAGATAAATTTTACTCATTTTTTTTCCTGTTTTCAAAATAGACAAAGGAATCAATAGCATCAAATATGTCCTGAAAAGTTTCTCTTGGTGCCGCATCAATATATCTTTTTAAGATTTTCTGTTCGTCTGTGCCATGATAACGTCCATAAAAAATATCAAAAAGATTGTGTCCACGGACATATATTTTAATATCTTCGATATGTTCTTTGATATCCTGTTTACTTTTAAAACGAATATTTTTGGTTCGCTGTAATTTTTTTACGCTGCTTATTCGGAATAGATAATCTTTAAATTTTTTATATAATATATTATAAAAATCTTCTTCCGATTTAATTACACCAATTTTTACCATTACCTTTGGATCAAGGAAATAATTTTCAAAGGAGTAATATTTTAAAATCAGCACATTTTTTGGTTCTACCCGCGGAAGATTTCCAATATCTTCCTTTGCACGCTGCTCATAGTAGCTGCAGAGTTGCTTTTTGAGGTATTTTGGGTTTTTGCCATCACTGTCCCGTATCATTAGGAACTGATCTTTTAGATATAGTTTATTAATATATTTCAAGTTGGCATATGTTTTAATATTTGTGCAACTGTTTGTGGGAATGATGGTGATACGCTGCAAATTGCCATTTTCATCGTAGATTTCGGAATAATATTTTTCCAAAAGGAGGGGAAGCCGATTACTGTCCTGTTTTCCTTCTACAATAAAGACAAAGCTGACATTCATCAGATCATTTGCAGTATAACCTAGGTCATCTAAAATAACATCAACATTTGTATTTTCTTTAACGGTGGTGTAATATTCTTCGTCCAGGATGACTTCTTTAATTTGCCGAGTAGAAAAATTAAAAATCAGGTTTGGTGAGTGAGTGGAAAAAATTACCTGATTTTTTTTGGAAAGACGGAAAAAAATTTCACTTGCCATTTTCTGAAGTTGTGGATGAAGATATATTTCAGGATCTTCCATCATAATAATGCAGGGAAGGGTGCCATCTTCTTCGATATATGTTTCAAGCAGGGAAAGCGCATAAATACTACGGATTCCTTCACTTAAAAGATTAATTGGACCGACAGATCCTCCTCGCATCTTATTGTAAACAACAGTATCAATGTGAAGTAGGCTGTTTAAATCATAATCCTGTATATATTGAATTTCCTGGGAAGGACTTCCGTTTGCCTGAAAATGGGCATTTACTTTTTTGGCAAACTCATGCAGTTTTGTATGAAATAGTTTGTATTGTAAAAGGCGCGCAGTTTCAAAAAGGGTCAGCTCCTCTGGTGCTTTTTTATTAATCACGCTAATACATTGGAAACAGCGGTTGCAGGTTTTGGCGGTGTCAAAGGTACAGCGGTTATCTTTTAGTTTCTGAAAGGATTCTTTATCGTAGAAGCTGAATACATCGCTCTGCAGCGCCTCGAGATTTCTGGTCTGGTCAATATGGTATATTTTGGGAAATATATTAACAATGTGAGGGTTGTTTTTTTGATAACCGTCATTGTATCGTACATAATTTTGCGGGCTGATTAAACAGGTAAATGAAAGAATGTTATCCTGAAAAGAAGGGAAAGCAAGCTGGAATTCTTCTAACCATGCTTCATAGTCATGGGTTTTGCTGATAATGCCTTTGGTGTGATAGTCATTCAAATCATTATTGGTCAATTCAATTTTAACAGAAATTTCAATTGGACGGTTTTTGTCCAGCCATTCATATGGTTCAAGTTTGTGCATATTTGCAACTAAAAGAAGGGCATCAATTACCGCAGTTTTTCCAGTATTATTCTTTCCAACCAAAATCAATGCATTTTCGATATTTTTAATTTCCAGTTCACGGATAGACTTGAAGTTTTTTATTTTCAGGTAACATATCTTCATAAAAAATCCCCCTTTATCATTATAGTATGAATCAGCAGGTAAACTGTTACAGTTTTACATCATATATTACAGTATAACACAGGTTGGATAAAATGTAGTAAATATTTAAAGAAAAACTACACAAAAATGGGTGGATGTGATAAAATAATTTTAATAAAAGTTGCTGGTCGCAATTGATATAAATGATTTAATAGTATATTTGAAAAATGATACATAGCGTAAGGAGAGAAAAATTATGAGTAATTATTTGGCGTTTGAGTCTATGACCGAAGGTCTGGAAACAAAAGTAAGACAGGATTTAAAATTTAAGACAGGAAATTTTTTATGGAAAATTAAATTTAATGTACCATTGGATCCAAAAACGGTAAATAATGTCAATCTGTATGTGACTACGGTAAATATGTCACCACTTCAGACGGCAATCCGTTATAATTCTCTGGAAAATGAGATTGAAATTGAACCATTGGAGCCATATGCACAGAGTGAGTCTTATATTCTAAATATTACGACAAAAGTAACATCTCTTAGTGGTAAACCATTAAGACAGCCTTTACAGGTACAGTTTAAAATTGATAATTAGGTAAAATGAAAAAAATAGAGAAGTAGTAACTATAAATAACAGAATAGACAAAAAACAAGGGGTATTTTTGTATAAAATACCCTAAAATTATGTCAAAAAATAAAAAAAAGTGTAATTTTTTATGTAAAAAAATAAAAAAAGTATGGTTACTTTTGTGAAAATTTATGGTATATTATGAAAAGCATATATACTTTGTGGAATTCATAAAGAATGGAAGAGGAGGAGAAGAGTAATGAGAAATTTTAAAAAAATTGCAGCTGGCTTCGCCGCTGCTGCAATAGCATTTACGATGGTGGCGACAATGGCACCAAGCGTTGCCAGTGCAGCAGTCAGCAAAGAGGGTGAAGCGGCAGCAAAGGCAGAATTTGATCCAAATGGCACATATCATGCATATTTTGGATTGGAGCAGACTGGTTCATGGATTTTCCGTAACCCTTGGTACAGAGAGTAATTACAGTATATGTAATTATTATGGCTTTCTTCCCAATTGCTAACCCGGCAAAAATCTGCGGGCTGGTAAGTAGTAAAATATCACTGTTCACTGCTGCGATTTCTTATTCTACACTGACAGAGTCATGTAACAGGCCATTTCGTATGGGCTGGGTAGATGAATCAACGTTTATTGTTTTGTATATTGGCTCGATTATTGCTATATTGGGTATTGTTATAACAGCAGCAGGTGCCTGTATGTCAGCCGGTAATTTGAGATTCCAGAAGTTAGGTTTAAAATGCAGCATAATAGGAGCAATAGCAGAAATTATCGGTTATGTATTATGTTATGTAGCATATATTATGGTACAGGATTCTGCCCGTTTAAATAAGGTAAACCCTGAAATGCCGCTTGGCGTATTTTCTTTTGGCGTAATTGCTTTAGTTTTGTTGATTCTTTCTGTGTATATCAATGCAGGTCTTCCAAAGGCAAATAAGGATATGCCATATGAAATGGAATCCAAATATAAGCTGTTCCTGATGTTTTTACCATTTGCAATTCTTGCATTTATGTTCTGCTATCTGCCATTGTATGGTTGGAGATATGCATTCTTTGATTATCAGTCTGGCGGAACGTTATCTATGAATAACTTTGTAGGATTTAAGTGGTTTACATATCTGTTTCAGAACGTAGCAACTCGTGCAGATTTGCTGAATGTTATGAAAAATACTCTTGGAATCAGTGGACTGAATGTTTTAACACAATGGTTGCCAATGGTATTCGCCGTATTCCTCTGTGAAGTAGGAAGTATGCGGTTCTGCCGTTTCGTACAGGCGTTTACAACAATTCCTAACTTTATAAGCTGGGTACTTGTATATGCGGTTGCACTTTCTATTTTTGCAACAGATGGTTTTGTTAATACGTTTGCACAGCAGATGGGGTTGCTTGCAGAGGATGCTAAAGCTACAAACTATTTGGGTGGAAATTCCCATATATGGATTAAGATGTGGGGCTGGGGAACATGGAAAGGTGTCGGGTGGAGTGCAATTATTTACATTGCTGGTATCTCTGGTATCGACCAGTCGCTTTATGAAGCTGCTACAGTGGATGGCGCTGGAAGATTCCAGAAAATGTGGCATATTACAGTGCCAGGTCTGTTGCCTACTTTCTTTGTATTATTGCTGATGGCGATTGCTGGTATTTTAAGTAATGGTCTGGATCAGTATCTTGTATTTGAAAATGCAGAGAATAGAAGTTCTATCCGTGTACTTGATTTGTATGTATACCGATTGGGTATTGGAAGCGGAAGTATTCCACTGTCCACGGTAGTAGGTATGTTTAAGTCGGTAATAAGTGTAATTCTGCTGTTTGGTGCGAATGCAATATCAAAGGCACTACGTGGCGAGAGCATTGTATAGGAGGTGAATATACATGGCAAAGACAGTACAAGAAAAGCTTGATGAAAAGAAGGAAAAAGAATATTATAAAAAACATAAAAAAATGTACCGGACAACGCCTGCCGATACGGTATTTAATGTTTTAAATTACTTGTTCTTTACAATATTTACGTTATCTTGTATTTTCCCATTTTATTATCTGTTTATTAATACAGTATCAGATAATGAACTGGTAAGAAAAGGTATGGTAAACTTTTATCCGAAAGGATTTAATATTGACAACTACCTTGCATTAAGGGAAGTTGGTGATTTGGGAACGGCATTTTTGGTTTCTCTTTCCAGAACAATTATAGGTACTCTTTTAATGGTACTCGCTTCTGCTTTTGTAGGTTATCTTGTAACAAAACAGGAAATGTGGCATAGAAGTTTCTGGTACCGCTTCCTTGTTATTACAATGTACTTTAATGCAGGTTTGATTCCTACATATTTGAATATGGATTTGCTGGGACTGACTGGCAATTATCTGGTATATATTCTTCCTGGTATTGTAGCTCCATATAATATCATTCTGGTTAAGACGTATATTGAATCGATACCGGCAGAATTGGAAGAAAGTGCCTTTATTGACGGAGCCTCGTATATGGTAGTATTCCGGAAGCTGATTCTTCCACTTAGTAAACCGATTCTTGCGACAGTTGCTATTTTTGGTGCAGTTGGCCACTGGAATTCATTCCAGGATTCCCTGCTTTATATGCAGGGCAATGAAACAATGTTTACATTGCAGCACAGATTGTACAATTATCTGAATACTGCTTCTAATCTGGGAACCTTGATGAACCAAGGTGGTACGCAGGCAATGGATGCGTTGGAGCAGGCATTGAATTCCAAGGTTATTAAGTATACAATTTCTATGGTAACAATTATTCCAATTTTCTGTGTATATCCATTTATGCAGAGGTATTTTGAAAAGGGTATTATGTTAGGAGCTGTTAAGGGTTAATGTAGTATTGAAAATATTTTAAGGAGGAGAGATAGTATGCGTAAACATATAACAAAAAAATTAGTATCCATGCTTCTTGTTTCCAGCATGGTGGTTGGTTCTACTGCTGTATTGTCAGGCTGTGGTTCTAAGAAGGATGAAGTGATTACTCTTGATGTGTACAGTCAGCTTGCAAACTATTCTGGTATGCAGACAGGGTGGATTGCTGATATTCTGGAAGAGAAATTTAAAGTTAAGTTAAATATTATCCCAGAAGGTTCCGGGGTGTATGAAACACGTATGGAGAGCGGTAATTTGGGTGATATTGTTGTCTGGGCAAATGACAGCGATAAATATCCGAGTGCTGTAGAAGCTGGTCTTCTTTATGATTGGAATGAGGATGACCTGGTTGGAGAATTTGGTCCGTATATTAAAGAAAATATGCAAGATGCATTAAGGAAAAATCAGGAACTGACTTCTACTATTACAAAAGGGGCAAGTGATACTTTGTATGGGTTTGGACACAATGTAGCTACTTCCAGTGAAGACCATGAATCTTTCTTCTATACATGGGATATCCGTTGGGATTTATATAAGGAGCTTGGCTATCCTGAGATTAATAATCTGGAAGATTATGAACAGCTTCTAAAGGATATGGTTCGTCTTTGTCCAAAGGATGATTCTGGTAATAAAACATATGCGGTTTCACTATGGACTGAATGGGATGATGCTATGGTTATGTATGTAAAATCAATGGCAACCGCTTATTATGGGTATGATGAACTGGGAATTGGACTGTATGATACGCAGACAGGGGAATATCATGATGCACTGGAAGAGAATGGTCCATATCTTACCATGTTGAAGTTCTTTAACAATTTGTATCAGGATGGTCTGGTAGATCCGGACTCTATGACACAGACTTATGATAAGATGATTGAAAAGGTTCAGAATGGTGGAACAATGTTCTCAATCTTTAACTACTTTGGGTATATTGCATACAATAAACCAGCACATACAAAAGAAGGAAAGGGAATGTTCCCTATGAAGCCAAAGGAGGCTACTCCTATTGTTTATGGTATGAATACCGCTGGTGGTGACCGTGTATGGACAATTGGTGCAAAATCAGAGTATCCTGAACTTTGCATGGAAGTTATTAATTATTTCTGTACTCCAGAAGGCCGTATGACAATGGATCATGGTCCAAAGGGTGTAACATGGGATTATGATGAAGAAGGTAATACTTATTTTACGGAGTTAGGGGCAACCTGTAATAAGAATAAAAAGACAAAAATGGGTGATCCTTATAAGGGAAGCTTTCAGGATGGAACTCTTCAGATTGTAAACACAACATGGTCTATTGATGCTTCTAACCCTGACTCTAATGGAGAAACCTACAATCATGAAAACTGGAAGAGTAATATTACAGAAGCTAAGAGTGACATTGAACAGGATTGGCGTGATAGAACAAACGCTAAGAGCATTAATGAGTATATGGAGAATAGTGGAGAGTTTGTTGTAGCTCCAGGTACATCATTTTCAAAGTCCCAGAAGGAGAATGAGTTTAAAACAACATGGTCACAGGTTACTGATGAGTTAAAGAATGGTTCCTGGAGAGCTATGTATGCAGAGTCTGACAAAGAATATGATAAGATTGTAGCTGACATGATTAAGAAATGTAACAGCTATGGTTATGATGAATGTGTAAGCTGGTCAAAGAATGAAGCTTCCAGACGTAAGAGTTTAGAGGATGCTATTACACAGTAATTAATGATTGCTTTGTTTGTTAAAAATAATAGGGCTGTTTCAATCTGGAACAGCCCTATTAAAAATAGAAAGAGGAATAACATGGGTAGTTTTTTTAGTTTAGAGAGTCCATTATATAAATTTATGACTCGTCTGCTGGATATGTTGAAATTAAATTTTCTGTGGTTGTTAACTGGCGGGCCGGTTGCTATGTTTTTACTTGAGTTTTTCCTGGCAAAGTATGGTTTTGGTAGTTACCGTTATTTAAGTTTTCTCCCTTTGGTTTTGATTGGTCCTGCAACTACAGCGGTTTTTTCTATTACTTTGCGTATGGTTGACGAGCAGGAGGGATATATTGGGAATGATTTTTTTGCGGCCTATCGTGAAAACTTTAAAAAGGGAATGATTATTGGTGTTATTATGTTAGTTGCTGCTTATGCAGTCTGGTTGGATTTTCAGTTTTATCATGCGGCAGAAGCTTTGAACAAAAGTAGTACATTATATCTTGTACTTGGAATTGTTGCGACTGTGCTTACTTTTTTGCATCTGGTTTATGCATTTCCACTGCAGGCACGCTATGAAAATTCTATCATTAATACTTTGCGCAATTCTTATTCGATTACGATTAAGTTTATTGTGAAAACAGTTTTTATGGTTGTTATTTTGGCGTTGCTAATGGCTGTGTTTACATGGAATTCTACGACACAATTTTTGGGGATTTTGATTGGTCCGGCAAGTATTATGTTGACGATTAGTGGGTTTGCGATTCAGGCATTCCGTTTGATAGAAAATGAAAATGAGAGAAGGGAAAATTCTTCTGAAGAATAAAGCATAAATTGCGTTAGATATTGTCATAGGTGCGACAGTAGTCTATTCTGGCGAGATATTCTCAAGCCTGGAAAGATTTCGCACCTTTTTTAATTGTCATAAGATATTATTTAGGATAATATAATGGTAATAAGAAGTGAAAAGACGGAAAGGTAAAGAATTGCAGTTTCTAAAATGGAGGTAGCCATGTCAAGAACCAGAATCGTTATCTTACAGATGAAAGAACTGATTTATACCGCAATTTTTGTCGGGCTTGGCATTATATTGCTTATATTGCTTTTTATCATGTTCTGGCCGGGAAAGGGTGGTAAAGAGGAAGCAGCTTCAATGCTTGGAGAGATGGAACAGGTATATCAGGCAGGTGTCTATACAAAAGAAATTAAAATTGGTGATGCAGCAGTGAATATCCAGCTTTCTTTAGATGAAGAAAGTGTAAAGTCGGTGGAACTGGTAAATTTGGATGAAAGTGTATCAACAATGTACCCACTGATGGAACCGACGGTAGAAAAAATATCAAAACAGCTTGCTGCGGGAAGTTCAGTAGAGGAGATTGCTTTATCAGAAGAGTCACAGTATACAGAAAAATTGATTGTGGAAGCGGTAAGTACAATGATGCAGGAACACAGAGTAGCAGAAACAAAGGAATTGTCAAAAAATTAATGAAACGGGCTAATGATTGAAAGTATCTGATTAACAAAAGGATTAAGAGTACAAAAGGGAGGAAATTATGTCATTACAATTTATTTTGGGCGGCTCCGGCAGGGGCAAAACATATTATTTGCAACATCTGGTGTCAGAGGAGGCAAAGCTCTTTCCTGACCGCCAGTATATTTTTATAGTGCCGGAGCAGTTTACTATGCAGACACAGAAAGAATTAATCTGCATGAGTAAGGAAAAAGGAATTTTAAATATTGATGTGCAGAGTTTTCTTCGTCTTGCTTTTCGTGTATTTTCGGAAACGGGTGCAAATAATCTTCCAGTTTTAGATGATATGGGAAAGACTATGATTTTAAAGAAGGTTTTGAATAATCTGGAAGGGAAATTGGAATATTTTGGAAAAAATATACATAAAAAGGGATATGTGCAGGAAATTAAATCCTTTTTATCGGAGCTTTTGCAGTATGGTGCGGACGAGGAAACGATAGAGGAAATGATTCAGTCGTCGAAAAAGCATACGGCACTTTCAAGAAAGCTTTCTGATCTTAAAGTGATTTATAGGGGATTTACAGATTATTTGCATGAAAATTATATTACTTCTGAAGAAATCCTTACCGTACTTGCGAAGGTAACGCAGGAATCGGATATTTTGCGGGGCAGTGTTGTTTGTCTGGATGGATTTACTGGTTTTACACCGACACAGTATCAGTTTATTGAGCAGCTTTTGTGTGTTGCAAAAAAAGTATATCTGTCTATTACAATGGATAAAAGGGAATCTATTGTGCAGATAGGAGAAAAACATGGGCTTTTCCATATGAGTCAACAGACGCTTTATCGATTGCGTAAAATTGCACAGAAAAATAGAATAGAGGTTTGTCCTGAAATCTGGACAGGTGAGAAAATAGAAAACACTCGTTTTACAGAATCAATGGGAATAGAGGCACTGGAACAAAGAATATTTCGCTATCCAGTTCTGTCTTTTGAAAAGGAAACAGAGGATATATCAATTCATATTTTAAAGCAGCCGGAAACAGAGGTTGCTTTTGCAGCAGAAAAAATCCGTGCTCTTTTACTGGATGGGACATGCCGTTATCGGGATATTGCTGTGATAACAGGAGATTTGGGAGTATATGGAACACTTGCTGGAGAGGTTTTTGAACAGGCAGGGATTCCATGTTTTGTTGACCAGAAAAAGAGTATTTTAGATAATCCTTTTGTAGAAATGTTGGATTTTGTTTTAGACATTTTTTTGAGTAATTTTCAACCGGAAAAGGTGCTTTCCTATCAGAAAAGCCTTTTTACAAAAGCAGAGGAGGAGCAGGTAGAGCTTTTGGATAATTTTTTGCGTGCAACTGGAATACGTGGTTATAAAAAGTGGACAGAGGTATGGGATTGTAGCAAAGTTTTTTATGGTGTTCCAAAAGAAGTTTTAGAAAAGGTAAGTTTGCAGATTGATACGATTCGTCTGGAAATAGTGGAACAACTTGGGGAGTTTTTTGAAGAAATGGGAAAGGGGAAACATACGGTTTCTGATTATGCGAAGTCTCTTTGTGAGTGGATGGAACGGCAGCAGTATTATATGGAAATTCAGAAATGGGTGGAGTATTTTCAGGAAAAAAATGAACTTGCATTGGCAAGGGAATATAGTCAGATTTATGAAATTGTACTGGAAGTGTTAGACCGTTTGGTAGAGCTTTTAGGTGAAGAAAAAATGAATTTAAAGGAGTTTAAGGAAATATTGGATACTGGCTTTAGTGAGGCGAGGATTGGTCTAATTCCTCCGAGAGTGGACCAGGTGGTGATTGGTGATATGAACCGAAGCAGACTGGCAGATGTAAAGTATCTTTTTTTCCTTGGAATGAATGATGGAAATATTCCAAATACTGGAGGACATGGTGGAGTGATATCTGATTCAGAGAGAATGTTTTTGACAGAACAAGAATTTGAACTTGCTCCAACGATTCGGGAAAATGTATATACGGCGCAATTCTATTTGTATCTGAGTCTGACAAAACCCTCGAAACATTTATATCTGACATATTGTGAAACGGGAAATGATGGGAAACAGCAAAATCCTGCTTATATTATTGACAGGATTCAGAAAATTTTTCCAGCACTTTCTTGTATAGTGGAAGAAAAGCGGCAGGATGACAGTTATTTTCTGGGAAATAATCTTGGAAAGGATTATCTGATTCAAGGACTTCGCAACAAAGATTATAGTAAAATGAAGTGGCAGGAGATTTTTTGCTTTTATCAGTCAGAGGAAAAACGACGTAAAGTGTTAGACAGTTTGATTGAAGCAGCATTTTACAGGGAAGAGCAAACGGAACTTTCAAAAGAAGCTGTAAAGGCTTTGTATCATGATATTCTGACAGGAAGTACATCGCAGTTTGAACGGTATGCTGCCTGTGCCTTTTCATATTTTTTGCGGTATGGGCTTCATTTGAAGGAAAGAGCAGAACATCAGGTGGCGTTTTTTGATATTGGAAATATTGTGCATGAGGCTTTGGAGTTATATACAAAAGATCTGATACGTGAAGGGAAAAACTGGGGAGAAATTAGTGAAAAGGAGCAGAAGAAGCGTGCAGACAGATGTATTGATATTGTTGCGGAAAGATATAAAAATGGGCTTCTTTATGGCACAGAACGTGATACCTATCTGATTACAAGACTTCGGAGACTTCTTACAAGGAGTGTCTGGGCAATTACAAAACAGATGGAACTTGGTTCTTTTCAAACGGTGGACAGCGAGATTTCTTTTGAAATCCTTCAGGGGGCAACAGGAGAGAATGTGGTACAGCAGATGGAGGGAGAGAACCATTTACTTCGTTTGATTGGAAGAATTGACAGGATTGACCGAATGGATAGGGAAAATGAAATTTATTTGAAGATTGTGGATTATAAGACAGGAAAGGAAACAATTTCTTTGTCTGATTTATATTATGGATTGCAGATGCAGCTTATGATTTATCTGAAAGCTGGTGTAGCAGAAAGCAGCGAACGGACGGAAAAAATTGTGATACCTGCAGGGGTGCTTTATTATAATATTGATGATCCAATGGTGGAAGGTAAAGCAGAGGCAGAAGTTGTGGAAAGAGCCATATTAAAAGGGCTAAAAATGGATGGAATACTAAATGAAGACGATCCGGTTTTGCCTTCTCTGGATTCTGGATTTCAAACGGAAAATGGAGGGTTGGCCGCCAATATGGCTTCGGATATTCTTCCATTTGCAACAAATAAGGACGGAATGTTAAAGAAGACTTCGAAAACAGTGACGACAAAGGATTTTGCTGCTTTGATGGATTATACAGAAAGAAAGCTGGAAGAGATACAGAAAGAGATAATGGAGGGAACAATTACAGTAAATCCCTATCGGAAACAGGATCAGGCCGATGATACGGCATGCCGTTACTGTCCATATCATAGTGTCTGCCGTTTTGATACAAGGATTCCGGGAAATTCTTATAGAATTTTAGAAAAATTGGGAGATAGTGAAGTGTTGAACCGGATACAGGAAGATATGGGTGAAAAAGCAGAAGAATAGCCGTGAATAGTAACGCTGAAAGGAAAAAATCAAAAAACAGTGGAGGAAGACAGATGGGCAGACCAGAATGGACAGAAGAACAGAAACAGGTAATTGAACTGCGGGACAGGAATATTTTAGTATCAGCAGCAGCAGGTTCAGGAAAAACTGCTGTTTTGGTAGAACGGATTATTACGGAGATTACGGAAGGAGATTCTCCTAAAGATATTGACAAGCTTCTGGTTGTGACTTTCACAAAGGCAGCAGCAGCGGAAATGCGGACTAGAATTGGAGATGCATTAGAGGAACGGCTTCGTTTGGAACCAGAAAACCAGCATATCCAGAAGCAGGCAAGTCTGTTACATACAGCACAGATTACAACGATAGACAGTTTTTGCCAGTCGATTATTAAAAATTATTTTCATGTTATTCATCTGGACCCGTCATTTCGTGTTGGAGATGAAACAGATTTGGAAATTATGAAACAGGAGTTGCTTGGAGAGCTTCTTGAGGAGAAGTACCAGAAAGCGCATGAAGAAGGGCAGAAGGGATTTTTACGCTTTACGGATATGCTTTCTGTTGGAAGGACAGACCATGCTATTGAGGAGATGGTGCTTTCTCTTGACAGGCTTGCGACGAGCTATCCATGGAAAGAGGAGTGGCTGGAAATGTGCGGTACGCTTTATGATGCTCAGACATTGGAGGAGTTAGAGCAGACAGAGTGGATGAAAGATCTTTTGCAATATCTAAAAAATTGTATGGAAGAATATTTGCAGATGGCAAGAAGCGCTTTAAAAATATGTCAGGAGGGAGATGGGCCACAGGCATATCAGGATGCCATTTTGTCAGATATTGCGTTTTTAGAAGATATGCAAGGAGCTGTATGTTATCAAAGTTATTACCAGGAGTTTGAGAAATATAATCCTGCTAAATTGAAAGCAATCCGAAGTAAAGATGTCAATAGTGAGAAAAAGGAGTTTGTAAAAAATCTGCGGGAAACCTATATGAAAAAGGGAATAGAAAAGTTGAAGGAACGCTTTTTTTTCCAGAATCCAGAGGAGATGCTTCTGGACATCCAGACGATGGCGCCTGCCGTCAGGGAACTTGTCAGTTTGACGCTTGAATTTGGCCGTGCCTTTGCAGAGAAGAAACGGGAAGAAGGAATTCTGGATTTTGCGGATATGGAACACTTTGCATTGGAAATTTTGGTGACAAAAGAAGAAGATGGAACGATTTATCCAAGTGAAACGGCATTGGAATTACAAGATTATTATGAGGAAATTTTAACAGATGAATATCAGGACAGTAATTATATTCAGGAGCTATTGCTGACTAGTCTTTGCCGTGCGCCGGAAAAGAAGCCGTATCTTTTTATGGTAGGGGATGTAAAACAGAGCATTTATAAATTTCGTTTGGCAAGACCAGAGTTGTTTCTGGAAAAATACCAGAACTATACACTCGAGAAAGGTCCATTTCAAAAAATAGATTTACACAGGAATTTTCGAAGTCGGGAAAGTGTACTGGAATCTGCAAATTATATTTTTGAACAGATTATGCAGGAGAGTTTAGGTGGCATTATTTATGATGAGGCGGCAAAACTTGTGACAGGTGCGGATTTTGGTGAGCCAGAAGAAGATTTGGAAAAAGCAGAAGATTGCAAAAAACGGATTGCTGGGAAAACAGAAGTTGTTGTGATTGAGCAGAAAAGCGAAGATGTTTTTTTACAGAAAAAGTCGTTAGAGGCAGCCGTAATTGGTGAAAAAATAAAAGGAATGGTGCAGGGAGAATCTTCGCTGTATGTGAAAGGGAAAAATGGTTTTCGTCCTGTGAAATACAGGGATATTGCGATTTTGCTGCGCAGTCTTACCGGATGGTCGGAAGAATTTATTGAGGTTTTAAATGATATGGGTGTTCCGGCATATGCAGATATGAAGACAGGGTATTTTACGTCCCTTGAAGTGGAAACGATTTTAAACTTATTGCATATTATTGATAATCCACGACAGGATATTCCTCTTGTGGCAGTGCTTCGCTCCGGTTTATGTAATATAACAGATGAAGAGCTTGCATGGATTGGTACAATGCCGGAAGGACTGGATTTTTGGGATAAGGTACAAAAACTGGCAAATGGTGATGCAGAAGATGAAATATTTCTTTCTTTGTCAGAAAAGTTGTCTGAATTTATAGAAAATCTTGAAAACTACAGGCAGTATGCAAAGTTACATTCGGTGTATGAGCTTTTGCGGAAAATTTATTATGAAACAGGTTATTATGATTTGATGTCAGCAATGCCTTCTGGTGAAAAAAGACGGGCCAATCTTGATATTTTATTGCAGCAATCCATTGAATTTGCAAATAATGGCCATTTGGGTACCTATGGTTTTACGAGATATATTGAAAGCCTGAAAAAATCGGAGGTGGATTTTGGAGAGGCTTCGATAAATGGAGAGAATACAAATGCAGTGCGCATTATGACAATTCATAAAAGTAAGGGACTGGAATTTCCTGTTGTATTTGTGGCAGGTATGGGAAAGCAGTTCAATTTAATGGATGCCAGAAAGGGAACCATTATTGATGGCGATTATGGGATTGGCTGCGATTATGTAGATTTGGATTTGCGTGTAAAACAGCCAACGCTTTTAAAAAAATTGATGGCAAATCAGATTACTCTTGGGACACTGGCAGAAGAAATCAGAATTCTTTATGTGGCATTGACCAGAGCAAAGGAGCAGCTTATGATCACGGGAACATCTTCTGGTCTGCAAAAAAAGCTGGAGGGGTGGATAACAAAATCAGAATTTCTTAATTTTTCACAGCTTTCCAGTGCGCAGACATATCTTGATTGGATTATGCCGGCGATTTTAAAAAGAGATGGTTTGAATACAGCTTTTCGGGAATATTTGTCTGCAGGAGAAGAGAGAGAGCTTTTTAGCAGCCTTGACAGAGATAGTTTATTTACGGTAGAATTTTGTTTTCCGGAAAATGTTCTGCAAAGTGAAAAGAAATCACTGGAAAATGATGTTTTACAGTATCGCAGGTTAAAACAGTGGGATATGGAGAAAGTGTATGATAAATCTATGCATGAAACATTAAAGAGACAGCTTGCTTATCAGTATCCATATAGTTCTGCTGCTTTTCTTCCTGTGAAAATATCAGTATCAGAGTTAAAGCGCCAGTTTATGCAGCGGGCAGAGCAAATGGAAGAAGAGGAAAAGGTACAGAACATATTACCTATGGAAAACGAGAAGGAAGAAATAGAAATTCCACGTCCATCCTTTTTGCAGAAAGAAAAGAAGGTAAGTGGTACAACGAGGGGGACATTATATCATCTTGTAATGGAACATTTTCCGTATGATAGGACAACAGAAGGAAATATAACAGTAGAAAAATTCCAGGAATATCTGGATGAAATGATAAAAAAAGGATATCTGCGGGAGGAGGAATCAGAACTTTTAGATGTGAAAAAGTTTGTTACCTTTCTTCATACAGATATTGGGAAACGTATGCAGAAAGCGGAACTGGAAGGGAAACTTCGCAGAGAACAGCCTTTTATGCTTGGTCTGAAGGCTAATGAGATTTACGAAGGACAGGCAGAGGAAGAAATGGTTATGGTACAGGGGATTATTGATGCGTTTTTCTTTGAAGGAGAGGACATTGTACTGGTAGATTATAAAACGGATTTGACTGAAAAAGGGCAGGAGAAAAAACTAGTGGAAAAGTATCGGGTACAACTTGATTATTATGCAAGAGCGTTGGAACGGCTGACAGGGAGAAAAGTTTCAGAAAGGATTATCTATTCCTTTGCATTGGGAAAAGAATTGCAGTGTTAGAGTGTGTTTGAAAACTGGAGAATTTTTGGACGTTATACATGACTAAAAAAATAAAACGTATTTAATCTTTTAAATGTAGAATCCCCTTTTCCTATTTGGAATTAGGCAAAGGGGATTTATTTCTATAGAGTTCTTTTTGAATCAAAAAAATGCGATAAGTGTTAGTAATACTTTTTAAACTTGAGTTGCACCATCTACAGACAGAATTGCTCCTGTGACATAGCTTGCAAGGTCGCTTGCTAAAAATAGTACAGCATTGGCAACCTCTTCTGGTTCTCCTACTCTGCCAAGAGGGATTGTTGAGGAGATTCTTTGTACCATTTCATCAGGCAATGCCGCTACCATATCTGTTTTTGTAACGCCAGGCGCTACTGCATTTACACGAATCTGGTCTTTTCCAAGTTCTCTTGCTAAGGATTTTGTAAGTCCGTTTACAGCAAATTTGGAAGCAGGATATCCACATCCTGCTGGTTGTCCATAGATACTGACCATAGAGCTTATATTTACAATAGAACCGCCGCCCTGCTCTTTCATAATAGTAGCAGCTGCTTTAGAACAGTTAAATACTGCATTGACATTTAAGGTTATAATTTTTTCAAAATCTTCTGGCTTATAATCATACAAAGATTCTCTAGCAGAAATACCTGCATTATTTACAAGAATGTCTACCTGCCCAAAAGCTTCTTTTACTGTCTGGATTGCTTTGTTGGCTTCTTCAAAATTACCAAGTGATGGGTAAAGCCCCATAACAGGAGCATCTGACTTTTCGGTCTTAATCTGTTCCAAAGCTTTGTCAACCGTTTCCTGACGAGAGCCAAAGAGTGCGACATTGGCGCCAGCTTCTAAAAATCTGCTGACAATGCTGAAACCGATTCCTCTGGTTCCCCCTGTTACGATTGCTGTTTTTCCTTCTAACATGCCTGTTACATTCATAATGATATCCTCCTGATTATATTTTGTAATGTATTTTTGCTACTTTTTGTTTATGCTATTCAAATCTTTCATCCACAGGTTGACAGATGCATCACTTGGCATACGCCAGTCTCCACGTGGAGATAATGCAACACTTCCGACTTTTGGTCCGTCCGGCAGGCAGGAACGTTTGAACTGTTGGGAGAAGAAGCGTCTATAAAAGGTACAGAGCCATTTATAAATGGTCGCTTCATCATAAGTGCCAGCAAAGGCACAGACTGCAAGACGGTAAATTTTGGAAGGAGTATAACCAAAACGCATCATATAGTATAAGTAAAAATCGTGCAGTTCATATGGTCCGACAAGCTCTTCCGTTTTTTGTGAGATTTTTCCATCTTTTGGCGGTAAAAGTTCTGGGCTGACCGGAGTGTCAAGAACATCTATTAAAATATCATGTAGTTTTTTATCCGAAGTAGTTTCAGCGTAAAAAAGTACAAGATAACGAACTAAAGTTTTTGGTACAGAGCAGTTTACACCATACATGGACATATGGTCGCCATTGTAGGTTGCCCAGCCAAGCGCAAGTTCAGACATGTCACCAGTGCCTACTACCATACCATTTGTCTGGTTTGCCAAATCCATTAGAACCAGCGTGCGCTGTCTTGCCTGTGAGTTTTCGTAGGTGACGTCGTGAAGAGAGCTGTCATGGCCAATATCAGAAAAATGCTGATTCACTGCGTTGTGAATAGGGACTTCTTTTAATGTGGCACCTAAGATTTTTGTTAATTCACAGGCATTTTGGTAGGTGCGGTCTGTGGTTCCAAAGCAGGGCATAGTGACAGCTAAAATGCCACTTCGGTCCAAATTAAGCATATCAAATGCTTTTACTGTGACAAGAAGTGCAAGTGTGGAGTCCAGTCCTCCGGAAATACCTATCACAGCACTTTTGCAATTGGTATGATGCAATCGTTTTTTTAGTCCTAATGCCTGAATATTCAAAATCTCATCACACCTGCGGTCACGATCTGCTTTGTCTTGTGGGACAAATGGAGCTTGAGCCCAGGTGCGTGTTAAATCGGTATCATTTAATTGGCAGAAAGAAAAAGAAATTAAATGATAATTGGCGTCTTCTGGTGAGATAGAGGAAAATGTGCCCATACGGCGGCGTTCATTGATAAGCCTTCCCAAATCAATTTCACTGCAAATTACATCATTTTTAAAACGAGTGCTTTCTTTTAAAAGATTTCCATTTTCTGCAATTAAATTATGTCCAGAAAATACCAAATCTGTAGAGGATTCTCCTTCCCCTGCATCGGCATATATATATCCACTGATAAGTCGTGCAGACTGGTTGCGTACCAGTTCACGTCGGTAGATGTCTTTTCCTGTTATTTCATCACTTGCAGAAAGATTTGCAATAACTGTTGCTCCGGCAAGGGCATGGTGGCAGGAAGGCGGAACCGGCATCCATAAATCTTCACAAATATCGATTCCAAGTACAAATTGAGTAAAATTTTCGGCACAAAAAAGAAGATTTGTACCAAAAGGAATATTCTTTCCTAATTTGCCAAGTTCTTTTATTTGAATGATTTCGTTGTTAAGTGAAGGAATGGAAAAATGACGCCCTTCATAAAATTCCGAATAATTAGGAATATTCTGTTTTGGAACAATGCCAAGAAGAGTACCTTCATGGATAATAGCAGCTACATTATATAGCGAATTGCGCAGATAAAATGGAAATCCAATAATGGTAAGTAAATCCATTTCAACTGAAGCGTTAATGATTTGTTTTAATCCATAAAATACATTATTTAATAAAGTATCCTGTAAAAATAAATCGTTACAGGTATACCCAGTAAGACAAAGCTCTGGGAAAACTGCCAGCTTTGCCCCCTGGTTGTGCGCAGTTTGCATTCCATAGATGATTTGTGTGGTATTGTATTCTGTATCTCCCACAGAAACAGAGGGAGTAATTGCGGCAACTTTTATAAATCCATCCTTCATGGTGTCCCCCTCTTTATTCTTGTTGGATTTTTTTTTCTAATGCTGTTATCTGTTCTATTGGGAGTTGGGAATATAATGCTATTTCTTCTATAGATAATTTTTTGTTTTCTAACATTTTTAATGCTAACTCTATTTTTGCATTATTAAATCCTTGTTCAATTCCTTGTTCCAATCCTTGTTCAAATTTTTCCTGGTAACTCATTTCTAAAGTCATATAATCCAACCTCCATTTCTCATTATTTCTTACGGATTGTACGGCTTCTGCCAGTTCTTTTGTAAATGCGTCTTCTGGTTTTTTGCCATCTATAAAATTTGAAAGTCTTTTCATTTCAGGACTAATATCGTCCATGGTTCCTTTAGTATTTAATATGATTTTGATTGTATCATCGCCAAGAGGTAAGGTTGGTTCCTGAATACAGCGATTTTCAAAGGTATAGATGTGACGGTCTTTTCCAAATAAATCAAAAGTGCAGATAAAGATTACAAAACTTTGTTTCAAGTTTTTGTAATTATCACCTTTTTCTAAAATATTTAAATCAATCATGCTCTGATAATATCGCATTCTTTTAGGAAGATTTTTGTTATCTGTTGTCTGCATTTCGATATTGTAAATTGTTCCTTTACCATCTTCTACATATATATCCAGTCTTACACTTTTTGCATCAGAGGATAAATCAATTATTTCCTGTGATTTTGGATATTCTATGTGAGAAATTTTGATATTCAGTATTGTTTCCCAAAAAGGTTTACAATATTTCGGATTTCTCATAATCACTCCGAACATAAAGTCATCCTTTATTTCAAGTTCTTCAAATTTTTTATTCATATGATTTCAAATCTTTTGTTACGATCCATGAATCGTAACAATCTTTTATTTCCTCAGTTTTTTATATTTGTTATATTCTTATTATAGACATCATTTGGTAAAAAGGCAAGAAATACCTGAATAAAGACTTTACACTTATTATATAATCCACTATAATAATCTGTACTTAAAAAATAAAAGGGGAAAAAACATGGATTGGCTATTTCGTATTTTTTATACTGTGTTGTCATTGGGAATTTTAATGATAGCACTTTTGCCAGTTATAGGAATATTTCGTTTTCTTTTGCGAAATTATGAGAAGAAATATGCGATTTGGGGATGGAGGATTTTTTTCTTGAGGAGTATTTGTCCAGTTGCTTTGTCCAGTGCATTTTTCTTATTTACATCAGTAAACAGAAAGTATCATCTGCTTTTGACAAATCTTGGTCTGACTGTGAAAGAAAAGGGCGGGATTATGAATAGCTGGCGTGCTGTATATCAGGGGGCAGTATCAGCGACAGAAACTTTTAAAATATGCAGTATAATCTGGGCAGCAGGGATGGTGGGTATTTTTCTTCTGGCAATGATTTTTAATATAAAATTTCGCAGAGAATTAAATAAGGCAGAGTTGATTGGAGAAAATATTTATGAAGCAGCAGGGCTTTCTGTACCTGTCAGTCGTGGAATTTTTCGTAAAAAAATTTATCTGCCAAAAGGGTTTCAGGCAAAGGAGATAGGCTGGCTTTTACGCCATATAGAAACACACCGTTTTGAAGGCGTTCGTTCTATTTTAGTAGGATTCATTATGATTGTTCATTGGTTTAATCCAGTGATGTGGCTGTATTATAACTGGTGGAAGTCTGATTTAGAGATGGCGGCTGATGAAAGGACGGTTTCAGGAGAAAAGGAAAAGATACGAAATGAATATGCACAGAGTATATTGAATTTTGACAAAGATTTGTCTGGAACAAAATATAAATCGAAAAATGAAATTTTTCTATTTCCTGGTGTGATAGAAGGGAATATTGAAAAAAGGGCAAACTGTATGCTGTATCAGAAGAGAAGCCAGAAAAAGGACAGGCTTATAGCCAGGCTTTTACTTTCTCTTACTATCATTTTCCTTTTTTTACTTACCCCAATGAAAATGGCATGGGATGGAGGAACATGGGGAAAGGGAGATACCTCTGCAAAGACGAAAACGTTGCTAAAAAGAGGTGATACAACAGTGGTGACCAGAATGGGAACAACTTCACCAGAAGGATTAGAGCGTATGATACAGTTGAAAATGATTTCAGGGGAAGAAGGAAGGAGGGAATATGTAGGAAGATTTGATCTTATAATGTATGATTCTGTAGAAAATAAAATAGCTTCCTGCAAAATTGAAAATCTTTTTCCAGAAATTGAAAAAGGACAGCATAAATTTTCAAAAGATTTAGCCTTGTGTATCAAAGATTATAATGGAGATGGTGCAAAAGAACTTGTAATTGGTCAACAGATAGAAGTACCTGCAATAGACAGTGAAATGACAAAAGCACCAGAAAAGGCAAAAAAAGGAAAAACAACAGACAGTGAGACAGAAGTATCCCAAAAGATAAAACAGGGGGAAGAATCGGATAGCAAACCATCATCAGAGCTTTCAGGGCAGGAGGCAGAGACAAATTATATTGCTTATGTGTATGCAGTTGTCAGTATTGAGGATAAAGCGTTAAAAACTCTTGCTACAGGAATTACGGCGATTGGCAGGGAAACGGTGCTGGGCAATTCAATTTATTTTGAGAATCCAGATGAAATTAATGATATATTTCTTGTGCCAGAACGGGAAAAAACGCTTTACTATGTGTGGAATGAGAAAGAAAATACTTACGAAAAACAGGAAATGACAGAAGATATGTTGAAAGCGCACCGTGAGGGAATCGAACTGTCACAATCAGGAGAGACAAATGAACATTCCTTAGAGGACGAAAATGGAAAGGAAGAAATATTGGTTTCTACAAAGCAGGACAGTACCGGAAATGAGGCAATTGATTCTGTTACGATTGTTCCAGGAAGTGGTTCAAAGCGTTTTGATGATATTGAAGGATATTATTGTGATTTATTATGGGTAACGAATGAAAAAGGAGAAGAGGAAAAAAATTATGCGCAGTTGATATACAATGGAATGAGGGCACAAACATTTGTAGTTTATGATGTTGCCAGAAAGTCTGTATATTATAAGCATGAAGATGGGACGAAACAGCTTGCAGATGTGTTTAAACAATACGGAGAGGATATTACTTTTCAGGAGAATGGTACCGTTATTTACAGTCTGACTGTAAAAGAAGGTGATGTGCTTAGAATCAACTTTGCAGCAAATGCAGATAATGGAATAACAGTAAATGGAAATTATGACTATGATGTAGTAAAACATACTACTTCTAATTTGGCATTTAATCGAAGCGGAGGTGAAACAGCTTCTCCGTCTCCATCTTAAAAAGCGGATATATTTGAGAGCGTGTTCAAAAATCAGTTACATAGCCTGCTATGCACCTGATTTTTGAGCGGCGCTCTCGAAGAAAATACGCCTTTACTGATAGGACTTCGCATCTTTTTTAGTGTTCTGTCAGCCAGCGTGCCAGACAGTCCAAAAGCTGCTCTATGTTCAGTGGTTTTGCAATGTGCTCATTCATTCCTGCTCGTTTACTTGCAATCATATCTTCGGTAAAGGCATTTGCAGTCATTGCCACGATAGGAATACGTTCTGCATCTGCTTTTTTGGACTTACGGATTGCTTTTGTTGCCTCATAGCCATTCATGACAGGCATTTGAATATCCATGAAAATCAAGTTATAGTAACCTTCTTCCATTTCTTCAAATTTATCCAGTGCTTCCTTTCCATTAGAGGCAGTTTCTACAGTAATACCAGTAGTCCCGATAATCTCAACACCAATTTCACGATTTATTTCGATATCATCTACTAAAAGAATTCTTTTCCCTTCAAAAATTTCTTTTGGTGAGGTTTCCTCTTTGTCAGGAATTTTTTTATTTTCTTTTTCGATAATATTTTTAAATAAATACATAAGTCTTGATTTAAAGAGTGGTTTGGAAATCAGACCGTCCACTCCTTCATAATGTGTATCCGCTTTTGTATTGTCCCAGTCCTGAATGGAAACGATAGTGGCAGGCGATTTTTGTCCAAACTCTTTTTTAATTTTTTCAGCCAGATGTATGCCATCGTAACTCTGTAGTTTTTGGTCAATAATAACTGCAAAAAAGCTTTCTCCTGCGTCCTCTGCTTTTTGAATACGCTTTATAACAGCGTTTTCGTCATCGATTTTTTCCGTTTTTATTCCTATATCTTCAAGAACAGAACAGGAAGACTTGAGGGAATCACGATCATAGTCAATGACCAGAACCAGAAGATCCTTAAAAAGCTTCATGTCTGGCGTGATGGTGTTTTGACGTTTCAAATATATAGTAACTATGAAACGGGAACCTTCGTTTACTTTACTTTCGACATCAATATTTCCGTTCATCAACCGGACTAGGTTTTGTGTAATGGTCATTCCAAGTCCGGTGCCTTCGATTTTATTAATTCGCGTATCTTCGGCACGACCGAACGGATCAAAAATGTGAGATAAAAACTCTTCTGACATTCCAATTCCATTATCTTCAAATATAAATTCATAACAACTGCGGTCATATAAAATAGAAGACTTTTCAGTGACTTCTATTTTAAGTCTGCCGCCATCTGGAGTATACTTTACAGCATTTCCAAGAATGTTCATAAATATTTGTTGAAGACGGGAACTGTCACCTATTACTTCATCATGTTCTACATTTGCGGTATGAAACTCTAATTTGTGCTGTTTATCCTGCAGGCTCGGACGAATCATGGTAAGGACATTTTGTATCAGGTCAGAAAGGTTAAACTTTTCTTCGGAAAGCTCCAGTTTGCCAGATTCAATTTTGCTCATGTCTAGAACTTCATTAACCAGAGAGAGGAGATGTTTGCTGGAAACCATAATTTTGTCCAGACAGTCAGAAATCCGGGCTTGGTCTTCCAGATGTGATCTGGCAATGGTTGTCATTCCGATAATTGCATTTAACGGTGTACGGATATCATGGCTCATTCTGGAAAGAAAGTCACTCTTTGAAGCATTGGCCTGATTTGCGGCTTCGTAGGCTTCCCGTAAAAGTTTGAGTTCCTTTTCTTCTTTTCTTTTGCTTTCTGTTACATCCTGTTCCACATATAAAGCCTTTGTAGGTATGTTATTCTTTGTTTCTATAAGAATAACGGTTGCGCGAATCCAGCCATTTCCTTTCGTTACATTGTGCTTTTTCTTAATTCTTTGATATTCTATTGCCACAAAAGGATGATGTAGTGACAGGGAGTTTAAAAGGTTTGGACGTCCCAGTGTCTCCATATATTCCTCTCTGTCGTCTGGATGGACGGAGTGTTGTGAATAAGTACTGATTGCCTCATTATAATTTTGTGTAATGCTTAATATATTTCCTGATTTGGATGTTTGTTTTATGATGCGGAAAGTATCGGTATCCAAATCAATATAATATGTGGCAAAAAACATACTGCTCATACTGTTAATGATATAACTCCAGTCCTGTTTTTCTTTTTTTTCTTCTGCTTCTTTTAATTTTCGTTCCGTAATATCCCGGCTTAATATATTAGCAATCACGCCATTGTTCTGATGGACAAATAATATCTGTACTTGCAGCCAGATAAATTTGGGCGTTTTCATACGATATTCAAAGATGGTTTCTACACTGTCATCATCATTTTCTGCTCTTTTGCGCAGGTTTTCAAGCAGTAAATAATCCTGAAAGACAGCGATATCCTCTTCGCAGACCCGTCCATCATCAATTGCTTTCTGGATAAAGAGATTGTAATCGCTCCGTATTGTGTTATCAAGTTTGTCAGTATCTTTCAGATACATCTGTTCGCAGATGCCAGTGTTTAAATCAACGGTACACATATTATCATATCGTGATTTAATCAGGGCAGCAATATATATATCATCCTGTGACTGTCTGATTTCCTGACGGGCACGTTTATCCATGTCCTGTATTGCCATAACGACAAAATCATTGCCATAACTGGTCTTGTGGAAATAAGTGGTGGCAGATACATAATGATAGCTGGATTGTATCATTCGCTGGCAGAGAAGTTCTGTATTTTGTTTTCCATCTTTTTGTGCCTGTCTTAAGGCTTTTAAAGAATACATCTGCAATATTTTATCTCTGTAATCCGGGTGATACAAATTGTTGACACTATCTGTAAGAATATTGTCCCAGTTCATAATTTCCCAACCGTCAACATTTCCAATGTCGTTTGCCGCACGGACAGGATTCATCATACCAGTGTTCAGGTCAATAACGTAAATCGCAAAATTCATTTCACCCAGGGATTCTATAATTTCGCGGTTTCTGGTATTTAGTTCTTCTAAAGCAAGCCCTTTACTGTAAATGTCATGAATGTCTTTGCAGTAAATTATTACGGTCTGGTGGTTTTCTGAATAGTCATAGTCAGGAATGATTTCAATGGCGTGCCAGCGATAGTCATCCTGTCCTGATTTGTGCCGATAAGTAAAGGTAATAGCCTTTGTTGGATTTTTTAACTCTTTTTGCAGATGTTCTATCTGGGTGAATTCAAGAAAAGAGTCTATATCATTGCTGTGGATATGGCCACTGTTGGCATATTTTGTAAAAAGTTCAGAAAGAATGGGATATTTGTGGACAAAATCCATGTGCTGCTTTACAGGTGATTTTACAACATTATAACGGTTTGTCGTCAGATTTGCTTTTAAAATAATGTTATAAGTGTAGTCTGCATTTTCCATATGGGGAGTGACTGAGATTATGAAAGCAGGAATACTGTATTGCCAGACAATCCGGTTTGCCGTGACTTCTGCGGATCTCCCAAATGGAGTGTCATAGATGGTAGACCTGCCTTCTTTATTACCTTCTATAAGTGGAAGCGGGCAGTTTGAACAGGCATCTTTCCATAAGTCATGGCATACCATCCCTAATTCAACATTTGGTGTTACATCTTTTACCCTTTGGTTAAAGTATAGAATTTGGTGGTTATCTTCTCTGATTACATAGATTCCCGTTAGTTGCAGAGAATTTAAAATAATGTCGTAGTCTTGTATCTGCATAACATATCCTTCCCCAGGAGCTGTATGGAAATAGCTTAGACATAATATTTTCATGCAGTTCACTGTTACTTTTTTAATATAACAATGTATTAGTTTTATTTTACCAAAAATAAAGATATAATTCAATAAATATTCCACTTTTGCATTGTATCGTTACTATTCACGTTACTATTAACACATTGACCAGATTCGAGGATTTTTGGCATGTTTTATGCCAAAAGTACGAGTTTTGCGGCGCCATTTTGCATGAATTTTGCAAAATGTGTGCATACAGCGTTGAAAACGCTGCTGTTACTGGTAACGGAGTGGACAGTAACCTATTCACGGCTATTCTAAACATCATGCGAAAAACAATCCGGCTATGCCGTCTGGCGCTGCAAAACACATTGTATCATAAAAATCATAAAAATTTTAGAAACGTTATTGACAGAAAAGGAATTCAATGATAAGATTGAAAAGAAATTGAGGGGGATGAATTAAAACTGGGTTTCATTTTTCTTTCATTTCATACATACATTTATCACAGAGCCGCAGTGGTTTTTATACTACAGCGGTTTTTGTGTTTATTAAAAAAATTAATAAATTGCTGTTTTTCCTCTGAAAAGGTGTTACAATAGAAGTATTCAACGATTAGGAGGAGGTGACACTATGTATCAGGGCAAAAAAGCAATTGGGGTTTGCACAGTAGAATTAGATGAAAAATATCAAACTAAGTTATTGGGGTATGTATTAAGAGAGTTAATTAGACTTGGAAATTATGTTTTTGTCTTTGGAACGGATTCTGATATGTATCTGATGAATGAGAGTGATTTTGGGGACGCATCGTATTTGAACTGATTAATTATGAAATACTGGATGGAATTGTCATTTTTTCAGAAACAATTAAACAGAGAAGCTTTATTGATGATATTATTCATAAGGCAAAGGGATATGAAGTTCCAGTGGTTTCTGTAGGAAAAGAATTAGAAGGCTGACAATTTTAGAATATCATATGCAGTTATCGCAATCCTGTGGATGTCAGAGAAACCACTTGTTTGACTGTTCCAGATTGATTATGGGGCTGAACTGGAATATGGCGAACTATCATGCGAATATCCGGCATTATGCGAAAATGTCAGAGGCATTTTTGGATTGCAAAACGGAAAGAGATTTTCAAAAAATTCTTTTTGAATATATGCCTGAAAGAAGTTTTGTTTGTCTTTCTTCCGATTTAAAAATCGGGGGGAACAATCTGAGCCGCCACCTGTATCAAAGCAATACATTTACTTTTAAAATGAAATCAATCATGAAGCTGAATGGGAAAATAATAACTGCTGATTGTTCTGTGGAAAGTATTATTCCAGAAGCGGGAGTGGGGATTGCTGATGATATGCCAGTCATATTGCTGCCACTTCATTTTGGGGAGAATGTGGTAGGCTATATGGGGCTTTGGATTAATTTGAACCATAAAATTGATATGAATAATATTATATATTTTCTAAGAAGCTTTGATAATTCTGCTGGTTACAGAATGACACATTAAATTATTAAATAGTCCTGTTTTTATATCCGCTGCGTTCTTTCGCAAAGAAGCAGCGGATGTATTTATATTATACCTGTTGAATAGAGCATTTTATACGGCAGACACTGCAGGCAGGAAGGTACAAAACTTGTTTGTTATTATTCCAGATTTTTGTTATCTCTGTTCTTTTCACATTCTCTGGTTCTTCAAATGTATTATATGCATGTACTTCTTCATGAAGAAGGGAGATGGAAGCTTCACTGGTAAATTGATATGAATTGGGAAGGCAGATTTCTATTTCTGTGCCTTCTGACAGCGAAGTGTTTGCAAGAGTAATTGTTATTTTTTTGATATTTCCAATGTTTTCCTGTGCTTTCTCTATCGAAACGGATTCTGATAATGCTGGGACAGTGATGTCTTCGCAGCCTGTAGAAAGCGAATCAATACTGCTTTCTACAAGCGTAGCATCTTGATGTTCTTTAAACATATAAAACACTTCGTAAGTTGGTGTCTTTATAATTTTTGCATCTTCTGTCAATATCATTGCCTGAAGTACATTGACAACTTGTGCAATATTTGCCATAGAAATCCGGTCACTGTGCTTATTAAAGATATTCAGGTTTAATGCAGCTATAATGGCGTCCCGCATAGTATTTTGCTGGTATAGAAATCCAGGATTTGTTCCTGGTTCTACATCATACCAGGCTCCCCATTCATCTACAACTAAGTCAATATTGTGGTCAGGGTCTAATTGATCCATTATTCTTAGATGTCCCTTGATAATTTCTTCTATTCTAAGGGTCTGAGAAATCGTTGCATAGTATTCTTTTTCTGTAAAATCAGTGGAACTGCCTTTTTGGTCAAAGTTGCCACTTGGCAGAGTATAGTAGTGAAGACTGATTCCCTTTGCGTGCCAGTGGTTAATCCGGCTCATTAGCTCTGATGTCCAATGATAGTCATCTGCATTTGGGCCACAGGCAATTTTATATAAGGTGTTTCCAGAATATTCTTTACAAAATTGCTGGTATCGCTTATATTCACTAGCATAATAGTCAGCGTCCATGCTTCCACCGCCGCCCCAATTCTCATTGCCAATACCAATATATTTTACTTTCCAGGGTTTTTCTCGTCCATTTTTTTTACGAAGTTCTACTAGAGTAGAGGCGCCTTCTGCAGTCATATATTCTACCCAGTCGGCTGCTTCCTGGACGGTTCCGCTTCCGAGGTTGATGGCAATATAAGGTTCACAGTCAATTTGTTCACAAAGTTCCATAAATTCATGTGTACCAAAACTGTTGTCTTCGACAGTACCACCCCAGTTGGTATTGATGATTTTTCGCCTGTTTTCTTTTGGACCAATACCGTCTTTCCAGTGGTACTCGTCTGCAAAGCAACCGCCTGGCCAACGCAGGACAGGCAAATTCAGGGAACGAAGTGCCTCTACAACATCGTTTCTTATTCCTTTCGTGTTTGGAATATCAGATGATTCGCCGACAAAGATACCATCATAAATACATCGTCCGAGATGTTCAGAAAATTGTCCATAGATCTCTGGTGCAATATGGCTTAATGTTTTGTCTGGATTGATATGTAAAGTTGATTTTTTCATACTGGTCTCCCTTCTGCCGCCCTTCAGTTGGCGCATGAATAGTAATTAATTGTTTTTTAGTTCATATAGATAAGAGTTTCCTTTTTTACCAACACGGGTGACTGCCTGAATATAATTTAGTATATTTAGTGCAAGTTGTGCTGCGCCTTGCGAAATATTTGCTTTTTTTGCAAAATCTTTGGAGCAAAAGGGTTTAGGTAAGTTCTCTGGAATCATGCAGCCATATTCTTTTGGACTGCCAATATAGTATTCATCAACTAGTTTGACCGGAATCCTGTCATAGCGGGTAGAGCCTCGCTTTTTGTCACGGCTCCATCCATTTAAAAGCCTGTATTCCTCAACATCTATTAATATCAGACATAAATGAAGGTTTGGATGTGTCAGATATTGTTTGATTTTGTACAGTTCATAGTAGGCATCATAAGTTTTCCCCGTCCTAGGAGATTTCCGTTTTTTGGAAATTTCTCCTGTGGTTTCATCAATCCATAATAACCATTTGGAATGTATAATGGGATAGACAATGGTAACAGGATATTCTTCTAAAAATAAATCCAATTTTTTCCGCATGGAATTAAAATTTCGAGTTTGTATTTCAATAATTTCTTCTCCACGAAAAATATCAGCGACATAGTTTCCAATCCGTATTTCCTGGTGTCCAGTATCAGGTTCGTAAAATCGCTTTAAGACCGCATGGACTGTTTTTTCCTGGAGTGTGCCAATACCATTTTTCTCTCGTTCTTTATGGATAATTTCATTACATGCTTTCTGAAATAAATCTTCATCAAAAGGGCTGACAGACATAATATCTCCTTAGAAGTTTTTGCTGCTATCTGGGACTTTTTATAATAAAGTATTATAATTACATTGTTTCTATTTGTCCAGAGCGTGCTTGAAAATTGCAATGCAAAATATATATCAGTTGAGTAAAAAACGAATAAGAATGTGAAAAATGGTACATACTGTATGCTGATTCTATTTATATCAGCAAAAAATGCCAAAATGGCAGAGGGGAAATTTTTGGCAGAAAGCAGAAATGGAGCGCAGTATGGAAGAAAATGTAAATGATAACACAGAATTACAGGAAGAACCGGATATTTTTTATGGCGGTTATAAAGAACGTATGGAAGCAATTCAGGCGCTTTTACATCTGAATGAGAATTTTGATATTATACACCGTCAGATTATTATTGGCGGGAAAAGAGCAAGCATGTTTGCAGTGAATGGTTTCTTGACAGGTGATGTTTCAGAAAAAGTAGTAGAATTTTTTTATACTATCCAGGAACAGGAAATGCCAAAGGAGTATTCTGGTTTTGTGGACAGGTATGCGCCATATATGTCCATTATAACGATAGAAGATCAGAATAAATTTGTACAGCAGTTGTTATCTGGAATTACCTGTATTTTAATTGAAGGGTATCAACAGATCATTGGTTTTGACTTTCGAAAATACCCGAGCCGCAGTGTAGATGAACCAGAAAAAGACAAAGTTTTGCGTGGTTCCAGAGATGGATTTATCGAAGCACTGGTACCAAATGCGGCCTTAGTGAGGCGCAGAATTCGTGATGTAAATCTGGTATTTCAGATTTTGTCGGTGGGAAAAAGCTCAAAAACAGATGTAGCAGTAGTTTATATGAAGAATCGTGTAAAGAAAGAAGCGTTAAAAGAGGTTCTTAACCGCATTAAAAGCATAAAAGTGGATTCTCTTACTCTAAATAAAGAAAGTTTGGCAGAGGAACTTTTCCAAAGAAGCTGGTATAATCCTTTTCCACGGTTTAAATATTCAGAGAGGCCTGATACAACAGCGGCGTGTCTGTTAGAAGGAAGCATTGTGGTGATGGTAGATAATTCTCCTGCTGCTATGATTCTTCCAACCTCTCTTTTTAGTATTCTGGAAGATGCTAATGAGTATTATTTTCCGCCGATTACCGGAACATACCTGCGACTGACAAGAATGATGACAAGTATTGTAGCACTTTATATTACACCGATACTTTTGCTTTTGCTGCAGAATCCTCAGTGGGTACCGTCTGCTCTTAGCTTTATAGAAATAAAGGACCCCATTAATGTGCCGCCTATTATACAACTTTTGATTTTGGAATTTGCAATTGATGGATTGAAAATGGCATCAATTAATACACCAAATATGTTGACAACGCCGCTTAGCATTGTGGCAGGTATTGTATTTGGGGATTATACGGTTAGTTCCGGCTGGTTTAATGCGGAGATTATGTTGTATATGTCTTTTGTTGCGGTTGCAAATTATACACAGAGCAATATGGAACTTGGATACGCCTTAAAGTTTTTCAGAATCCTTTTATTGATCCTGACAGCATGGTTCAATCTTGCCGGATTTATTATTGGAAGTGTAATTCTTGTTCTGGCATTGTTGTTCAATCCGGTATTGGTAGGAAAAGGGTATCTCTATCCGTTACTGCCATTTAATGGAACACAGCTATTAAAGAGATTTTTCCGTGTCAGCCTGCCTTATAGTGAGAAGCATGGAGGAAATTGCTAATTTTTGTATAGGTAATCATGTTTGTATGGATATTTGGCTGGAAGATTCTTGTCATAAACAGGAGAACAGATATTTTTGTTTTCCTGTTTTTTTGTGTTTTATTCTGTAATACTACCTATTATATATATGGATTTGAAAAAAAATATTGACAATGATTTTTAAAAGTATTACAATCCGAATGGCTGAAAGTTATAGCTACTTATACAAAGGGAAAGGAGACATGTAGTTATGGTTGCACAAGTATTAGCTGTAGTAATTTTTGTTGCTATGTTTTTACTGATTGTAATGGACAAAATTGAGCGGCATATTGTTACTTTAGCATGTGGTCTTTTGACATTGGTGCTGGTTTTTGGGGTAGCAATGCAGAGTATGTCGGCAGTTACGGAAACATTGGCTTTTGGGAACATTTTTACACCAGGCTTCTGGTATACCGGAGCAAAGGCAGAGGAATCTTCCTCTGGTATTAACTGGGCGACGATTATATTTATTTTTGGAATGATGGTCATGGTAGAAGGGATGGCAAAGGCAGGATTTTTCCGTTGGCTTTGTATGCTTCTTGCGAAGCTGGTGCATTATAAACCTATACCATTGTTTTTGACATTTATGGTTATGTCGGCAATTTTGGCAATGTTTATTGATAGTATTACTGTTATTTTGTTTTTGGCAGCAGTAACAGTTGAATTGGCAAAGCTCTTAAAGTTCAATCCAGTACCTATGATTTTATCGGAGATATTTTGTGCGAACCTTGGAGGTTCGGCAACAATGTGTGGAGATCCACCTAATATCATTATAGGAACTTCTTTGGAATATTCTTTTACAGACTTTATCACGAATACAGGTGTGATTGCCGGAATAAGCTTAGTATTAGTGATTGTATATTTTTATTTTGTTTGTGGCAGGCAGATGGCTTCAGAAAGTTCAGGAGCAGTTGATTTATCGAAAATACCAGCGCCAAAGGATGCGATAAAAAATAAAAAAGATTTCATAATTAGCTGTATTATTTTTGCGGCTGCTGTTATAATGTTAGTAACTCATGCACAGACAGGGTTAACGGTGGCGTTTATCGGGGCAGTGATTGCAATTATAACACTGATTACATCGGGAACATATGCATTAGAGCTTTTGAAAAAAGTAGATTATAAGACACTTTTATTTTTTATCGGATTATTTGCTGTAGTTGGTGGATTGGAGCAGACAGGGATTTTAGAAAGGATTGCTGCCTTTATTGGCGAAATCAGCGGGGGTAATATAAAGCTGATGGTTGCAATTATTATCTGGGTTTCTGCCATTGCAAGTGCTTTTGTTGACAACATTCCTTTTGCGGCAACAATGGTTCCTGTTATCAAAAGTCTGGCAGCAGTGCCTGGTGTTGATTTGAATACGCTTGCATGGGCGCTTTCCATGGGAACGGATATTGGAGGAAGCGCTACACCAATCGGAGCTTCCGCAAATGTTGTCGGAACTTCTGTCGCTGCAAAAAATGGTTATATCATCGGATGGGGAAAATACTGTAAGGTAGCTGCCCCAGCAACGATTCTTGTAGTATTTGTATCTATGGTAGTTATTTTTATCAGATATTGTTAAGGGGAGATTGGAATGGAGAAACAGGTAATTATTTCAATTAGCCGTGAATTTGGAAGCGGTGGACATGAAATTGCAGAGCAGATTGCAAAAAATCTGGGATTTCATTTTTATGACAGAAGCATGTTAGATGATCTTGCAAGGGAAAAGAACCTACAGATAGAAGATTTGGAAAAGTACGATGAAAAACCAAGGAATCCTTTTATATCTCGCAGGGTTGGCGGACATACCAATTCTATGGAAGAAATTGTTGCGGAAATGCAGTTTGATTATCTGCGGGAAAAGGCAGATTCTGGAGAATCTTTTGTAATTGTAGGGCGCTGTGCGGAAACTGTGCTCCGGGACAGAGAAGGTTTGATTTCCATTTTTATTCTTGGAGATGCAGAGCAGAAGGTACAGAGGGTGGAAGAAATTTATCATTTGAGTAAGCAAGAAGCAATCTTAAAAATGAAACGTCATGATAAGAACAGAAAGTGGTATCATAACCATCATTCTGTAGGAAAATGGGGAGATTCCAGATACTATGATATCTGTATCAATGAAAGTAAACTTGGTGTGGAAAAGACGACAGAAGTATTGATGTATTTTATTGAAGAAAGAATGAAATGAGGAAGAACCCATGATTTTTGATACACACGCACATTATGATGATCCGGTTTATGATAAAGACAGAGAAGAGCTTTTTCGGACGATGCGTTCAGAAGGTGTCGGTATTATAACGGATATTGGGGCAGATATTGAGTCAACCAAAAGAGCAATAGAGCTCAGTGAGAGTTATGATTTTATCTATGCTGTAGCCGGGGTACATCCTTCTGAAGTGTATTCTTTAGAAGAGGCAGATATGGAATTTTTGCGTAGAGCCACAGAGAGTCCAAAGGTTGTTGCAATTGGAGAAATCGGGCTGGATTATCATTATGAGGATACGGTGCGTGAGGTTCAGAAAAAGTGGTTTATCCGTCAGTTGGAACTTGCGAAGGAGACAAAACTTCCAGTTGTAATTCACAGCAGAGATGCAGCACAGGATACGCTGGATATTATGAAAGCAGAACATGCGCAAGAAAGCGGCGGTGTGATTCATTGCTTTTCTTATGGCTGGGATATGGCAAAAATTTATCTGGATATGGGATTTTATCTGGGAATTGGTGGCGTAGTGACTTTTAAGAATGCTAAGAAGCTAAAAGAAGTTGTGCAGAAAGCTCCGATGGAACGGTTGGTGCTGGAAACAGATGCACCGTATCTGGCACCAGAGCCATACCGTGGTAAACGCAATGCATCTCATTATCTGAAATATGTGGCAGAGGAAATTGCTGCGTTGCGTAATATGACACCGGAAGAAGTGATTCTTGTTACAGAGGAAAATGGGAAGCGGATGTACGGGATTGCGTGATTGGCAGTAAAACGAAAGAGAAAGCAAGAAATTATATTTCAGGCTTAAAACTATGATAGGGCATGTTTAAATAACTCAGACAGACGGAATTTTATGTTCCGTCTGTTTTGGTAATATACAGTTCCTAAGAAAGAGAGTATATATGGCGACACTTGGAATACCACAGAATACGATAGAAATTTTACAAAAATATGATTTTCATTTCCAGAAAAAATATGGGCAGAATTTTTTGATTGATACCCATGTACTGGAGAAAATCGTTCGTGCTGCAGAGATTACTGCAGAGGATTTTGTATTGGAAATTGGCCCGGGAATCGGGACAATGACACAGTATTTATGTGAAAAGGCAAGGCGGGTTGTGGCAGTTGAGGTTGACCGGAAGCTGATTCCGGTTCTGGAGGAAACGTTGTCAGGTTATGATAATGTTGCGGTTTTAAATGAGGATGTTCTAAAAATTGATATTGCAGAGCTGGCTCAGGAATATAATCAAGGGAAGCCGATTAAGGTAGTCGCAAATTTGCCATACTACATTACAACACCAATTATTATGGGGCTTTTTGAGGCACATGTGCCATTAGAAAGTATTACGGTAATGGTACAGAAAGAGGTAGCGGAGCGGATGCAGGCGGCTCCGGGGACAAAGGAATATGGTGCGCTGTCCCTTGCGGTACAATATTATGCAAAGGCAGAGGTGGTAGCGAATGTGCCACCGAATTGTTTTATGCCGCGGCCAAAGGTTGGTTCGGCGGTAATCCGTTTAACCTGCCATAAGGACAGGCCGGTCACTGTAAGTGATGAGGCGTTTTTATTCCGTGTGGTTCGGGCGTCTTTTAACCAGAGGAGAAAGACATTGGTAAATGGTTTAGGAAATGACGCTGCACTCGGGGTAACAAAAGAGCAGGCAGTCCAGGCATTGGAGAAGATGGGGCTGCAACCGGATGTCCGGGGCGAGCGGCTGTCGTTACAGGAGTTTGCACAGTTGAGTAATCTGTTACTATAAAGACAATTTTATGAGTATAAAAGTTATTGTTTCGCTATTATTTTATCGGTTCGGCAGCAAAAGCTGCCGTTTTTTTAATGCGTTAGGAAATTGTGCCAAATACTTTCATTTGCGAATTGTTCCCCTAAAACTACAAATCATTCTCTGCCTATAGAAATTTAGGCAAATTTCTGTAAAATACAAAGTGATTTACATTTTGCTACAGTACTGTTGTACCAAGTAAAGGAGGTTTGTAGTAATGGAAAATGGAATATTCCGGAAAAAAAGTCTAGATAAAATCTCATCACCAGAACAGTTTAACCAGTATCTTTGTGTCGTAAATACAGGTGTGTGGCTTGTGTTAGCAGCTGTATTTCTTCTCCTTTCCGGTGTCTGTGTCTGGGGATTTTTCGGGGAGCTTAAAACGACGCTTCCTGTTGCGGCGGTCGTAGATGGCGGCAATATGGTGTGTTATGTATCGTCTGAGCAGGCTCAGGAGATAGAGGAGGGCATGAGCGTAGAAGTATCCGGCGTCGAGTACGTTGTGAGCAAAAAGAGCATACGTCCGGAGAAAGTATCGGACAGCTTAGAACCTTACCTCCAATATCTTGGTGGTTTTGAGGGGGACAGTTTTGTGTTCGCCATTGATGCACAGCCGGCAGGGGACGCTGTTTCGGATGGGCAGTATGAGGCGCAGATTGTGGTGGAAAGCGTATCTCCGATGTCGTTTTTATGGAATTGAGGTGGTGGCATATGGGAAGAGTACAGAGGCAGCCGGTGAAGAATAGCTGTGCAAAGGTTCCGGTGGTGATGCAGATGGAGGCGTTAGAATGTGGGGCGGCTTCTCTTGCGATGATACTTGCCTATTATGGAAAATGGCTTCCGTTAGAGCGGGTACGTGCAGACTGCGGTGTATCAAGGGACGGCTCCAGTGCAAAGAATATACTGCGTGCGGCACGAGGTTATGGACTGAATGCAAAGGGATATCGGTATGAACCGGAAACGCTGCGGCAGCAGGGAACATTTCCATGTATCATTCATTGGAATTTCAATCATTTTGTCGTGTTAAATGGGTTTAAGAAAGGCAAGGCTATATTGAATGATCCGGCAAAGGGAACATACAGTGTGACCATGGAAACTTTTGACGAATCTTTTACAGGGGTTTGCCTGCTGTTTGAGCCAGAGGAGACTTTTGAGCCGGAGGGAAAACCCAAAAGTATGCTGTCATTTGCAAAGAAGAAATTGCAGGGGACAAAAGTGGCAGTTATATTTGTTGTGCTGACATCTCTGGTAGTGTCGGTGATTGGGATAATTAATCCGATTTTTTCCAGGATTTTCCTGGACCGTTTGCTGACAGGGGTTAATCTGGACTGGTGCAGAGGATTCTTTCTTGCCATGTGTGGTATTGTGGCTTTGCAGATTGTAGTGGAGTGGATGCGCGCGGTATATTCCCTGCGCATTGGCGGAAAGCTTGCTGTGACAGGAAGCAGTTCTTTTCTGTGGCATGTGCTGCATATGCCGATGGAGTTTTTTTCACAGCGCATGGCGGGAGATATCCAGCAGAGGCAGGAGGACAATGCAGCGGTTGCAAAGACACTGATAGATACGTTTGCCCCACTGGTGCTTGATGCGGCCATGATGGTGGTGTACCTTACGGCAATGCTTAGCTACAGCCCGGCGCTTACTGTTATTGGTGTGTTGTCTGTATTTATTAATCTGGCAATGTCGCATTTTATATCAAAAAGGCGTATTGATATTACAAGGGTGCAGCTAAAGGATTCCGGCAAGCTTTCAGGGATGACAGTATCCGGTATTGAGATGGTTGAGTCCATTAAGGCCAGCGGCGCGGAAAACGGATATTTTGAAAAGTGGGCGGGTTACCAGGCAGGCGCTTTTGCAGGGCAGAAGCGGTATACAAAGCTAGATGCCTATCTCGGTCTGGTTCCACAGCTTGTTAGCGTAGTGACGAATACGGCTGTAACGCTGCTTGGTGTTTATCTGGTAATAGGTGGGAAGTTTACGGAGGGTATGATTTTGGCGTTCCAGGGATTTCTGAATTCTTTTACCACTCCTGCGATGAAGTTGATACAGGCAGGCCAGAGCTTGCAGGAAATGCGTACGCAGATGGAGCGGGTAGAAGATGTGATGGAATATCCGCAGGATGTACGTTATACCTACGGTAATACGGATACGGAAAGCGTCAATTATGCGAAGCTTTCGGGAAAAATTGAGATGAAGAACGTTACGTTTGGTTACTCAAGGTTTGCGCCGCCGTTAATCAAGGATTTTAACCTTACGCTTGAACAGGGCAGCCGGGTTGCCTTTGTGGGCGCCTCCGGTTGTGGAAAATCTACACTGTCAAAGCTGGTTTCCGGCCTCTATCAGCCATGGGAGGGTGAAATATTATTTGATGGGAAGCCTTTTGATTCGGTTGAGCCATATATTTTTTCAGGTTCGCTTGCTGTTGTTGACCAGGATATTATTCTTTTTGAGGATACCATTGCGAACAATATTAAGATGTGGGACCATTCCATTGAGGATTTTGAAATGATTCTGGCGGCAAGGGATGCGCAGCTTCACGAAGATATCATGCAGCGCGACGGAGGATACCAGTACAAAATTATTGAAGGCGGTAAGGATTTTTCCGGAGGTCAGAGACAGCGTATGGAGATTGCGAGGGTGCTGGCGCAGGATCCTACCATTATCATATTGGATGAGGCGACCAGTGCACTTGACGCAAAGACGGAATATGAGGTCGTCAAATCGATTAAGAACCGGGGGATAACATGTATTGTCGTTGCGCACAGACTTTCTACAATACGGGATTGCGACGAGATTATTGTCATGGACAATGGAAGAGTTGTAGAACGCGGCACACATGAGCAATTATATGCTGCAGGGGGACTTTATACAAAGCTTGTCAGCAGTGAATAGGAGGCAGAGCAGCTATGGGATGGTTTGAAGGCCAGATAAAGCAGCGGATGGAATATGACGATGATGCGTTCCAGGAAGCATTTGTGAAGATGGCTGGGGCGGTCATGGGAGAAAAGGTGACGGCGGCATTAGAAAATGACAGGCAGCAAGCCCAGAACGCCATGGATGAAATCTTGAAATTCTACCATGTTAAAATCCGTGAATTTCCGGAATATTTGCAGGGAATGAATGAACAGCTTGAGTATCTGCTGCGTCCCACGGGCATTATGCGGCGTACAGTCAAGCTGGAAAAGGGATGGTACAAAGATGCCACAGGACCATTTCTTGCCGTGTGGCGGGATACGAAACGCATTGCAGCCCTGATTCCGACGGCATTCGGTTATCGCTTTTTGGATGTGGACACAGGCAAATGGATACGGGTGAATCACAGGAACGAAGAATATTTTGAGGAAGAGGCGATTTGTTTTTATAAGCCTTTGCCGCTTTGCAAGGTAAGTTATGGGGATTTTTTCAAATATGCCCTGAATACCTTATCTGCATGGGATGTGGCATTTGTTGCAGCCGCAGTGTTTGTTGTGACTCTTGTGGGGCTTCTTCCGGCGAAATTGAATTACATAATATTTTCTCTTGTCATTCCTTCAGGCAGTATCAGGCTTTTGTATGCGATGGCATGGTTTATGATATGTGTGCTTGGGGCGTTGGTACTCTTAGGGGCGGTAAAGGCGTTATGTATGGCAAGGATAAAGGCAAAAATGGGTATGTCTGTACAGTCGGCAGTGATGATGCGCATACTGTCGCTGCCGGCGTCATTTTTTAAGGGTTACAATGCAGGAGAACTGGCAAGCCGGATACAGAAAGCGGATGTACTCTGTACGCTTACTGCGGACGCAGTGCTTTCTACAGGGCTGACTTCTGTATTTTCCCTTGTATATATTACGCAGATTTTTCGTTATGCCCCGGCATTGTGTATTCCGGCGGTTGTGGTTATGGTGCTTACCCTTTTTATATCTGTTGTATCCTCATTTGTGCAGATTAAAGTGCTGAGAAAGCAGATGGAGTTTCAGGCAAAGGAAAAAGGCGTTAGTTATGGCCTGATTGCGGGTGTGCAGAAAATCCGGCTTTCCGGGGCGGAGAAACGTGCATTTTCCAAATGGGCGGGAATTTATGCGAAGGAAGCGGCCATGAATTGGAATCCCCCATTATTTTTGAAATTGACCAGTGTAATTACCCTTGCCATCTCTTCTATTGGCACGATAGCCATGTACTGGGCGGCAATCAAAAGTGGTGTAAGTACAGCGGATTATTATGCGTTCCAGACAGCATACGGAATGGTAAGCGGGGCATTTCAGGCACTTTCTTCGGCAGCATTGACAGTGGCGCAGATTAAGCCTGTGATGGAAATGCTGCGCCCTGTGCTTGACGAGGCGCCGGAGGTATCCGGGGACAAGCAGGTAGTGACACGGCTTTCCGGCGGCATAGAGCTAAACAATGTTTTATTCCGGTATAACGATTCCATGCCGTATGTCATTGACAATTTGTCATTGAAGGTAAAGCCGGGGGAGTATGTGGCAATTGTGGGGGCGACAGGATGCGGAAAATCTACGCTTATGCGCCTGTTGTTAGGATTTGAAATGCCGAAGAAAGGAGCGGTTTACTACGACGGGAAGGATTTGGCTAAGATTGACTTAAAATCCCTGCGCCGCAGGATTGGCGTGGTGTTACAGGATGGCAAGCTTTTTTCTGGTGATATTTTCTCAAATATTGTGATTTCTGCACCGTGGCTGACTTTGGATGATGCATGGGAGGCGGCGGAAATGTCTGGCATTGCCGCAGACATCCGGCGTATGCCAATGGGAATGCACACGGTAATTTCGGAAGGCGGAGGAGGTATTTCAGGCGGACAGCGTCAGCGACTGTTGGTTGCGCGTGCGGTAGCGCCTAAGCCGAAAATCCTGATGTTTGATGAAGCGACAAGTGCGCTTGATAATCTGACGCAAAAGCAGGTTTCGGAGGCTCTGGATAACTTAAAATGTACGAGGATTGTAATTGCACACAGGCTTTCAACGATACGGCAGTGTGACCGGATTATTGTATTGCAGGACGGAAAAATTATTGAAGATGGGAAATATACAGAATTATTAGAGTTAAACGGCTATTTTGCACAGCTTGTGGCGAGACAACAGGCGGAGTAAAAATTTTTTAAAAAATCTTGGCGCTCGTCCGAAGTGAAGCGTATCAATAAATAGATTAGGCAGTGGGAGGTCCGGGAAAGGCGGGGGATACAGATGGAAGAAAAACTCATATTTTTATTAGATTATCAGCGTTTCCAGAAAAACCACAGAATAGAGGAGATGCTGCAGGAACTAGAAGGCAAGTATGGGGAAGAGCTGACAGAGGAAAACCTCTCACTGGTTAATGCCGCCGGTGAGGTGTGGCATAGGGGAGGACAGGAATGTAAGCTTATGGAGGAATGGCATGAAGAATAATGAATTGCTCCAGGAACTTTATCAGTGCTTTTCAGGTAAGGTGGAAACTTACATACGAAGCCGGGTGGAAACTCCTCAGGATGTGGAGGATATGGTATCGCAGGTGTTTTTGAAGGTATGCCAGAATATTGATAGTTTTTCCGAGGAAAAAGCGGCGCACTCTACCTGGATTTATGCAATTACCCATAATGTGGTCATCGACTATTACAGGAAAAGGGGACGGGAATCACCCATGAAGTTATGTGGGGAATTGCCACAGCTGCCGGAACAGGACAGAAATCTGGAGAGAATTTTGAGGGAAGAGTCTTTGGATGCGCTTGCAAATGCACTGGAAAACCTGGAAGAGCGAGAGCGTGACCTGGTTCTTTTGCACTATTACAAAAATAAGAGCCTGAAAGAAATCGCAGTGATAATGGGAATGTCATACAGTAACACCCGTGTGATACATAAGAAGACGCTTGGCAGGATGAGAAAATGGCTGGAACAGGATTAAAAGGCTGCTATACGAAGTCAACGCAAAAACAAATGCGTTTACTATATAAAATAAGAACAATCAGGCAGAAAAAGAAAGGAGAGAAAGACATGAAGAAGTAAATTTAGAAAGCGCCCCAAAGGATTATATCCAAGTAGCTGCGGAATACGGGATAGAGATTAAGGAAGAAGGCTTTAAACCCGCAATTGAGCAGGGAGAGCTTACGGACGATGAACTGGATGCCGTGGCAGGAGGAGAGCCATGTGGGTGCATGGTTGAAGGAGGTGGAGAATACACGAATGGCGACTGCAGATGTGCCTGTGTGATATCCGGCGTTGGGGATGGTGCCCACTATGTTTCCATAAGTGACCTTATTTAACAGCTCCTAAGTGTTTGATATTTGTGTTAGGACAAGGAGGAGGAATGAGCGAATGGCCGATTTTGTAAGGGGTCAGATGGAATTGGAAAGACGGCATAATCTTTAAAGAAGTATCGGCTGTAAATGGATTTAAAAGAAAGGAAAAGACAATGAAAGATATTTTAGAGAAGATTGAACAAAATCTGGAGCTAAAAGCAAAAATCGAAGAACTGGACAAGGCTCCTGACAGTACGCCGCAAGATTTTATTAAGGCAGCGGCAGAATACGGTTTAGAACTTACCGAGGCGGATTTTCAACCAGCGGCAAGCAAGGGAGAGCTCGCAGATGACGAATTAGAAGCTGTGACAGGCGGTGGTTCAATGGCAGATGCGAACCTATGTTTCTGCGCAATTGGCGGCGGTGGGGAAGGAGGCATCAACGATGACTTTGGGACAAATAATAAAACCTGCGCCTGTGTATTTGGCGGCGGCGGAGAATACAAAAATGGCAAGGAACGTTGTGTATGTGTAATAGGCGGCCTAGGGGATGGAATGGGGTATTGACCCAGAACCATAATAAAGAATGTTTCTGTAATGGCAGGTTTGTGATTAAGCGCTGCCCGCACAAACATTGCAGTATAGGCAAAAGGCAGCGCAGAAAAGAGGTAAAATATGAAGATTGGTTTAGAGCTGCCAAAAAGGAGTAAGCTATGGGATATTATCGTTTAAAGGAATCCTGCGCCCCCGGAATACTGTTGAATTTTTAAGCCGGGAGGCATTTGACGCATTAAGCCTCTGTAACGGCAAGTGTGACTGTGACTTAAAAATAGTGCCGGAACGGACAAAGGAGCTTATCCGTATGGCTGTTGAAAGAGATATCGTGGAGCCTTGCAGTTATGGGGAAGGGCTGGCGCCGGACCAGGAATACCGTCAATATCAAAACCGTTTTATCCGTACTGCCCATTGGTCTATTACAGGAAAATGTAATTATAAGTGCAGGCATTGTTATATGTCCGCGCCGGAGGCAAAGTATGGGGAATTGTCCCATGAGACAATTATGGATATCATAGGCCAGTTGGAAGAATGTGGCGTGATGTCGGTAACACTTACCGGAGGGGAGCCGCTGATACGCAAAGACTGGTGGGAGATTGTAGACGCCTTGCTTGACCGCCATATTGACATCCGGACTATTTATTCCAATGGCGCTCTGGTAAATGAAGCATTGCTTCAGGGACTTTCCCAAAGGGGGATTAAGCCAGAGTTTAATATGAGCTATGATGGGGATGAAGGATGGCATGATTGGCTCAGGGGAATTCCGGGTGCGGGTAAAGCTGTGCTTAATGCATTTGATTTATGTTATGAAATGGGTTTCCCGACCGGCGCTGAACTTTGTATCCATCAAGGGAATAAACATCTGCTGCGCCAGAGCATCCGCACACTTGCCAGGCACCATTGTTCGCATTTGAAAACAAATCCGGTATCGGAAACAGAGCTGTGGGAACGGCTTGGCGGGGATTATTCGATTTCGATGGAAGAAACACTGGAAACCTATCTGGAATACATCCCGGCGTACTTTGAGGATGGAAGGCCATTGTCGCTGATGCTTGGCGGGTTCTTCTCATGTAATGGAAAGGATTCATATGGCGGGGAGAAGGTAAGATGGTCGATTCCGCTAAAGAAGTATGATGGCGGGGACAGTTGCCTTAATCAGACTGCATGTGGTCATGCGAGGCAGGTGATGTACCTGTCAGCGGAAGGGCGTATGCTTCCGTGTATGTCCTTGTCCTCTTATGACATACAGGAAGAATATCCTCTTATTACCGAGGAAGGATTGCGTCAGGGGCTGACGGATTCGACCTACATGAAGCTGATTGACACCCGTGTGGAGGAATTCTTAAAGCATACAGAGGAATGCGGAGCTTGTGAATATGCAAAGATTTGTGCCGGAGGATGCCGGGCAAGTGCCCTGTGCTATGACAAGACGGATATTATGGCACCGGACTGCGCTTCGTGTCTGATTTTCCGAGAAGGATATGGGAGACGGCTCGAGGAAGTGATGAAAAATTTACAAATTGAATGATTGAAGTTTTTGTGGGAGCCTGATGCTGAATCAGGCTCTTTTTCCTGGTCTGCGGAGAACGAAATATATATAGATTCCGCAAGACGCCAGCTATTAGTGATTTTTAGGAAATATTGTTTATTTTTCAATATAGGATGTTATAATAAGTGATAAGAAAAACAAAAGCTGCTGATTTTGCAGCAACAGACGGCATAGCCGGATGGTTTTTCGCATGATATTTAGAACGGCCGTGAATAGTAACGATAAGAATGAATGAGGAGGAAGCGGAACATGATAACAATTCCATTTGAGGAAAAGTGCGGGCAGGAGATGGTGATTCAAAAACGTTTAGAGCAGTTTCGTGAAAAAATGGCAGAGCATAAAATAGATATGTATTTTGTTCCAACGAATGATTATCATGGTTCGGAGTATATCAGTGATTATTTTAAGGTAAGGGAGTTCCTTTCAGGTTTTGATGGTTCGGCTGGGAATATGCTTATCACGCAGAAGGGAACAGGGCTATGGACAGATGGAAGATATTTTTTGCAGGCAGAGGCACAGCTTAGCCAGACAGGAATTACATTATATAAGTCAGGCCAAGAGGGAGTTCCTAAAATCAATGATAAGATTCTGGAAGAGATTCCCGAAGGTGGTATGCTGGGAGCAGATGGGCGTATGGTGTCTGCAGCCTGGGCAGAAGGAATGGAAAAGATGCTTGCGGGTAAGAATGCAAGGCTTGATCTGTCGTATGATCTGGCAGGGGAAATCTGGGAAAAACGTCCTGAATTATATCATGCAAGAGCGTGGATTTTGGAGGAAGAGTTTGCCGGGGAAAGCAGGTTATCAAAGCTTGCGCGGCTGCGTGGGTATCTGAGTGAGAAAAAAGGAAGCATGATAGTTATAACGTCGTTAGATGAGATAGCATGGCTGTTAAATATCCGGGGAAATGATATTCCCTGCAATCCGGTTGTATTTTCTTACCTGATTGTGCAGGAAAAGGAATGTCATTTATTTGCCGGGGAAAATATTTTTTCTTCCTGTGATAAAAAGGAGCTGGAAGAAGATGGAATTGCTTTTCATGGCTATGGAGATATTTATCCCTATTTGCAGGGGATTTCCGGAAAAGAGCATATTCTTTTGGACAAAAGGACGGTCAATGCCCATATTGTGGAAAGTATTCCAAAAAATTGCGGGATTGAGGATGTAGTATGCCCTGTCATTCAGTGGAAGGCAGTAAAAAACCCTGTTGAGATAAAAAATGAAAGAGAAGCACATATCCGTGATGGAGTGGCTGTGACACGCTTTATCTGCTGGCTGAAGCATAATATAGATAAAATACCTTTAACAGAAAGAAGTGTGGCAGAAATTCTGGAAAAATTCCGGCAGGAGGAAAGAAATTATCTGGGGGCAAGTTTTGAGCCAATTGCTGGATATGCGGAGCATGGGGCAATTGTTCATTATTCTGCAACAGAGGAAACAGATTCTTATTTGGCGCCGGAAAATTTTCTGTTACTGGATACCGGTGGACAATATATGGAAGGAACGACGGATATTACCCGTACAATATTACTTGGTGGAAAGGCTACTGCGGAGCAGAAGAAATATTATACGGCTGTATTGCGTGGTAATCTGAATCTTTGTGCAGCGAAGTTTCTGCATGGATGTTCTGGTGTGGCATTGGATTATGCGGCAAGGCAGCCGCTTTGGGAAATAGGTTGTGATTACAACCATGGAACAGGGCATGGGGTTGGTTATTTGCTAAATGTTCATGAAGCGCCAAATGCGTTCCGCTACAAAATATTAGATGAGCCAGGGCAAAATGCCATTTTAGAGGAAGGAATGATTACTTCGGATGAACCAGGAATCTATCTGGAAGGAAAATATGGAATCCGTCTGGAAAATCTGATTTTATGTGTAAAACGGGAAAAAAATGAGTTCGGACAGTTTATGGGATTCGAACCTCTTACAATGGTGCCGTTTGAAAGGGATGCAATTGATGTGGAACAAATGAATGAGAAAGAAAGGAAGTTGTTGAATGTGTATCATCAGATGGTATTTGAAACCATTAGTCCATTTTTATCGGTAGAGGAGCGGGAGTGGCTTGCAGACGCCTGCATGCCATTATAATGAATCGTATATTTTTGGAGTTAGGACCTGTGCCAGAGTTAAGGTATTAGAACGTGTTTGAAAATTGCTTTTTGCAAGATGTGCTTCTCACTTTGTGGGAATGAATTTTCAAACACACTCTAGCGCACCAATGTAGGCGGTGCGCTTTTTTCACGCTGATATCGTTGTAATAGTGGATAGGTCAGTGCGTAATAAATCAAATATAATCCAAGCCCTGTAAGAACATCTAAAAAAGAATGCTGTTTTAAAAACATGGTGGAAAGGCAGATTAGGATGCAGAGTACCAGTGAAGCGATGTGCCAACCGTGCCTCTTTCGAAAACGGTAACTGGTAAAAAATGCCACATGAATTGCAATCGCATTATATACATGGATGCTTGGAAGTACATTTGTGTTGGTATCACTGGCATAGATAAAACCAATAATATCTGTAAAAATATTCTCTCTGGCAAAAGTATCAGGACGCAGGTTCTGTTCATTTGGGAACAGATAGTAAATCAGCAGGCAGGTACTCATACCAAGCATCAGCATAATGACACAGTGATAATAGTCTTCTAAATGTTCTCTCTGAAAATAAAGGTAGATTACAACAACTGCAACATAGAGAAACCAAAGGATATATGGTATCACAAAAAAATCACAGAAAGGAATCCAGTCATCAATAATACAGTGGATGTCCTGGAAGGGAACATCATTTCTTGCTTCTAACCAGTTAAAGCACCAGAGATAAATGGGACAATATAAAATAAAAAGAATATGTTTGTTGCGATGAATCATTTCTTTCCAGTTCATGATAAATCCTTTCTTTTGCATTTGGACTACCATTTTGGTGAGTGTTTCCAGTCAATATTTTTTCGAATGTAAGCAAAAGTAGCGTCTTCACCCTGCTCTGCAAGCATATGAAGGAGTTTTTCCAGCAGCTCTTTTGTATTTTTGTGAAGGGTGTAGTGTTCTTTATTTTTTTCATAATACTGGAGGGCAAAAGTATCATCATAATTTTCTCTGTTATAATTTTTACTTGCCGCAACACGGTCACAGAACATTTCCAGAACGTAACGTGTCGGCATCGGCATTCCCTGCAGTCCTTCGGAAGGATTTAATGTAAGGTCAATCCAGTATTCATAATGATGACGGTTCCTTCCTTTGTGGTGAAGCCATGCGGAAGAATACCCCTTTACTGCCTTTTCGCCAAAGTTTGGACTTTTTTTGCCACCCTGGTAATTTTTAACACCTGCCCAAAATTCCACTGGGGAATATTTTGACCAGTCGTGTACGATACCTTGTTTATATAAGCCAGCACGAAAACAATAATGCCGCACCAGATTTTTGTGATGTAAAATTGTTCCAAGATGTCCCCAAAAATTGTTCCAAAGCCCCATGAGGTTTCTCCTTTAAGTTATTTCTTACAGTTCCTTAATATAGCATATATCATTGAGAATTACCAGAGAATGTTTCAGAATGACTGGTAATTTAGAAAAAGTTAAGGTTTTCCTTTCGCCATTGTTTCGGGGTGGTTCCAGTGTGCTTTTTAAAAGTCCGTATCAGATGGCTGCAATCGGCAAATCCTGTTTCCTGGCTGATATAAGTTAAATCCAGATTGGTAAAACGAAGCAGGTCAAGAACTTTATGGATACGGATAAATTCAATATATTCTTTGCAGGACTGGTTGTAGGTACTGCGGAACAATTTTGCGAAATAGGAATAGCTCATATTACAGTGTTCTGCTAATTTTTGCACTTGAAGGGTTTCGTTATAATGATTTTTGATGTATTGTGTGATTTCATCAAATGCCTGACTGCCAGAGACAGAATCTTTCCTATTTTCTTTTGGATGAATATTGCGTTTTAACCAGCTTCGCATGAAAAAAGTGAGGAGCGTGGAAATCCTGGAACTGATAGCAACATCATAACCATATTCTTGCTGTTTCATTTCCATAATACAATCTGCCATTAGTGAAGCGATGGGATAGTCCTGAAGCATCTGCGTAGTAAAGAAGATATTTTTCGGCTGTTCTTCAAAAGCATGAATCAGTATTTTAGAAAACTGCGTTTTGAAACGTTCGTTAGCATAAAGAAAATTTAAATCAAACTTCACAACGTCATAACTGATATTTTTTTCTATTTTTGTTGTGGTTGCAGGAACCGGATAAATTGCGTGGTGCTCTAAATTAGGGAGCGGGCTGTTTGGCTGACAGAAAAGACGGCACTGGGCAGCAGTTTTATCAGGATTGTGTCCAGAGGGAGTGCCAGCATCATTAAGCAAGTCAATAGAGTGCAGTTTTTGCGGACAGAAAATAATCAAATCACCTGGATGCATTGCATAGACAGCATTATCACAGGTAGCTTCAACAGAGCCTTTTCTGATATAGATTATTTCAATAAAGTAGTGCCAGTGTGGAAGAACCGGGAAATTGCCAGCCGCTGGAATGTGGCGAAAGACTTCAATAGGATGGTTTAGCCTGTCTGCGTATTCAAATAAATTGTTCATAGGTACCTCATTTCTTTACAGATAGTATTTTAAAGGAAAGTTTATTGTTCTGCTATGGGAAAGACTTTCACTAAAAATAGATTTGTTCTATTTTTTTATTAGTCTATTCTATCATTTATGACAGTATATTTCTACAATAAAACGACTTATACAAAAAAATAGAAGGAAGGGGTTGATAATAGTGACGCCAATGAAATGGTTTTATTCTTTTTTAAGAAGGTACAGGTGGCGTATGGCAGCAGGAATGGCGCTTGTTACTATTCTTGCAGCAGCAGCGTTAGCAAGCCCATACATATCAAGGCTTATTGTGGATGATGTAATACAGGGGGGACAGTATGAATTAATGGGTCCATTGATTGCTTTACTAGTTGGGCTTGTTGTGGTAAAAGGTGTCTGTCGTGTCACTTCACAGGTATTGTTTGAAACTAGCTCGCAGGGTGTATTGTTTATGATGCGTGATAAGGTTTACCGGAAACTTTTGCAGGAGGATTTTGCTTTTTACAACAAAAATCGTACAGGGGATTTGATGAGCCGTCAGACGGGTGATATGGAGGCAATCCGTCACTTTGTGGCATATGTTATTTATACGGTTTATGAAAATGTGCTCTATTTTATTCTCTCTATTGTGATGATTTTCCAAACCAATGTGCCGCTTGCACTTTGTATGGTGCTGGTGCTGCCGCTGTCTGCCTTTACAGTATATAAGCAGGAGAGACGGGTAAAGCCGGCATTTAAAAGGTGTAGAGATGCATTTTCCAGCCTGAACGCATTTGTTCAGGAAAATATCAGTGGAAACCGTGTTGTAAAAGCATTTGCCAAAGAGGACTTTGAAATGGAGAAGTTTACGGTGGAAAATGACAAATACCGTGCGGCAGAACTGGGAGCTTCTGAAATCTGGAAAAAATATGTTCCAATCTTTGAATTTTTGTCACATCTGCTTACGATTATTTTAATGATGGTTGGTGGAGTTATGGTAATAAAAGGACAAATGACACTGGGCGGACTGGTAGCAGTAAATGGTTATTTGTGGATGCTTACAACACCTCTGCGCATGGCGGGATGGTGGGTAAACGATATACAAAGATTTACTACATCTGTAGAAAAAATATATGATACGTATTCTGCAGAACCTGATGTAAAACGTCCAAAGCAGGCAGTAAAGAGAAAGCATCTGGAGGGAAATGTTACTTTTCGTAATGTTTCTTACAGTGCAGAAGATGAGGATATTCTTCAGGGAATTAATTTTGAGGTGAAAAAGGGGCAGACGATTGGCATTATTGGAACAACAGGTTCTGGAAAGTCAACCCTGATTAACCTTTTATGTCGTTTTTATGATGTGACAGAGGGTGAGGTCTTAGTGGACAACATTAATGTAAAGGATATGGATTTGTATGATTTGCGGGATAATATTGGCATTGCGATGCAAGATGTTTTTTTATTTTCTGATACGATTGAAGGAAATATTGCCTATGGAAAGCCAGATTGCAGCTTTGAACAGGTGAAAAAGGCGGCAAAAATGGCAGATGCCAATCTATTTATTCAGGAAATGCCAGAAGGGTATGATACGATGGTAGGTGAGAGAGGCGTTGGATTGTCTGGCGGGCAGAAGCAGCGTATTTCACTGGCAAGGGCGCTTTTAAAGGAACCGGCAATTCTGGTGTTAGATGATACGACTTCCGCAGTTGATATGGAGACAGAGAGTTATATTCAGAAGCAGCTGGAAAATATTAACCATTCCTGTACTATTTTTATTATTGCATATCGTATTTCATCAATTATGGATGCGGACCAGATTTTTGTATTGGATGAGGGAAGGATTATAGAACGTGGTACACATAATGAGCTTTTAAGGCAGGGCGGCTATTATGCGACAGTTTATAAACATCAGTTCCCAATGAAGGAGGCTTAGTATGGCAAGAAACCGTTATGATGTGGACGAAATTATAGAGGAAAAATTTGATATAAACCAGATAAAGCGTTTGGCGCATTATATTGTCCCATATAAGAAAAAAATGCTTCTGGCACTTGCTTTGATGCTTTCCTCTTCATTTTTGAGTACATTTATCCCAAAATTTGTACAGCTCGAAATGGATGTATATATTCCAGCAGGAGATATAGGAGGCATAGTAAGGCTGTCTGTATTTACGGCGGCAATCTGTATTTACCTTGTTGTTTGTCTTCGGCTGAAAATCAATCTGACAATGCAGGTGGGGCAGGATGTGATTCATCAGATTCGTGAGGATATTTTTGCGCATTTGCAGGAACTGCCATTTCGCTATTATGATGAAAGGCCGCATGGGAAGATTCAGGTAAGAGTTGTTAATTATGTAAATAATTTAAGTGACATTCTGTCAAATGGAATATTGCAGACAATTACAGATTTGTTTAACTTGTTTTTTATTATTGGGTTTATGCTGAGTATGAGTGTACGGCTGACACTGCTTTGTCTATGCGGGCTTCCGGTGCTTGTTCTGTTTATTATAATCATTAAGAAAAAACAGCACAGGGCGTGGCAGATTCAGAGCAACAAGCAATCTAATCTGAATGCTTATATCTCTGAAAGCATTAATGGAATCCGTGTAACCCAGGCATTTGTAAGGGAGCGGGAAAATACGCATATTTTTAATCAGCTTAGCAGAAAATATCGGGATACCTGGTTAAATGCTGTTTATTATGGCTTTGCGGTAGGGCCAGTAGTAGATTTGATTTCAACTGCTACAACGGCATTTATCTATGTGCTTGGCGTATCATATATTGCAGATGGCGCACGGTTTGGTATCAGTATAGGCGTACTAATCGCATTTACTTCTTATATCACCCGGTTCTGGGCACCGATTAATACAATTGCTGGTTTTTATAATAATGTTGTGACAGCTGTTTCTTATCTGGAAAGGATTTTTGAAACGATAGACGAGCCAGTGGAGGTCAAGGATGCAATAGGAGCAAAACAGATGCCGGAAATTCAGGGAGATGTGGAGTTTGAGAAGGTAAATTTCAGCTATGAGGACGGTGTACCGATTTTGCAGAATGTCAGTTTCCATGTGAAAAGAGGGGAAACAATTGCTTTTGTAGGCCCGACTGGTGCGGGGAAAAGTACGATTGTCAATCTGATAAGCCGTTTTTACAATGTTGATTCTGGCAGGGTTCTGGTGGATGGGACAGATATTTCACAGGTAACATTACACTCTCTGCGCCGTCAGATGGGCGTTATGATGCAGGACAGTTTTATTTTTAGCGGCACGATTATGGATAATATACGTTATGGAAATAAAACTGCTACGGACGAAGAGGTGATTTGCGCAGCGAAAACAGTCTGTGCGCATGATTTTATTATGCAGATGGAAAATGGCTATCAGACAGAGGTAAATGAGAGGGGGAGCCGTCTGTCCGTTGGACAGAGACAGTTGATTTCCTTTGCAAGGGCGCTTCTGGCAGATCCGGCGATTCTGATTTTGGATGAGGCAACCTCAAGCATTGATACGGAAACAGAGCTTGTACTACAAAAGGGGCTTGACCGTCTTTTGGAGGGAAGGACATCGTTTATCATTGCCCACAGGCTTTCAACAATCCAGAATGCAGATTGTATTATGTATATCAGCGATGGCGGTATTGCAGAAATGGGGACGCATAAGGAGCTTTTAGAGAAAAAGGGAAAATATTTTGAGCTATGTATGGCGAAATAGAGGTTGTTTCTGCAAGAAAGTTTTGTTATGATATATGTGGGTTGCTTTGCACAAGTGTGGTATGGCTGTGAATTGTAACTATCTTATAAAAAGAGTGAAAGAAATGGGAGAGATATGTATACCTTTGAAAGCAGAGTAAGATATAGTGAAATCGCAGAGGATGGGCTTCTCGCCCTTCCTGCGGTAATTGATTATATGCAGGATTGTACGAATTTTCAGTCAGAGGATTTAGGTGTTGGCCTGGTGTACCACAAGGAACATAAATTGATGTGGGTGTTAAATTCCTGGCAGATTGTGATGGAACAGTATCCTGCTATGGGCGAGAAGATTACGGTTGGAACACAGGCATATAATTATGAGAAAATGTTTGGTTACCGAAATTTTTTAATCACCGATTCTTCTGGAAAGTGTGTTGCTAAGGCAAATTCAATCTGGGTACTGATGGATTTAGAAAGAGGACGTCCGATGGTTGTTACGCCGGAAATAGGCGATGTCTATGGAAAAGCAGAGCCGCTTCCGATGGACTATGCACCACGCAAAATTAAAGTACCAGAAGGCGGCAGTGGGCAGCAGAAGTTTATTGTCCGCAGCTTTCAGCTTGATACAAACCGTCATGTGAATAACCGGCAGTATGTGCAGATGGCGATGGAGTTTTTGAATCCGAAAGATAAGGTAAAAGAATTGAGAGTGGAATACAAAAAGCAGGCGGTACTTGGAGATGAAATTTACCCTCTGGTATGCAGGGCAGGCGAGAAGGAAGTGATTGTGTCGCTGAAGGGAGCAGATGGAAAACCATTTGCAGTTGTACAGTTTTTCCTTAGATAAGGAGAAAAAGAGGGGGATTTGGGATGGTAATCAGTGTAATCAGTCTGATTATAGGGATTGTGAGCCTGCTCTATTTTGCGGGTTATGTTTTCTGGAATGGCATAAACAACTCATTTTTATTTTTCTGGGCTTTGCTTGGAATATTCTGCATTGCATATGCGGCGGTGCATCGTATGATTTTGCAGCGGGGAATCATATGGTGGAAGCGGGCTGAACAGGTTGTAATGGGAGTTGTTGTTTTATGTTTTATAATAATTTTAGGGATTGTAGGACTGCTTGTTTCTGAGGGAAAGGAAACACCTTCTGACAATGCCGATTATGTAATTGTACTTGGTGCGCATGTGTTTGGAGAGAAAATGAGCGCCAACTTGAGATATCGTGTCGAAGCGGCAGGTGATTATTTGAAAAAGAATCCTGACACGAAGGCGGTTCTGTCAGGCGGACAAGGACAGGGAGAAGATATTACGGAGGCTGAGGCGATGCGCCGCTATCTGGTACAGGTTGGAATTGAAGAAGAAAGACTTTTGGTTGAGGGAGATTCTGTAAACACAGAAGAAAATATCAAAAACAGTGCTAAGATAATTGGAGATAAGTCAAAAAAAGTGGTAATTACGAGCAATAGTTTTCATATTTACAGGGCAAAAGGAATTGCGAAAAAGCAGGGATATAAAAATGTGGAAGGGCTTGGTTGTAAAATTCATCCATATTCCATTCTGAATTCTTATGTAAGAGAAGCTGTTGCTGTTATAAAATATAAGCTTTGCGGGCAGATTTAATTATAGTAAACGCATAAAATACATGCGTTAACTATAATAGAAGGACTGCTTATCAATAGTAATTCGTCTCTAAAATGTAAAAAGATAATAATTGTAAACAAAAAGCTAGATCGTGGAGTGATGAGAGTATGTCGAAGACAAAAGAGCGGATAGAAGCTGTGCAGGAAGGAAAGAAACTGCGAAAAAAGAACCAGTTGGCCGCTACAAAGCCAGATTTTCATATGATGTCTATTGTTTTAATGGGAGTTTTTGTTGTATTTGTTATGATATGGGGTGCTTACCAGAGTATTCATTTGATTAATGCAGCACCTGGTACATTGGAATCATCTGTGCTGAAGGTGGAGGACAATTCTAAAAATGCAGGAAAGACAATTGATGTGGACACCCTGATTCAGAAGATATTGGATAATGTAGCTTTTGAAGCAGAGTTAAACAAGCTGGAGGATTCTGTTGCGGAGGGAATGGTAGAAACAGCAGTAGGGACAGATATGCGGATTTATATGGGGAATGGTACATTTGCAGATGAACTTCTTGTAATGACAGCGGCAGATGAAACTGCGGCAAAGATTAATATGGAAAATGCGAAAACTCATCTTGAGGAAACAAAAAAAGCCTTTCGGGATTATCTTCCGGAGGAAGCAAAGAAGGTAGAGAAAGCAGTCTGTATCCGGTGTGGCAGTTATGTTTTTGTATGCGTTACGTCAGATTATGAAACAGCGGAAAAAACCATTAATTCGATAATAAAGGAATAATACAATGAGACGAAAAGTGATATATCTGGCAATGGGAGTTGGAATTATCGCAGTAATAGGGACAATGCGGGGGTATGGAAACAGTCTTGCAAAACAGAAAGGTTATCTTGGCTCAGAAATTATTTTCTACAGAGAAAGTGTGTCTGCTGATTCTGAAGGGCATACAGAGACAATAATGCAGCCTGCAGCAAAGACAAAAGAAGAAACAGATGATTTATCTGATGCGGCAACTCCTCTCCCGACCAACGAGCCAGAAAAAAAAGAGTATGAAAAAATAAAAAGCGATGGAACGATAAAGGTCTATAGTGATACCGCTACAATTGTTCTGGATGATGCTGCTTATGAACTTTACAGCTATGTAAACAATGCGGCGAGTCGTTATGCAAATGCAGTCAATAAACTGACAAAGACTTTGGATTCCAGTGTAAAAGTGTATGACCTGGTTGTTCCGACCAGTGTGGGAATTGTCTTTCCAGATAACAAAGTGAAAAAGCTGAATTCTTCTTCACAGAAAGAGGCGTTAGAAAATATTGAACATAAACTTTCTGGCAGAGAAATATTTGTGCCGCTTTATGATAAGCTGATGCGTCATCGGACAGAATATATTTATTTCAGGACAGACCATCATTGGACTTCTCTTGGAGCTTATTATGCTTATGAAGCTTTTTGTGAAGCAAAAAATATTACGTCAAATCAGCTTTCCGCATATACAGTAAAAAAGTCAGAAAACTTTATCGGGACTTTTTATCAGGAAACCAAGCAGGACAAGAATTTACGGGCAGATACTTTAGAAACTCTCTATCCATTGGGAGAAAAGATTTCTATGGAATATACAACAACAGACGGGCGGGTAATCAGTGCACCAATTATTGCGGATGCTGATCGATTTAGGACGGGAACAAAGTACAATATCTATATTGCGGGCGATAATCCTTATACAGTAATCAAAAATGAAGAAATTACAGATGGTTCTTCCTGTGTTGTGGTTAAAGAATCTTATGGAAATGTATTTGTGCCATTTCTTGCTGATCATTACCAGACAATTTATGTGATTGATTATCGCTATTGGGAAGGGAAACTTGTTGATTTTGTCAAAAAGAATAAAACGAGGGAAGTTATATTAATTAACAATATTTCTATGACAAGAAATTCATATTTAATAGGCAAATTAATGACCTGTCTGAATTAAGTAGGGAGCAGGAAAACATGGTCTTTAGCAGTTTAATTTTTTTATGTATTTTTTTACCACTGGTTATTGTGATATATATGGTGTGTCCGGCAAAATTTCGAAATTTTTTTCTGTTGCTGGCAAGCCTCTTATTTTATGCGTGGGGGGAGCCGTGCTATATTCTGATTATGCTGTTTTCAACGGTATTTGATTACATTAATGGAAGGCTGATGGAGTATTTTGAAAATAAGAATCAAAAGAGGAAAAGAAAATGGATTCTGCTTCTTTCTATTGTAGGAAATTTAGGAATTCTCTTTTTCTTTAAATACAGCAATTTGTTAATTCAGTCATGGAATCAGCTTACAGAATCAAGTTGGAAAAGTTTAGAGATTGCGCTTCCAATTGGTATATCGTTTTATACATTTCAGACAATGTCTTATACAATAGATGTTTATCGGGAAAATGTAAAGGCACAGCGTAATTTTGTGGATTTTGCAATGTACGTCAGTATGTTTCCACAGTTGATTGCAGGGCCGATTGTCCGGTATCGGCAGATAGAAGACCAGTTTTCTGGGAGAGTTCTGAGTGCGGAATGCCAGGTGAAAGGAACGCAGCGTTTTCTGATTGGTCTTGGAAAGAAGGTAATACTGGCAAATCAGATTGGTCTTTTGTGGGATAATATTGCACAGGGAGATTTTCGTTCTCTCAGCGTGGCAGGGGCATGGCTTGGGGCTTTTGCCTATACCTTTCAAATATATTTTGACTTTTCCGGGTATTCAGATATGGCAATTGGGCTGGGGCAGATGCTTGGGTTTACGCTTCCTGAGAACTTTAAACATCCATATTGTTCAAAAAGTATTACGGAGTTTTGGAGAAGGTGGCATATTACACTTGGAACATGGTTTCGGGAATATTTATATATTCCGCTTGGCGGAAACCGTAAGGGACTGCAAAAGCAGATTGTAAATTTATTTATTGTATGGTTTTTGACAGGGCTATGGCATGGGGCAAGTTGGAATTTTGTTCTGTGGGGAATTTATTTCTTTGTAATTCTTTTGGCAGAAAAGGCATTTTTGCTCAAAGAGATGGAACGATGGCCAAAAGTTCTGCGTCACATCTATGCTATTTTTTTTATAGTGGTAGGATGGGTTCTCTTTGCCGTGGAAGATTTTGGAAAAATGGGTTTTTATCTACAGATTATGTTTGGTATGAAAAATCCAATTATAAATGAAACGGCAATTTATTATTTACGGAGTTATGGGATTTTACTGGTTATTTTAGCAATTGCGGCTTCAAGGCTTCCCTATCGGCTGCTTCAAAAGCTGCGCAGACATATGCTTAGGGTAGAAACGGAATTTGCAGTTAAAAAGGGAAAGAAAGCGGAATTTGTCTTATACAGTATTTATACAATTCTTATTCTGCTTGTAAGTATGGGACTGCTGATTAGTGGTTCTTATAATCCGTTTTTGTATTTTCGTTTTTAGGAACTGTTGCGAAATAACATGATATAGACAAGCAAAATCGGTAAGTTATTTCGTGTCGATTCCTTAGTACTTAATGGAGTATAGATATGAAGAATTATTATCGGATTTATATTATAGCTGCCTTTGGGATAATAGCATTTTTTGGGTTGTTTTCTGTTTTGCTTCCAGAAAAAGGATATTCAGAAAATGAGAATAGATATTTGGAGCAGTTTCCGAAAGTTAAGATAAAAAAGATTTTGTCAGGAGATTTTCAGGAAGAGTTTGAGGAATCTTTCAGTGATCAGTTTTTGGGACGTGATGTGTGGATGAAAGCCTCAACAACCGTAAAAAAAGCAGCAGGATTTCAGGAGATTTCTGGTGTTTATCTTGGGAAAAGTGGGTATTATATTACCAAAGTGACACAAGAAGATATTGACCAGAAACAATATCTGCAAAACCTGCGCTATGTGGAATATCTAGGAAAAACCTGCGGTGGAACGGCAAGCACAATTTTGGTTCCATCACCAGAAACTATTTTAAAGGATAAGGTACCAGATCATGCACCATATTATGATGCAGATGCAATGTATGATGAGGCGGAAACTGTTTTAAAAAAGGCAAAAAGTGTTGATGTCCGCCCTGAATTAAACGAATATGCAAAACAGAATCAGGTGTATTACTATACAGATCATCACTGGACGTTGCTGGGGGCTTACGCTGCCTACAGTGCTTATAGTGATGCAAACCAGATGTTAAAACACACATATAGCTATTTCACAGAAAAGAAAATAACGGAAAATTTTTTGGGAACCACATATTCAAAAGTGATGCCTGCCAATCCTAAAGAGGATACAATGTATGCTGCGACAAATGTTCCACAGGCAACTGTGTTATACGATGGCGTGGAACGCAACAATATTTATGATGTGGAGAAACTTACACAGAAGGATAAATATGGCTATTTTTTTGGGGGAAATTATGGAGAAGTGGAAATTAATATGAAAGAAAAGCCAGAAAAAAAGCTGTTAGTCATAAAAGATTCTTATGCAAATTGTTTTGTACCATTTTTGATGGAGAGTTTCGATCAGATTACGATGATAGATTTGCGTTATTATAAAAAATCAGTACAGGAACTTTTACGTGAAAATAATTATGAACAGGTATTGGTATTGTATGAAATAAGTAATTTTGCACAAGATACGAACCTTTATAAATTAGTATACTGACATGCTTTCATAAGTATGTTATACTATAACTGTTGTATGGAAATTGTTAAGGAACAACCGGGATAACATTTGTCTGTGCCGTTATGACTGCCAATTCCGTACAGGTTATAACATGGAGGCTGAATGATGAAACGAAGAAGAGTTCTGGCGGTTATTTTAACCGGAATAATCCTTGCGGTGAGTATTGCAGGGGGATATACAAAGGTGTCAGCAGCGGGTACCAGAAGGATTTCGCAAAAAAAGGAAACAAAAAATGTACAGTGGCCTGAGGGGCCTGGTAAGAAGAGTCTTTCTAGCGAGTCTGCAATTGTTATGGAACTTTCTACTGGACAGATTTTATATAAAAAAAATATTAACAAAAAGCGTTATCCTGCCAGTATTACAAAAATCCTGACAGCGATGCTGACAGCGGAAAACTGTTCCAATAATGAAGTGGTTAATTTTTCTGAAACGGCAGTTTATGGGATTGAAGCGGGAAGTTCTACTGTTTTTACAGAGGTTAATGAAAAGCTTACCATTGAACAGTGTCTTTATGCGATCATGCTGGAGTCGGCAAATGAAGTATGTCTTGGTGTTGCAGAGTACATTTCCGGTTCGGTTGATACGTTTGTGGATAAAATGAATGACCGTGTGAAAGAGCTTGGCCTGAAAGGAACACATTTTAATAATCCCAATGGCCTGCCTGATCCAAAGCATTATACAACGGCATATGATATGGCAGTAATTGCATGCGAGGCAATGAAAAACCAGACATTTCGTAAGGTGACTGCAGCAAAGAGTTATCAGATGCCGGCTACTAATAAGCACAAGAAACGTCTTTGGAATAACCATCACCAGATGATTAATGGTTATCAGTGGCCAAAATATGAATATAAATACTGCATTGGTGGAAAGACAGGTTATACCGATGCTGCAAGAAATACTCTGGTGACTTTTGCAGAAAAAGATGGTATGGAGCTAGTATGTGTCGTAATGCGTGCAGATGGTCCAAAACAGGGCGAGCCAAATGAATATACAGATACGACTTCCCTTTTAAATTTTAGTTTTGAAAAGTATAATAAATACACAGTGGATGAACAGACAAGCGATCTTAATAAAGATTTGTTTAATAACTATGACAGTTATTTTGATTCTAATGCATCGCCAATTCATCTTGCAAGCGAATCTTCTGTAGTGCTGCCAAAGGGAGTGAAGCTGTCGCAGGCAAAACAGAAAGTTACGTATCATGAAAATGTTAAGCTTAAAATGGGAGATAATGTCATTGGCCATGTGACTTATATGTATGGTAACAGAACGGTCGGTTCCACGGACATTATTTATACTAAGAAGGAGGATTCTGCTGATAAACATCTGGATGCAGCCTCCCGTGAAGTGGTCGATGAAGAAATACAACAGCTAAAAGATTCCGCAAAAAAAGACAAGGAAAAGGAAAATGTCTGGCGGAGGTGGAGAAAGGTGACAGATGGTATGGTGGGATTTTTCAAAATCAAGGCAGTGCAGATTGTTTTACTGGTGATAGCTGTCGCTGCTGTGATTGCTCTTTTGATTTTCTTGTTACGGCATGTGCGTTTTCCAAGATTTCGAAGAAGACGCAGGCGTTCTTCCGGTGGATACCGAAGCAAACGGGCAAGACGGCGGAATGCCAGAAGGTCGCATAGCCATTGGAGCAGCAGTAAATCCGGTAAACGCAGGACACGGCGGAATATGAGTAAGTATTATGAAAGGAAGCCTGTTAATACGGGGTCTGCCCGTGAGCGCAGGAGCAAGGGACTTACGTATCATAAAAACCATAAAAAGACAAAAGAAAGTTTTGGAAAGAATTTCTTTGATTTTTAAAAGAAGGGCACTGATAGAAAGGTGCCCTTCTTAATGCTTACTATCAAGAATAATGGCTAATCATAATTAGCAGGAAATCTCCTGTAATAAAGACTGAAGCAGCATAATGTGATATTCTTCGTCTTTAATAATTCTTGCCAGGACAGCGTTGATGTAGCCATCTTGTATTGCTTTCATGTGCATTTGGTATTGTCTGATGGCTGCTTTCTCTGCCTCAATATCAGCTAACAGCATTTTTCTGGTATTTTCTGGAATTGTCAGATATTCTGGCGACCACATATGCAATCTGCCGTCACGGTGTTGGGCTGAAAAATCAAGTTTTCCACCAAGCAGGCAAATTAATTCTCCTAATTTCTGTAAATGCATCATTTCTGCCATGGCGATACCTAACAGGGTTTTGGCAATTGGGCATTTTTCATAGGATAAACGGTTTTCATTGTTGATATACTGGGTAATCGCAGATAATTCTGATACAGCACCACAGTAGTCGATGCGAAGCAACTCGGCATAGGAAGGGTTTGGTTCCTTTACCTGTAACGGTGGATAGGGAAGAGCCACCATAATAGGATTGATTCCGGCAAAGCTGCAATTGTTTGTTAATGGTTTTGATTTTTCTTCCATAATAAAATCTTCTCTCTACGTCTTTTTATGCTAATATATTAGAATTGGAAAGGGATGGTTACAATCCAAATCTGTTAGACTTAATGATTGTTACTATTCACGGCTATTCTAAACATCATGCGAAAAACCACCCGGCTATGCCGTCTGGCGCTGCAAAACCAGCAACTTTTGTTTTTCTTATGATGTTTAGAACAGCCTACATGCTGGTTTTAGAAAATAATGATTTTCAAATATGCTCTGGCATAAGTTTTCCTGTTGACCTGACTATTTAATTATGTTAAGTTTAGATTAGAAAAAAGTACGGAAAGATAGTGTAAAAAAGGATTTTATAACCTGTAATTTATGCTTATGGAAGTATTTGCAGGTTGAGTGAGAATGGAGGGGATTTATGAAAAATTATTCGGAAGATGCAGACAGGCAGTATCATATTCAGGTGGCTAAAGGAGAGGTTGGCCGTTATGTGATTATGCCGGGAGATCCAAAGAGATGTGAAAAGATTGCGCAGTATTTTGACAATCCGGTACAGATTGCTGATAACAGAGAATATATAACGTATACAGGGACATTGGACGGAGTAAAGGTTAGTGTAACCTCTACCGGTATTGGAGGGCCTTCTGCGGCTATTGCGATGGAAGAACTTTACCGTTGCGGCTCTGATACATTTATTCGTATTGGAACCTGTGGTGGTATGCAGACAGAGGTAAAAAGCGGTGATGTTGTGATTGCTACAGGGGCAATCCGTATGGAGGGTACAAGCAGGGAATATGCACCAATTGAATTTCCAGCGGTAGCAAACCTTTCGGTGACAAATGCTTTGGTCGATGCTGCAAAAAAGGAGGGATATCCATTTCATGCAGGTGTAGTACAGAGTAAGGATTCTTTTTATGGTCAGCATGAGCCGGAAACAAAGCCGGTGAGCTATGAACTTATGAATAAGTGGGAAGCATGGAAAAAGCTTGGCTGTCTGGCATCAGAGATGGAATCAGCAGCAATGTTTATTGTAGCGGGATATCTTCGTGTCAGGGCGGGTGCGTGTTTTCTTGTAGTTGCGAATCAGGAAAGGGAAAAGCTGGGATTGGAAAATCCAGTTGTACATAATACAGATATGGCAATTCAGACGGCAGTTGAGGCTATCCATACCTTGATTTGGCAGGATTCTAAAATAGAAAAATAACAGGAGAAGAAAAATGGATAAAAATGATATTTTAAAACACGTGGATCATACCTTGCTATTGCAGACAGCTACATGGGAAGAAATCAGGCAGATTTGTGATGATGCTGTAAAGTATCAGACAGCTTCTGTGTGTATCCCGCCAAGTTATGTGAAACAGGCAGCAGAATATATGCAAGGAAAGATGGCAGTCTGTACGGTGATTGGATTTCCAAATGGATATATGACGACAAAGGTAAAAGAATTTGAAGCAAAGGATGCAATTGCAAATGGTGCTTCTGAAATTGATATGGTAATTAATATCGGATGGCTGAAAGATAAAAAATATGAGTTTATTGAAGAAGAAATTCGTATTTTAAAGGAAGCGTGTGGAGAGAAGATTTTAAAGGTTATCATTGAAACCTGTCTTTTGACGGAAGAAGAAAAAATCAAAATGTGTGAAATTGTATCTAAAGCGGGAGCAGATTATATTAAGACATCTACAGGGTTTTCCAATGCTGGCGCCGTTTTTGGTGATATTAAGCTCTTTTCAAAATATGTTGCATCAGGAGTAAAGATAAAGGCAGCAGGTGGTATTTCTTCTTTGGAAGATGCAGAAACATTTCTTTCATTAGGGGCAGACAGACTTGGAACAAGCCGAATTATTAAGTTAATAAAGAGTGAAGAGGCATTTGGATATTAAAATGTTGTTTAAGTAAGTTTTAAGGAGGCAGGAGATGGAAAAACGAACAGTGGAAAAACTTATAGAACTTGCAATGGAACAGCTTTCCTTTTCCTATGCACCATATTCAGAGTTCAAGGTTGGTGCTGCCTTGCTGACACAGGATGGAAAGATTTATACAGGTTGTAATATTGAAAATGCTGCCTATACTCCTTCAAACTGTGCGGAAAGAACGGCTTTTTTTAAGGCGGTCAGCGAGGGAGAACGTGCATTTCAGGCAATTTGCATTGTTGGTGGAAAGAATGGAGTTTTAACAGATTACACAGCGCCTTGTGGGGTATGCCGACAGGTTATGATTGAATTTTGCAACCCCGATACATTTCAGGTTATTCTGGCTATCAGTAAGGAGCAGTTCAAAATCTTTACCTTGAAAGAACTATTTCCGCTTGGGTTTGGGCCAGATAATCTGGCTAAATGAGATAGAAGCAGGACAGTGAGGTGATTATATGGAAAGATATAAACGAATTTTTGTGGTTGTTCTTGATTCCCTTGGAATCGGGGCTATGCCGGATGCACCAGAATTTGGTGATATGGGAGTAGATACATTTGGACATATTTTAGAAAAAATGGGGACGTTAGAAATTCCCAATCTGAAAAAACTTGGATTTCTGAATCTTCATCCAGCAGGTAAAATGGAAGGGACAGAAAGTCCGATGGGGCGGTATATGCGGCTTGGGGAGGCAAGTAACGGTAAGGATACAATGACCGGACACTGGGAAATGATGGGAATTAAAACGGAAACGCCCTTTCAGACTTTTACAGATATCGGGTTTCCGCCAGAGCTTATTGCAGAATTGGAAAAGCAGTGTGGGAAAAGAGTAATTGGAAATAAGAGCGCCAGCGGTACAGCAATTATTGAAGAGCTTGGGGAAGAAGAAATTAATACAGGAGCTATGATTGTTTATACATCTGCAGATTCTGTGCTGCAGATTTGCGGTAATGAGGAAACCTTTGATTTGGAAAATTTATACCGTTGCTGCGAGATTGCAAGGAAAATCACTATGAAAGATGAGTGGAAGGTAGGACGTGTTATTGCAAGACCGTATGTCGGAAAAAAGAAAGGGGAATTTAAGCGAACAAGCAATCGTCACGATTATGCTTTAAAACCTTCTAAACCAACGGTATTAAATGCGTTAAAAGATGCAGGTTTTGATGTAATTGGTGTAGGAAAAATCAATGACATTTTTTGCGGAGAAGGGATTACAGAAACACATCGTTCGGAAAGCTCTGTTCATGGAATGGAGCAGACAATTGAAATCTGTAAAAAAGATTTTCATGGACTTTGTTTCGTCAACCTTGTTGATTTTGATGCGCTGTGGGGACATCGCAGGAATGTGGAAGGATATGGAAAAGAGATTGAGAAGTTCGATAAAAATCTGGGTGTGTTGTTGGAGGAATTAAAAGAAGATGACCTTTTGGTTTTGACAGCAGACCATGGCAATGATCCAACTTACAGTGGTACGGATCATACAAGGGAGTATGTTCCGTTTGTAGCATATGCAAAGAAAATGGAACATGGCGGTGTGCTGGAAAATGAAGATACTTTTGCAGTAATTGGAGCATCTGTAGCAGATAATTTTGGGATAGATATGCCAGATGGAACGATTGGTAAATCTATTTTGGAAGAGTTAATTTAAGGGGCTGTCTGCAAATGCAAGGGAAGCATGCAACTGTTAATGTGAGGTGGACAAGCAAAAGTGGAATATGCTATACTAATGTAGCTATAGAATATTTATTTGGAGGAGAAAGGTATGGTAGTTCAGCCAAAGGTAAAAGGTTTTATGTGTACGACAGCACATCCGGAAGGATGTAAGGCTGCAGTAAAGGCACAGATTGAATATGTAAAGGCACAGCCAAAAACAGAAGGGCCGAAAAAAGTTCTTGTAATCGGTGCTTCTATGGGATATGGACTGGCGAGCAGAATTGCTGTCACCTATTCCTGCGATGCAGATACAATCGGAATTATTTTTGACAAGGCAGGCAAAGAAAAACGTACAGCAAGCGCAGGCTGGTATAATACGGCAGCATTTGAGGAATTTGCGGCAGCAGATGGATATTTTGCAAAATCAATAAACGGGGATGCTTACTCTCAGGAAATCAAGGAAGAAACAATTGCTCTGATTCAGAAGAAATGGGGCAAGGTAGATATGGTAATTTACAGTGTTGCGGCTCCTAGGCGTACCGCTCCAGATGGAAAGACATACCGTTCGGTGTTAAAGACAATTGGAAAAGAGTACACCAATCAGACGATTGATTTGTTTACAAATGAAATTTCAGAAGTAACCATCCCGACAGCAAATGAAGAGGAAATTGAAGCTACAGTAAAAGTAATGGGTGGAGAAGACTGGAAACTCTGGATGAAGGCGTTGAAGGAAGCAGATGTTCTGGCAGATCATGCAGTAACAGTTGCTTATTCCTACATTGGACCAGAATTGACCCATCCAATTTATTATGATGGTTCAATTGGGCAGGCAAAGAAGGATTTATATAAGGCAGCAGATGAATTGCAGAAAGAAATTGATGGTCTAAGGGCATATGTTTCTGTAAATAAAGCAGTTGTTACACAGTCCAGTGCGGCGATTCCGATTGTACCACTGTATATTTCCCTTTTATTTAGGGTGATGAAAGAGAAAGGAATCCATGAGGGCTGTATTGAACAAATGTACCGCCTAATCCATGACAGGCTATGTTGCGAAGAGGTAGTAACGGATGAAAATCGTCTGATTCGTCTGGATGATTATGAAATGAAGCCAGAGGTTCAGAGTGCAGTGGCAGACCTTTGGAAGCAGGTGTCAAAAGACAATATTGCAGAAATTGGTGATATTGAAGGATACTGGCAGGAATTTTATGAGATTTTCGGATTTCGTATTGATGGTGTGGATTATGAAGCAGATGTTGATATTCAAGGTAGAATTCCAAGCTTGAATTAGCGATTGTATGTTACTATTTGCAATTGGGCAGAGAACGGGAAATGGCATAAAAAATTCTATCCCGACTGCAAGTAGTAACGGATTGTATCATATAGATATATTTAGATAGAAGTGACAGAAATGAGGTAATTGGGAATGGTAATACATAATGTGCTTGATCTGATTGGAAATACGCCTATCATCAGTTTAAAGGAAACGATGGGACTTAAAATTTATGCAAAAGCAGAATTTTTAAATCCTGGCGGGAGTATTAAAGACCGTGTGGCGAAAAATATGATTCTTTGTGCGGAACAGGCAGGTAAGCTGAAGCCAGGCATGACGATTATAGAGCCGACCTCTGGTAATACAGGGATTGGCCTGTCACTTGCAGGCGTGCGCAGAGGGTATCGTGTTATTATTGTTATGCCGGAAAATATGAGTGAAGAGCGGAAAAAAATCATTCGCTGTCTTGGGGCAGAGCTTGTACTTACGCCACAGGAATTGAGTATTGATGGTTCTGTTAAAAAGGCAGAAGAGCTTTTTGCGGAAATAGGAAGTGACAAAGCGTTTATCCCACAGCAGTTTACCAATCCAAATAATCCTGATGTTCATTATAAGACAACAGGGCCAGAAATTTATGAACAGCTTAATGGTAAGGTGGATATTTTTGTGTCAGGACTTGGAAGCGGCGGAACCTTGCAGGGAATTGGAAAATATTTGAAAGAAAAAAATCCTGACTTAAAGTTAGTGGCTGTAGAGCCGAAAAATGTATCTGCACTTCTTGGGCATGAACCAGGGCTTCACAGCATACAGGGGATTGGCGATGGTTTTATTCCAGAGGTTTTAGATACCTCAATGATTGATGATATTGTGGAAGTGACAGATGAAGATGCTATCAGTACAACACGTGAGCTCGCCAAAGTGCAGGGACTTTTGTGTGGAACATCCTCTGGTGCAAATGTATGGGCAGCAAAGCAGATGGCAGAGAAATATGGAAAAGATAAAATTATTGCGACCATAATGGCAGACCGGATGGAACGTTATTTTAGTACAGGGCTTTTGGATTCATAATGGCAGTTGACATAAAAGGTTTTAAATGATAAAATGTTAAAGTTGTCTTTATGGCATTGTGTGCGGAATTGATGGAATTGGCAGACATGCAAGATTTAGGTTCTTGTGCCGCAAGGTGTGAGGGTTCGAATCCCTCATTCCGCATTAGACTACGTTTTAAAATGAGCAAATCTTTAGAAAATGGGATTTGCTCATTTTTTATGATATGAATTCATTGACTTATTAGTAGAATTTTCGTATAATAGATAACATATGCGAGTTTATTGTTTCAGATGAACCAAATCGCCTTCTATACCGACAGATGTAGAGGGCGTTTATACTATATGAAAAGGTTCTTACTATGAAATAATGTTGAATTCATAAGGAATTATAAAAATAATTTTGTCAGGACTTGGTAAATTATTTTTTGAGTTTCTAAACAAAAATTATTGGGGGTAAGTGATATGCAGGAAAAACTGGATCAATGGATTAACTGGGTTGAATATGATGAGCTGTTAGCTGGTCATCATAATGCGCCTCACAATTTACTTGGATTGCATACCTTTGGAAAAGGACAGGTATTTACCGTATATCGTCCGGAAGCACAGAAGGTATTTGTAACAGATGCAAAAGGAAATAACCGGATTGAACTGGAAGAGGTAGAGCCGGGAAGTGGATTTTTTGGGCTTTATGTAGAAAGCAAAAAATATACCGCCGATTATAAGCTGCATATCCAATATGGAGAAAATGATATTGTAGTGACGGCCGATCCATATATTTTCAGCCCTCAAATCAGCAGTGATGACTTATATCTTTTTGCAGAAGGAAATCATTATCAGATTTATGATAAATTAGGTGCCCACCCAATGACAATTAATGGAATTAAGGGAACATATTTTGCAGTCTGGGCGCCTCATGCAAGGGCAGTCAGTGTAGTAGGAAGCTTTAATCTGTGGGATGGGCGGCTTCATCCGATGCGTACATTAGAGGTTTCCGGTGTGTATGAGCTGTTTATACCAGGTGTAGAGCCGGGGGCGATTTATAAATATCAGATTTTGACACGTACTGGCGAGATATTAATGAAAGCTGATCCATATGCAAACTGTGCAGAGCTTCGTCCGGACAATGCTTCTGTTGTAGCAGATTTGCGTGACTTTGACTGGACAGATAAAAAGTGGATGGCAGGCAGGGAAAAGGAGACAAGAAATTCCCTTAGAAAGAAACCTATGGCAATTTATGAGGTTCATCTTGGGTCATGGAAGAAAAAAGATGATGGCACAGAGGACGGATTTTATACTTATCGTGAATTGGCGCCAATGATTGCAGAGTATGTTTTGGACATGGGATATACACACATTGAGCTGATGGGAATTGCGGAGCATCCTTTTGATGGTTCCTGGGGATATCAGGTGACAGGATATTATGCACCGACCAGACGTTATGGAGATCCAAGGGATTTTATGTATTTTGTGGATTATATGCACAATAAGGGAATTTCCGTTATTCTTGACTGGGTTCCGGCGCATTTTCCAAAGGATGCACATGGTCTGGGAAGGTTTGACGGACAACCACTTTATGAACATCCAGACAGCCGCAGAGGAGAGCATCCGCACTGGGGAACTTATATTTTTAACTATAATAAACGGGAAGTAGAAAATTTCCTTTTGGCAAATGGTCTGTTTTGGTTAAATAAATTCCACATTGACGGACTCCGTGTAGATGCAGTAGCGTCTATGCTTTATCTGGATTATGGCAAGGATGATGGAGAGTGGCTGCCAAATGAAGATGGAGGTAAGGAAAATTATGATGCAATTAAACTGTTCCATCATATGAATGAAGAGTTTGAGTGCCGTGCGCCAGGAACAATGATTATTGCGGAGGAATCTACAGCGTGGGCAGGCGTTACCTCACCAGTATCCTTAAAGGGACTTGGTTTCCTCTTTAAGTGGAATATGGGTTGGATGAATGACTTTTTGGGATATATGAAGATGGATCCATATTTCAGGTCAGGTAATCATAATCTGCTGACATTTAGTATGCAGTATGCTTATAGTGAAAATTTCATTCAGGTTTTGTCACATGATGAAGTGGTTCATGGAAAGTGTTCTATGATTAATAAGATGCCAGGCGAGATTGAGGACAAGTTTGCAAATCTCCGTACAGCCTATGGATTTATGTATGGGCATCCGGGAAAGAAGCTTTTGTTTATGGGACAGGAGTTTGCTCAGTACCGTGAGTGGAGTGAGGCAAGAAGTCTTGACTGGGAACTTTTAAATGAAGATTACAACCGACAGATGCAGGCGTTTGTAAGAGAACTGAATCATTTATATACAAAATATGATGCATTATATACAAATGATTATGATACAATGGGATTTGAATGGATGAGCTGCGATAATGCCCAAATGAGTACCGTAAGCTTTGTAAGACGTGGCTCTGGAACAAAAGACCAATTCCTGTTTATCTGTAACTTTACGCCGGTTCCAAATAAGGAATACCGTACTGGAGTGCCTTGCCCGGGAACTTATACAGAAGTGCTTTCTTCTGATGAAGAGCGTTTTGGCGGTACTGGTGTTAAGAACAAAAAGAATATTAAAGCAGATAAGATAGAATGTGAGAAAAAAGAGTACTCTATTGAGATGCATCTGCCTCCTTTATCTGTTACAATATATCGTTTTGATTATAAGGAAGAACTGGAAACGGAAAAGAAGATTACTACGAAATAAAGCGTGGCAGACGGCATAGTCGGATTGTTTTTCGCATGATGTTTAGAATGCCCGTAAATAGCAACGGAAAAGAATACCCCACAGTGGATACGGCTGTGGGGTTTGTTCTGTTTCAGGGATTCTTTGGAGGTGTAAGAGCATTCATGAAGAAACGGTTATTTTCTATTTGTATATTGGGATATCTGGTTCCATTGCTGCTTGGAACAGCAGGGAAACTTGCAGGATGCAAGATGAAGTATATATTATATCTGATTGTTATGGGAAGCCATCTGCTGTTTTGGGAATCTTTATGTTTACTTACTTATTGCCACAGGAATAATGTAAGAAGTACCGCTTTGGTGATTTTGTGCTATCTTGGGATGCTTCCTTTTGGACTTTATTTATTACTATTTTTAATGAGTGCTGTCTGGTAAGAGAAAGGGAAGAAGAATGGAAGAAAAAAATACCTATCAAAAGATTTATGACGTTGTACGGCAGATTCCGAAAGGGTATGTCGCAACATATGGTCAGGTGGCATATCTGGCAGGCAATGCAAGGTGGGCACGGGTAGTTGGTTATGCGCTCCATACAAATCCAGATCCAGAAGGGATTCCCTGCTATCGTGTGGTAACAAAGGAGGGGAGAGTGTCACAGGCATTTGCCTTTGGTGGATCAAACCGGCAGGTTGAATTGCTGGAAGCAGACGGTGTGGAGTTTGTTGACGGCCATGTGGATATGGAACGGTTTCAATGGCCTTTAGGGTTATAGAAAATTTTAAATAGTGGTTGACAAAACTGTGCTAACTGTATATACTGTTAATATACAGTTAGCTGGAATTGAGATGCGCATTTTTCGGAAGCGAATTTTTGTTGGCGCCAGAATTCGCAGACGAAGTAAGGAACTGTAGAAATATCCTGTGCAATCTTGAGCAGTTATTTTTCTACAGTTCCTAAGAATGGGGAATTACTATGAATATTTTTATTGATAATAAAAGCGGAATTCCAATTTATGACCAGATTTATACTCAGATTAAGAACCACATTATCAGTGGTGAATTAAAGGAGGATGAAGCGCTTCCTTCGATTCGAGGACTAGCAAAGGATCTGAGGATTAGTGTGGTGACGACCAAACGTGCTTACGATGAATTGGAGAAGGAGGGATTTGTTTATACGATTCCTGCAAAGGGGTGTTTTGTAGCAGCAAAAAATGCGGAACTGCTACAGGAAGAAAATTTAAAGAAAATAGAAGAACATATGCAGTTAATTGCACAGCTTGCAGTATCTTGCAATCTTAGCAGGCAGGATATTCTTGATATGTTTTGTATTATTTGGGAGGAATAAAGTTTGAAAGCTTTTTTCAAACTGCCTATTAATCTTTTCTCAATTTTGAGAAAAGCCTACAAAATTAAGAAAGGTGGAGTATAGTGATGAATGCGATAGAAATCAAGGATTTAACAAAATCATATACAGGTTTTACATTGTCCCATCTGAATCTGACATTGCCGAGTGGATGTATTATGGGACTGGTTGGCGAAAATGGGGCTGGCAAAAGCACTACAATTAAATTGATTTTAGATATATTGAAAAAGGACAATGGAAGCATTACCATATTGGGGAAAGATAATCAGGACAATATGAAATGCACAAAGGAAGAGATTGGAGTTGTACTGGCTGAAGTGGGATTCCCGGAGTGCCTGACAGCTATTCAGGTTGGGAAAATTATGAAAAGTTCTTACCAGAATTGGGATGAGGCAGAGTATAATAACTTGCTTAAGAAGCTTTCTATACCAGAAAATAAATTATTTCAGGAATATTCCAGTGGGATGAAAATGAAGCTTGGAATTGCGGTTGCATTATCCCATCACCCCAAAATCTTGCTTTTAGATGAAGCAACAAATGGGTTAGACCCGGTTGCAAGAGATGAGGTGATTGATATGATTTGTGAATTTACAAGGGATGAAAACCATGCAGTGTTGATGTCTTCCCATATTGTAACAGATTTGGAAAAAATATGTGATTATATTGCCTTTCTGCATAAAGGTAAGCTGCTGCTGTGCGAAGAAAAAGATGCGCTTCTGACCGAGTATGGCATTCTACATTGCGATTCCAAAAGGATTCAGGAAGTTTCCTCTTCTGCGATTATTTGGAAAAAAGAAACACCATTTGGTGTAGAGGCTGTTGTAAAACGTAGTAAAATTCCAGTAGAGATGAATTTCAGTCCGGTCAGTATTGAAGAATTGTTTGTATCTATGGTAAAGGGGGCAAAATAATATGAAGGGGTTATTATTAAAAGATTTTTATATGGCAAAAAAATATTGTAGAATGATCCTGTTGGTTACTGTGGTGTTTGCGGGCGTGTCGATTGCAGAACCATCGAATTTGTTTTTTCAGTTTTATCCTGTAGTTATGGCAAGTATATTGCCAGTCACAATTTTAGGTTACGATGAGAAATGCCATTGGGATGTTTATGGACAGATTTTTCCATATTCCAAAAAGCAATTTGTTTCTGTAAAGTACTTGATGGCTTTGATTTTTGTATGCGGTATGTGGCTGTTACTGATGGCTGTTCAGATTATTGGTATGTTGGTAAATGGAGCAGGCTTTCAAAGTAATCTTCTGTTCTTTTTGCTTCTTGTGCTATCGTGTGGATTTTTATCTTCCAGTATTCTTCTGCCTGTTATATTTAAGTTTGGTACAGAAAAAGGGCGGCTTGCTTTTATGGTAGTTATTTGCCTAATTTGTGGAGGCAGTGCTGCTGCTGTGTCCGTTGATCCAGATCTGCATATGCCGATTTCGGCAGATATGTTGTCGCTTTTAATTCTGGTTGGGTGCATAGTGCTTTTTCTATTGTCATGGCAGGCTTCTATTAAAATTTATGAGAAAAGAGAGCTTTAAATTTTTGATAGAATATGGTACAATAAGGCAAAAATATGGCATAAAAAGTGCCAAAAAAAGAAAGGATATGAGGGATTATGAGGGAAAACAGAATACGGTTATCCGTAAGGATTGCTGCGATGGCGTTCCTGCTCTTTTGTATTGTACCATTATTGTCAGGCACAATAGGAAATGCGGCAGAAATAAAAGCAGCATTTGACTGCCAGAAGGCAGCAGAGTTGTTGAAGGAAGGCAAGTTTAAGGTTTCTGGTAATGCGATTAAACTGGAAGTAAATGAAGCTTCCAGTGGAGTTGTGATTTCAGGAGATGCAGCAGCATATTCCAGTGCCAGATTCCAGTTTGGGGAAACATATGATTTTGGAAGTGAACAGGCAGATTATTTTTTGGTGGATGCTTTAGCAGAGCGCAGAAAAAATATAAAGCTGGCATTTTATCTGGACGATGACAAAGAGCCTTTTACGATAATCCAGCTTGCAAAGCAGAAGAAAAAGGGAGACTGGTCAACAGTTAAAAATCGTTGTATTAATCTTGCCAAAGAAAACATTACAGGAAAACATACCTTGAGTTTTCAGGTGATTACAAAAGAGAGCGCTCTTTTAAAACTTGCGTTGCGTTCCATTACGTTTATGAAAAGTGATATTCCGATGGTGGAATTTAATTTGGATGAATCGCTTGGAGCGATTGCTGAAATGAATGGTGATATGCGGCATGAAACGGAGTGTTATGGCGATGTTACGCTGAATGTCCCAGAGGGATACCAGTCAGAATATACAAAGGAGAAGTGCAAGTCTGGGACATATTCTCTGGATTATGTTCGTGGGCGTGGAAATTCTACATGGTCTCCATCAAAGAAGCCATATAAATTTAAATTGGAAATAAAAGAGGACTTACTTGGGATGGGGGCAAATAAGCACTGGGTTCTTCTGGCAAATTACTATGATGTTTCGATGTTGAGAAATAAAATGACTTATTGGCTGGGTGATGCGCTTGGAATGGAGTTTACACCTCAGTGCGAGTTTGTCAATGTGGTGATGAACCAGGAGTATCTGGGAAGCTACTATTTATGTGAGCAGGTGCGTGTAGGGAAGAGCCGTGTAAACATTGATGATTTGGAAAAAGATGAGGCAACAAAAAATGCTGTGGATGAAAAGACTATTTCGGGTGGTTATCTGCTGTCTATGTTTCCATATGGGGATGAAGATGGCCAGGTGATTCGAACGGAACATGGCAACCAATATCTGATTGAGAGTCCTTCTTTTGACGGTTATATGAATGAAACACAGCTTAAGTATATTACAAAATATATGCAGGATACAGAAAATGCTATTTATGGTTCCGGATTTAAGGATGAAAATGGCAAATCTTATAAAGATTATTTGGATATTGATGCAGCAGTTGACTATTACTGGATGCAGGAAATCGCTAAAAATGGAGATGCTTTTGGCTCAACAAGTACATACCTTTATAAGAAAAGGGATGGAAAATTATTCTGGGGACCTTTATGGGATTTTGATTACGTAGCATGGGGTGCAACAGAGTATTCTGAGAACCAGTGTAATGGATTTACACAAAACGGAAGCACCTGGTTCAAGCGTTTATTTGTAGATCCGGAATTTTATCAGGAAGTAGCAGAACGCTGGCCGGCAATTAAAAAACAGCTTTTAGAGGCATGCAGAGATGGCGGGCAGATTGATAAATATTCTCAAAGGCAGTATTATTCTCAGAAATATAATTATGAGATATGGGGAAAATACAGTGATAGGAACGGTAACTATTGGTGGGTGGATGCACTCGCAGAGCAGGAGAAGACGGAAATTACCTATGACAGTGAAGTAGAACGTCTGAAAAAATGGGTTGCAGAGCGTGTGGAATGGATTGACGGCCATCTGGGAGAATTAAGGAAAATATTTTGCACAGTTACTTTGCAGATAGATGGTACAGATTTTACTACGCTGGAGGTAGAAAAAGGGACGCAGCTTGTGGAAGAAGGACGGCTTCCGGTGCCGCCGCAAAAAGAAGGTTATATTTTCCGGGGATGGTATAGTACGGGAGAAGATGGCGAAGAAATCCAGTTAAAGGAAAATACTGCAATTAATGGTGATATGGTAGCCACTGCAAAATATGTGGAACGTACTCCAGATATGGAGGTACAGAAAATTGCATTTGCACAACAGGAAATTTATATGTATAAATATGATGATAAGTTACTGCAATATTGTATTTTACCATTTGATGCATATAGTGGCGACCTGACATGGAAAAGCAGTGATGAATCAGTTGTTAAATTTTCAAATGAAAAATACCTGGTTTCAACAGAAAAAACCGGAGATGCTACAATTACGGTAACAGCAGAGAATGGTGTGACAGCAAGCTGTACCGTTCATGTTATAGATTATACTGACCGTATTGAGTTAAAGTCTCTGGATTTAAACCCGACAGAAATCAAAATTCAGGAAGGGGAATATGCGCAGGTACAGTTAATCTATACTCCGGCAAATATAGTAACATACCGGTCGAGTGTCTTTGCTTCCTCTGATGAATCTGTTGTAAAAGTAAATGATTGTGGTTATGTATATGGTGTTTCAGAGGGAACTGCGATTGTGGTTACTTATGACTATGAATTTGGAGTGAAAACCTGCAAAGTCACGGTAAAAGGAAAATCGAAAGCGCCTGAAAAACCAAAAAAGGGAAGTACTTTTACAGTGGGCGATCTGAAATATAAAGTTACGGTAGTGGACAAAAAGAAAGAAGTCCAGTGTGTTGGAACGACGAAAAAGGATATCAAAAAGCTTATTGTTCCAACGACTGTTACGTATCAGAATATTAAGTATAATGTAACGGCTGTTGGCGGATTTAAAAATTGCAAAAAACTGACAGCGGTAACTCTTGGTAAAAATATTGCAGCTATTGATAAAAACACTTTTAATGGCTGTGAAAAATTGAAAAAGATTACCATTCAGTCAAAAAATCTGAAAAAGGTCGGGAAAAATGCTATAAAGGGAACTTCGAAAAAACTGGTTCTGGTGACACCAAAAGGGAAAAAGCAGAAATATCAGAAAATGTTTGGAATCAGCTCGTAGCAACATATGGGTTGCCAGGATGGGCAGCGAGCCTGACAACCAGAATAAAACATCTGTAGGTAAAAATTTAGAGCAGTTTGCTTTTGAGCAGACTGCTCTTTTATGCATAGGAAATAATGCGACAAGATAAATTTAAAGCTGCAAACTGGTTTATGCTTGCTCCAAATTGCAGCTTCGTTTTGCTTATTATAATTGTCTATAATATTATGACATTTCATCTACTAATTTCTGAATAGCTTTTGTCATTTCATCTGCCTTTTTATTAGAGTCTTCCAGAGAATCACCTACAACGCCAAAATAGAATTTGATTTTTGGCTCTGTACCAGAAGGTCTTACGCACATCCATACGTTATCGGTCATATCAAAGTAAAGTACATTTGACTTTGGAAGTCCGGTAGGCTTTACATCGCCTGTAGCAAGATCTGTGATGGTATCAGCCTGATAATCACGGAAAGAAGTAACTTTATAACCGCAGATTTCCTTTGGAGGATTTGTGCGGAGTGTTGTCATAATTTCCTGGATCTTAGCAAGTCCTTCAATTCCCTTCATGGTAACAGACTGTACGCCATCTTTATAGTAACCATAGCGCTCATACATTGCAATCATGGCATCCCATAGCGTCATATTTTTGGTCTTATAGTATGCAGCAGCTTCGCAAAGTGCCATAGTAGCAACGATAGCATCTTTGTCCCGTGCATGGGTACCAATCAGGCAGCCATAGCTCTCTTCAAATCCGAACAGATAGTTTCCTTTTCCTGTTGTTTCAAATCCAAGAATCTGCTGGCCAATAAACTTAAAGCCTGTCAACACTTCGATTAAATCAACATCATAATATTTTGCAATTGCATCTGCAAGGTTAGAGGTAACAATGGTTTTAATTAGCTTGCCATCTTCTGGAAGTCCCTTTGTTTCCTTTATCTGAGAAATCTCATAATCAGCAAGGAGACAGCCTGACATATTTCCTGTTAAAGTAATGTACTCTCCGCTCTTTGTATCCTTGACATAAACACCAAGCCTGTCTGCATCTGGATCGGTTGCCAGTACAAGGTCTGCATCTTTCTCCTTTGCAAGTTTTAATGCCAGCTCAAATGCTTCTGCTGCTTCTGGGTTTGGATAGCTTACGGTTGGGAACTCGCCATCTGGAAGTTCCTGCTCTGGTACAACATATACATTTTCGAAACCGAGTTCCTTTAAGACTCGTCTTGCCGGGATATTTCCGGTTCCATGAAGAGGAGTGTATACAATTTTTAAATCATTTCCTACTTCTTTGATGCTGTCCCAGTGAATAACCTGTTTCTTTAACTCTTCAATATATTTATCATCAATTGCTGCACCGATTTGTTCATAAAGTCCTTTTTCAGTGGCTTCAGACTTGTCCATTGTCTTTACTGTCGCATAATCGGTTACCGCTTTTACTTCATCCATAATTCCGGTATCGTGAGGCGGTGTAATCTGCGCCCCGTCTTCCCAGTATACTTTATATCCATTATATTCTGGTGGATTGTGGCTTGCTGTAATATTAATACCGGCAACGCATTTTAATTCTCTGACTGCATAAGATAATTCAGGAGTTGGGCGGAGAGATTCGAACACATAAGCTTTAATGCCATTTGCTGCAAGACAAAGTGCTGCCTCATCTGCAAATTCTGGTGACATCCTTCTGGAATCAAAAGCAATTGCAACACCTTGATTGCCCTTTCCAGCTTTATTAATATAATTTGCAAGTCCCTGTGTAGCTTTGCGAACCGTATAAATATTCATACGATTTGTTCCTGCTCCGATGACACCGCGAAGCCCTGCTGTTCCGAACTCCAAATCCGTATAGAAACGCTCCTTGATTTCATTGTCATCGTCCGCAATCGATTTAAGTTCTTCTTTTGTCTTTTCATCAAAATACGGATTTGCCAACCATGCCTCATAAATTTCTTTGTAATCCATAAATAATTCCTCCTTCTATATTTTAGGGAGTTTAGAGCAATAACTGTTACAGTGTATATTTTGTTTCAAAGCCTGTAAAACTGATTCTGTTATTGTTCTGTTTCTCCATTGCTTCCCGAATTCTCCTTTACCAGGTCGGCAAAAGATAATTTAACATCTTTACCATCATCCAGAATGTCGACCGGATAACTTTTTGTCACATATCCTGAATCACTTAGAGTGATTGTCTGTGAACCAATTACTTTTGTAAAAGTGCAAGGCGCCATTCCTTTATACACATTATCAAGATAAACCTCTGCGCCTTCTGGTGCCGATACCGTAATCGTATGATCACTGTCGATTTTTTTCGTTACTGTATCGTCATTACTGTCGTTGGAAGAAGGTGTTGCAGATGGTTTTGGTGTGTTAGTAGCTTTTGAGGACTTTTTGTCAGCCAGTTCAATGCGAACAGGAATCACTGGTCCGGCGATTTCTAACACGGCGGTGTATGTTTCATATCCGGTAAGTGAAACCATAAGATTATATTTTCCATAATGCAAGGTCACTGGTGTGGAATAATCTACCGCTGTTCCATTCAAATAGAGCTCTGCTCCGTCTGGTTTTACTGTAAATGTGACTTCGCTGATATTTTGGGTTACAACTTCCTTATAATCACTGAAATCAGCAGTCACTTCTTTGTCTTTTTCTACTTTGACCGTTTTGACAGCAGAAAGTCCTTTTTTAACAAGCGTCAGACGATAGGTTCCTTCTGGCGCTGTAATTAGTGTATTTTCTGAAACAGGTACAAATATTCCACCATCCAGTTCCGCCATACCGCCAACAAAGCTGTCATGATTTTCCAGACGAATATATCCGTGACCAGAAGTCCTTACGACGGAATAAACACGAATTCCGATTCCGCGGACCGTTATAAGATCCTGATTGGTAAATTCCATTGGTGCGATTTCCATATTGTCTGCAAAGAAAAAAGTGTTATTGGAATACTGATATTTAGAACCTGCTACCCGCATCATATTTTCATCACTGGAAAAGGAAAACTTCTGAACTTCCTGATATTCCCAAACATCCTTTGGAACCTCAGCAGATACCAGTTTAGCGTCCTCTTCCCGATAATTTGCCTGTAAAATCATCCCCACTTCAACATCTTCTCCATACCGTTCCTCTTTATATTTATCCTGTATCAGAGAAGTAGCGTCATACGTCAAAGTGCAGATAACATCAGAATCCAGTTCCCGAATCTGAATTCGTTGTGTTTCTATGTCATTTTGGACGACAACACCTATAACTGCTTTTGTATCTGGTTCTGGGGAAGCCGCCAGATTTTTTCCGCCGGTTCTTGTTTTTCTAATCGTGCTGCAGGAAGTAAAAGTAACTGCAAATAACGCAAAAATGATGCAGTACATTACTCCAGTGTATATTTTGTATTTTTTTAACATCATTTTGTCCCTTCTGCCTCAAACCTCTTTTATCGTTCATATTGTTACTATCCATGGCTATTCTGAAAATCATGCGAAAAACCATCCGTGAAAAGTAACTTCCCATTACATTTAGTTATTTTATCATAGAACACCTTAAAATAAAAGCCTTTTTGCCTCTGTCAGAAAATTTCTTCGCTTTTCCTCCTGGCTTTCAATTTTCAAAAGTTTGTCATAATTTTTCACAGACATCCATGATTTTCTCCCATTATAATAAAAATTAATCTGTTTCCAGAATTTTTCAGGAAATAATAATAAAACATATAAAAGTTTTGCTTCTCGTTTTTCTAATGGGCGGACTTTTTGATAAGCATCTAATATTTTTACACCCTGGCGTATATCCCAGCCATTTTTTTCCATGATTTTCCGCATAAAATCATATAAATCTACAATCTGAATTCCCATATCTGCTTTGTCAAAATTAGTCGTTATAATCTGTTTTTCCTGAAAAATGATGTTATGGTAATTATAACTGCCGTGGTATACTCTCCGTTCTCTGATACACTGTGAAAACAGGGAATGGTAATCAATTTCATCAATATACATGTTGGCAAAACCTGCCTGGTCATAAAATTTCTGGAAAAGATTTAAGATGCAGATTTCCATTTCATTTCTTTTCTTTTTTCCACGGATATAATTGTATACTCTCTTCATTTCCCGCATATGACGTTCCAGTAAAACCTGCAAATCCTTGTCAGAGGTTATCTCATCTTCCAATAGTTCTTCCGTATCATTTGCCGGACAACGCATAAGTGTATGTAGTTTTGCCAAATGTTCTGTTGCCTGGATCATATCCGCTTCATCCCGAAGATTACATTCCCTGCCAGGATACCATCTTTTTAAAAGCCATCGGTTTCCCATAGAATCTTTTGTCAAAAGATCCTGGCTGTTGTTTCGTATTCCCTCGTCAATAAATGGATATCCCTGCCGGATTAATTCCTGTTTTACTTTTTCCTGAAACAGCAGCTTCCTGTCCCCTTCTTTATAATGAACCAGTGTAAACAGTCCTTCTTTTGCTTCTAAAAGGATTGCACCACGTATTCTCCTTTTACCAATTAATTGAACAGGATATTGTTTCACTACTTCTTCAATTTTTTCCTCCATCTTATACAACCCCCTTAAGAAGTCCTGACGATTATCGTTCCTTTCATCATATGCGCTGTTAAAGAAAAAAATGCATACAAAAAAACTGCGGAGCAGACCGCAAAACATACTGTTCTGCAATCCATTCCGCAGATATCCCCGTTCATACAATGCAATATGTGATAAAGGAACTATAATCCTTTTTACTTTGTATGATAGAGCGATATTGTCACTGTCCCATCCTCATTTCGGAAAAATGTTACAAAGACTTCTACATCACTTCCGGATGTACTCTCAAAACATTCGCTCAGTCCGGTTTGTCCTTCCCTAAAAAGGTTATCTTCTGAAACCCTCCAGCTTCCTTCGTGCCCTTTCCAATTATAGCTATAATAAAGCATTCCATCCTTATCTGCTTTAACCGTCTTAACACTGTTTTTAATAAGTACCGCTTCCTTCTGGATTCTCTCAATATCCCATTTTTCATCTTCTTCAAAGGATGCTTCCTCATTGCTGCTGTCTGTATTTTCATCCGCAGATGCATCCTCTTCATCATCGCCTTCTGCCTCTTTCTGCCATTGTTCCAGAAGTGCATCCGCAGCCTCTTCATCAGCCTTTGATTCATCCATTGGCACAACAAAGAGTGCATTTAACCCTTTATAATCCTCATTTCGGGTAATTTCCCCTGTCTTTTCGTCAAAGTTATATGACTGGTTGTCACAAAATGTTTCATCCAGTACGCCAAGATATACCCCTCTTTTTGCGAATACCTCATAATTATCCCATTCCGACAGGCAATACAGGACTCCATCCTTTACAAAGGTAGAAGCACCGCCATTCATGTAGAAAATATTACACTGCCATGGCTTTTCTCCTTTGATAAACGGTGTTACCAGAAAATCAGATGCACCAACATCTTTCGGCATTGCGGAACCATCTTTTTTCTCAATGGCAGAAACTACATAGGTGCGGTCATCATGTTCTATGCCATTACTATAAAATTTTGTCAGGCTTTTCCCGGATGCAGAACCAAGAAGTGTAACCTTATAATCACCATAGGTCTGACTCTCATTGATACGGATAGCATCTTTCCCCTGAAAAGCTTCCGCCAGCTTATCATTCTTTACTTCCTTTGCAACTTCATCCATACTAAGATATTTCCATGCTGCATAAGTAGTAATGCTTCCTGCCGCCAGAACGGCTGCTACTGCAGCTATTGCAATACGTGCTGATTTAAAAAATGGTTTTCTCATTGTGATATCCCCCTTCGCTATCTGAATAATCCGCTTATTGAGACAGGCACCTGGTTCCTCAGACGGTGTAAGGGCATTTTTTAATAAATCATCTAATTTATCGCTCATACTAAATCCTCCATTAACATATTTTTCAATGATTTTCTCGCCTGGTACAGCCGGCTTTTCACGGTTCCTTTTGGTATCTTTAAAACTCTGGCAATTTCCTGCAAAGGCAGCTCTTCCATATAATGAAGATAAACTGGCAGCCTGTACTTATCCTCTAACTGTTGCACTGCCCTTTGCACCCTGGCAGCCTGTTCTCTGGCAATCACTTCCTCTTCCAAAGAACAACTGCTGTTTTCCTCAATCTCCTGCTGTTCCTCCGTCAGGCTTTCCATATCTGCAATTCGTTTCCTGGTTGCATACTTCTTTTTATGGTTCTTCCAAAGGCGCAATGCAATGGATAAAAGGTAACTTTTCGGGTTTTGGGCTGCGTCAATCTTTTGCAGTAATTCCATTGCCTTTAAAAAAGTATCCTGATATAATTCTTCTGCTTCCTGCTGGCTGTAGGTTAGTTGCCTGCAAAATGCATAGATGTCTTTTCCATACAACTCAATGCATTTTTCTAATTCTGTTACATTCATAAATATTCTCCAAATGCGCATTTTCAAATATTAAGGAACTGTAGGAAAATAACTTACAGTTTCTTACCCTTACATCTATATATTGTCATAACTTTGTAAAGGGTTCACTAAAAACAGAAAAAAGCTGCCTATCGTAATATTTTTTCGATACGCAGCCTCTTTTTTATAGTTCCTTATCTTTTCCGCCGATATACCAATATACCTGGCACAACTACAACAATCAATATTGCTGTAGCAATACCTGCATAGAACCATTTGGGATTTGTCCAGTCATGAGTACTATCTTTATTTGGTTTTGTAGTAGTTTTCTTTTCTTCCTGGCTTGTTTTTGTTATCTCTGCACTCTGGGAATCTTCGTTAAAACTTTTGGTGTTCTGTACTATTTCTTCCATCTTTTCTTCATAAGATTTTAGCGAAAATTTCTTTTGTAGCGAAGTTTCTCCGGTATTGTCCAATAGATAGGTGAATTCCTTGCAGGATTTTGCAGTTTCCATAAAAACTTCATTTCCCATTACATAAAACAATGGCTGTTCCTGGTTGTAGTCTATTTCGTTTAATTGTTTAAAATCATTATCCACATTTGTAATAGACAATGTCCAATTTCCATTGCTTGAAATCGCCTCAATTATTCCGACGACGTTTCCCTTTATCATGACAGGATAATAAAAATCCATAATTTGATTAGATTTGCGGTTGGCGTCATAATAAATAAAAGGGCTTCCTAACTGTGCTTCTTCTTTTTTGCCTGAAATATCCATGTCTGGATCATCCCATAATAAGTCAGCCATAGATTCAAATTTATCTTCTACTTCTTTTTTCGCATAATAATTAATCTGCTTTTCTAATTATTTATATTCACTCTTACTAAAGTCTGCCATTTCCCCGGATTCATGGGCGTGAATAGGAACTGCCCATAAATCTCTGCCTTTGCAAATGAGATATTTGCAATGATACACGATAAAGCTATCCCCAAAATTATTTTCTTTTTCATAGAAATGTCTCCTTTATCATTTTACTTGTTTATTTTTTGGTTATATATGTCGAAAATCTTCAACGTAGTCCAAATAGTTCCTTAGATAGTCTGCATCTGTTTTAAGTTCAGTGTGATCTGTTATATAAATATTATCGTCATTTAATGAACCTAACTTTATCGTTGATAAATCAATATGTTGTAGCAACACAAGCTGCCTGTTCTATATTCATATCCATTTGAGTTTTCTGGCAGTTTCCCCTAAGGGGCAGGGGATTTGACCCGTATACAGTCGCTAATTGTAAGCAAGGCTGTGTTTTGCCCGTTTATTTTATTTTTACAGTAACAGGTGTCTCAAGCTTCATTTCTGGGGCATAAAGCCATTCTACCTGATAATCCCCTTCAGTATAATTCGGAATATAATGAGTCTCCTCAAAGTCTGGGTTTTCGCCAATGGAAAGTGATTTTCCAACAGTAACACCATTTGTCTCATGTTCAGAAATAATGCTGCCTACCTTTGTGCCTTCACTGGTGATTCCTCTGCTTGAAATAGCAAAATTTACATCGTTGTCGCCTTCTGGTTCTTCCTTTCCAATGTAGTTCCATTGCATAATGGAAGTCCATTTACTATACATGGCCGGAACATTCAGTTCAATTTTTAGCTCACCATCCTTTTTCAGCTTCATTTTTTTAATGGAAACGCCCTCTGGCATATTTTCAATGCTTTGATTTTTTAGGGAAATCATACCATAACGCTTGTCCTCTGGTATCATTTCCACCCCATCAATGACTGCAGTAATGGAATCCGTATCTGCAAAATAAGAGCTTTCATACCACTTTGCTGCCAGATTTCCATTTTCTTCATATGTTCCAATTGTACCATTTTTATTTTGTTCATATTTCCTTCCTTTATCATCATAAAGCGTAACAGAAATATCGTTCAGCCGTGCCGTATTTTCCTGTTCAGAATGAAGGAATAGTTTTGCCTGCGTTGGATAAATCTCCAGACTTTCTATTGTAACCTTTTGGCCTTCCACATAAAAACTTTCATTGACCTGATATGTTTTTACTACTTTAGTATATTTCGTATCAGGATACAGGGTATAATTGGAGTGTGATACTGCTTGTTCCCCGCCATTCTCATCCACTGCATAGTAGTTTAAACAAAATTCTAACTTTTCTGGTATTTTCTTATCCATGAAATCCAGACGATATTCATAAAGATTTTCTACATCTGTATTCACGATTACAGATGTGTATTCATAGTCCTCAAGTTCTTCGCCGGACTCTATTTCAAAAACTTTTCTATCCTCTGCCTGTTCATCCGTAGCATAACCTATGTGTCCATATTTTGGAATATCTGTCTGGAAAAATATAGAAATCCTGCTTGCATCGACCACCATGCAGTAAACCTCTGAAACATTGCCATCCTTTGTTGTTTTCTTTTCTCCAACATATTGTGCATACTCTTTTTCCAGACAGGCACGCATACTTTTATCCAGAGTAACTGCCTTTGCCAAATCGCCTAAAAATCCCATATGGCTTATGGCGTATGCTGTCACAGGGAAACAATTCACTACTCCTGCAAAAGCAAATACAAAAACAGCCGCTGCCACTGCTACTTTTGCAAAGCCGATTCCCCAGTATACAAAAGCAGGTTTTTTGCGATATTTCTTTCCCAATGCTTCGTTTATAAATTTTTCATCTATTAAATCCATTGTTTCAAATCCATTCATAATACTGCCTCCTTTTCTAAATATTTCCGAAATTTTTCACGAGTTCTCGAAAGGCGCATTTTTACAGCGCTTTCCTTCATATGAAATTGTTCTGCCAACTCCTTAATGCTTTCTGCCTGCCAATACCGCCTGATAAAAAGTATTCGGTTCTTTTCGTCCAATTTCCCCAAAAAAGTGTTGATAATTTCTTTTAGTTCCACCGAATCATATTGACTGTCGTTTGTTCCAAATACGTCATCAAGTTCTTCCATAATTAATGTTATTTCACAATCTCTGCTTTTGGAATGATTCATTCGGAATTTATCAATTGCCAGATTCCGTGTGATTTTAGCCGCATAGTTGCGCAGGGAATTTGGACGCTCTGGCGGGATCGTATTCCATAATCTGAAATAAGTGTCATTCACACATTCTTCTGCATCCTCTGGGGAAGTGGTAATATTTTGTGCAATCTGCCTCAGCAAAGAAGCATAGGAATGCTCTAATGCTCTGATTGCTTCTTTGTCCCGCTGCCAGAATAGTTCAATAATCTGCAGGTCCTCCATGTTGCTCTCCTTTCTGTTTACTGAGAACTATATGAAAATAATTCATATAGTTTCTCTTATATTTATTATGACGAAAATAAGAAAGGTTTGGTCACAATTTATTCTCATATATGCAATAATTTGAACATGGGGTGATAGCTTTTCTGCTGGTTCTGAATCATCTGTTACAGCACCAGCAGGGATCTTGTGAAATATTAGTGGAAATTCGGAGGCGATATCATATATGGCATGAAAAAATACAACAACCCATATATTCTTTGTCCTCAAGTATAAAGCTCCTAAAAATATTCCTATATATTAAACAGATATATGGATTATAAAATATCGGAATGGTTTTTCTGCATCATCTAGGGCGATCATTTCGTTAGATACCTCAATATATCCATGATGTTTTTGTATTACTGATTTAATGTATGGCAGTCCCAACCCACGTTCTGCGGATAAAGATGAAGTTGCTTTGCTGGTGTATCCAACAGAGAAAATTTTTTTAATAAAATCCTGTGTTGCTTCGGGACCTGGATTTTTGACAGTAATGGAAAATGCAGAATTCCGTTCGGGAGAGATTTCTTGTATTAATGATCCAATTTCTACATAAATGATATCGCCTGCATGAGAGGCTTCTATAGCGTTATCAAGGAGGATTCCACATACATCAACAATCTGAAATTCTGTCAATTTGCTATCATAAAAATGGTTATGAATTGCAATATCTAGAAGAATGTCCTGTTCTAAGGCAAGACAGTATTTATTGTAGAGAAGTGCCGCCAGCAGTTTGTTTTCAAAGTGCAGAAATTGAGTTGGTATGGTGTCTTGAGCCATATATTTGCTATATCGTTCCAACGCACTGGCAAGAGTGTTATAGTCTGGTGCTGACTGTGGAAGGGAAGCGATTGATTGTATAGTATTGTTGTGGTTATGTTGTGTCTTGCGAATATTTAATATCATCTCATCAAGAATCAGGAGATAGGTTTCATAATAATGAATTGCCTGTTCCTTTTTTTGTGAATGCACAGCAAATAAAGTGACCAATGCAAAAGTAAGGATAAGAAAAACAACAAAGCAAATCAGGGTAACGTTGATGGGAGCCTGGATTTCATTGGAAAAGAATGCCATGATTCCAATGAACGTGAAAATAAAAAAAATACTGAATATAACAAATTCCGGAATACTAAGTATTTTTCTATATAAACTTTTTATAGGAAGAAAATGAATACTTAATAATATGAAAAAAGTACTGCATACTATAATTAGGAGTGTTGATAATCCAGGTGTAATGAAACTAAAATCATGATCCAGATACATGACGAAGAAAAGTACAGGTGCCTGTGTCAGGAATTGTGCAATAAAAGCCATAACTATGGCAGTCATTACATTTTTAGCAGGCGCATGTGAAATTATCTTTACAATGATGAAATATTGTATAAATGAAATAAGTGCTCCTAAATAGATATTTTCGTTATCGTAAACTTGTATAAAATATACTATAACAATAGATATAACTACTAATGTGGCAGAGTGAACATAAACTATATTTTTGCGTGGGAGATAGTACCCAGTCAAATATAACATAAATCCAATAAGTGTTAGACTCTGGATAATGGAAGTAATAATAGCGACTGGTGAAAACATATGGTTCCTCCTGAAAAAATATATTGTATAATGTCACTATCATTTCCATCAGGGATGGAAATTGCGGCTGAGAGGAATAACTTCACCATTTATAAGCATATGGGCAAAGTGGTTTACGAAATCAAAATTTTTTACAAAGGATTGGTTAATAATATATGATTTGTGGCAGTGGAGGAATTCACCAGGAAGCAGCCTGGTAAGTTCTTTTAGTGTATACTGCCTTGAAAGGTATTTGGATGAGGTGGTAACGAAAGTCATGTATCGTCCATGTGCCTGAATATATTGCAAGTTATCCAGTGAAAGTCGTATATGGATGTTTTCTGAAGTCTTTAAAAGCAGTGTACGTTTGTTTTCAAAAAGGGCAGCCAATTGCTGGTGGATGGCTTTTTCAGAATATGGCTTGATAAGGTAAGCAAAACAATGTAACTGGTTCAGGGCAGAATATACATATTGTGGAAAGGCTGTGATAAAAAGAATAGGCGTCCGTTGATAACGTGGCATTGCCTGAAGCTGCTCTGCTAATTGCAGTCCATCTTGATTTCTTTTTTGTTCATCTAAAGAAATATCCAGAAAAAATGCATCAAAGAGAGTACTGCTGTTTAATATATCCCTGGCTTGTACCATCGTTGCTGCATATGCAATGTCTATATTTTTGGAATAATTTTGAATCATTTTTTGCAGGCTTTTGGCCTGGTTTCTGTCATCCTCTAATAGTAAAATCTTTTTATTCATTTTTTCTCCCGTATTCTCCTATATGATACTTTCTAAAATATATCTTAAAAGGTTATCACATAAAAATCAATATAGTTGTGTCAAAAATGTGAACGGTTGATAACCAAAATAACACAGTTGATAACCAGTAGTATTATGGAAGGTCTGTTTGGGTAAAATTATTACCGAAAATCATAACCGAAATCACTCACTTCATGTCCAACAGCCACACAGGGAATGGAAAGTAAGTTATAATCATTTTGGAATATTTTAGATTAATTATTAATGAATCAAAAAGGAAGGATGAATTGTTTTGAAACAATGCAGGAGAAGAGAGAATTTTATGATCAGGTTGCTTTTATGTATGTTTTTGGGAATTCTGGTTTTTTTGCGTGTAGGGGAAGCGATTGAAGTGGAAGCTGCTGCAGAAAAGCCGATTAAGAGTATGGATGGTAACTGGGAATATCTGGCAAATGAAGATGGAACAATAACGACTACGGATTACCTGGGAAAGCAGGTGCAGGTTTCTGTTCCTTTACAAATTGACGGGAAGACAGTAAGAGCAATTGGCGAGAGGACATTTGAAGGTTGTAAGGATATGACTGGCATTGTAATTCCAAATGGGATAAAAGAGATTGGAAATTTTGCATTCAACGACTGCACCAGTCTTGCGGATGTCAGCCTTCCTGATACAATAACGGAGATTGCGGATTTTCTATTTGATGATTGCATCAGTCTGACGGATATTATAATACCAGGTAATGTTACAAAGATAGGAGTTTGTGCATTTTATGGCTGTAGCAGTTTGCAGAGTGTTGTGTTGCCAGATGGTGTTACAAGTATTGGAAACCGTGCATTTAGCAGATGTAAAGAGCTTCAAGATGTTACGATACCGGCCAGTGTGGTCAGTATTGGGGAACTTGCTTTTGAGGGGAACTTAGGTTCTGTAGTGATTTATACTACATCAGGTTCTTATGCCGAAAAATATGCAAAAGATAAAAATATTACGGTTCAAATAATAGAAGAACCAATTAAGCCAACGCCAACCCCGACTCCAACGCCGACTCCCGATATTAATAATCCGATTGGACAGCAGCCAGTGAATCAGCCGCAGGTGATTCAGGCAAAATCGTATACAAAAACATATGGTAGTAAGGATTTTTCTTTAAACGCTGCAACAAGTGGAAATGGAAAGCTGACATATTCTGTAGCGAATAAGAAAGTAGTTACTGTCAATTCGTCAGGTAAGGTGACAATAAAAGGTTATGGAAAGACGACAGTAACAATTAAAGCAGCTAAAACGGCTCAATATCAAAGTGCAACGAAAAAAGTATCAATTACCGTGATTCCCAAAACACCTTCTTTGATATCTGTAACTTCTCCGGTAAAACGCCAACTTTCTTGTGCGTGGTCAAAGGGGAAAAGTGTGACAGGTTATCAGGTACATATCTCATTAGACAAAAAGTTTAAAAATAATACAATTGCACGCGAGGCTAGTGGGCAGAAAAATAGTGTTAAAACACCTCCGCTTCTAAAAAGTAAAAAAGTTTATTATGTAAGGGTGCGTGCGTATAAGAAGGTGGGGAAAATAAAATATTACAGTAAGTGGAGTAAGGTAAAGAAAGTGACTGTAAAGTAAAGATTTTGGAAATGGAGAGGATGGATACATATGAAAGGGATAAAAAAAGCAAGAAAGGTTCGCCAAAGGATAGTAGGATATATGATGGTATTTGCGTTGTGTATTGTATATTTTGGAACGCCTGTTTGGGTAAAAACAGCAAAGGCGGTAACAAGTGCAAATAGTGAGTGGGAGTACATTGAAAATGGTGGTGGAACGATATCAGTAATACGATATTATGGGATGGTGAACGCCCTTGCTATTCCAGAAATGATAGATGATAAGATTTTGATAAGAATAGGGGAGGGGACTTTTAATTGTAATACTAATTTGAATAGTGTTATTGTTCCGACTAGTGTAACAGATGTTGGGCAATATGCTTTTTATGATTGCAGTAATTTGGAAGAAGTAATGCTTCCAAATGGCTTAGTTAATGTAGGGCAGTTTGCTTTTGGAGAGTGTTGGAATTTGCGAAATATAGTGCTTCCTAATAGTGTTATGGGGATAGGTGATTCAGCTTTTACTGGATGTTTTAGCTTAAGCAATATAAGAATTCCGGATAATGTCAATAGCATTTCAGATGGTACGTTTTTTGGATGTACTAATTTACGTGAAATTATATTGCCAGATAGTTTAAGCAGAATAGAAAGTGATGCTTTTTCTGGCTGCAGTAGTTTGAGTGATGTGGTATTGCCTGATGGATTAGTATATATAGGAGAAAGGGCGTTTGTAGGTTGCAGCAATTTAAGTGATCTTGAAATATCAAAAAAAGTAACGTTTATAGGAGACAATGCTTTCGGGGGATGCTCTAATTTGGTAATCTATACTACTTCTGGTTCTTATGCGGAAACCTATGCTAATGAGCATGGAATAACAGTGAAATTGACGGATGTTCCAGAATCAACGCCGGTTCCAGTGATACCAGAGCCAATTATGCCAGATGATCCAAGTGATCCTGATAATAAGATTACATGCAGTCCATGGCCTACAGACGTAGAGTCACCAACGCCAAGCCCGACACCGACAGTATCACCGACGCCAAGCCCGACACCAA
>CANSYK010000003.1 GCA_947651225.1 uncultured bacterium | reverse complement strand
AACGTAACTGCGGCGTGATTAATTGGCAAATCTTTCTGCTCGTCAGTATAATATATGTCGAGTGGCAAAAAAAGCGTAAATCCAGATAATGGATTTACGCTTTTTTTGTGGTCCATATGCGACTATAAAATATGGTTATGGCAGCTTTCCAAAAAAAGTCTCCTGAAAGTTTTGGCTGTTGGGGATTTGCCCCCCCAAAAGGGCAGGATTTTCAAAAGAAAGGGAGAAAAAATGAGTAAAAAAGCAGTGACAAACAAAATGGGAACGGAAGCGGTTTCAAAAGTGATGTTAAGTATGGGAATTCCTATGATTTTATCCATGGTATTGCAGGCGTGTTATAACATTGTGGATAGCATGTTTGTGGCAAGAATACCAGATACAGAAGGGATTAAGCATGCAGGTGAGTGTGCCGTAAATGCGCTGACTCTGGCATTTCCTGTGCAAATGTTGATTGTAGCATTTGGCATTGGAACAGGAGTCGGGGTAAATGCCATGTTAGCAAAAAGTTTGGGGCAGAGAGATAAAGAGAAGGTTGCAAAGGCGGCGGGGAATGGAATCACGTTAGAGATTATTATTTATGCAGTGTTTTTGCTGTTTGGCCTTTTTGGTGTAAAAGCCTATATTGGAAGCCAGACAGGGGATGTAGTGATTCTTACAATGGGAAGCTCATACCTTACAATTTGTTCCATTGTTTCCTTTGGGATTGTGTTGTTTTCGATTTATGAAAAGCTTTTGCAGTCAACAGGTAAGACGGTATATTCTACGATTGCGCAGGTGTCAGGCGCTGTCGTCAACATCATTTTAGATCCAGTTATGATTTTTGGATATTTTGGGCTGCCGGAAACGGGGATTTGCGGTGCGGCGTATGCGACTGTAATCGGACAGGTGGTATCTATGTTGGTTGCCATGTATATTCATTATACGAAAAATACAGAGGTAAAGTCTGGCAGAAGCTATCTGAAACTGGAATGGGGCATTGTCAAGGAAATCTATGTGATTGGGCTTCCGGCAATTATTATGCAGGCATTGATGTCCTTTATGACATATGGCATTAATCTTATTTTTGGCATGGTATCCCAAGGGGCAGTAACAGCATATGGGATTTTTTATAAGATTCAGCAGTTTATTTTCTTTGCCGGATTTGGGCTGAGGGATGCGATTACGCCGATTGTATCCTTTAATTATGGAATGAGGGACAAAAAGCGTGTAAAGCAGGGGATTTTTTATGGAATATTGTATGTTGAGATTATTATGTTTGTTGGTTTGATTGGGTTAGAACTGTTTGCTGATTCTTTGATTGGGTTATTTGCTATGTCCAAAGAAACACAGGAATTATGTGTTATGGCGACAAAGATTATATCTGTTGGGTTTTTATTTGCAGGCGGCAATATTGCAGTGCAGGGCGTGTTTCAGGCATTGGGCTGTGGCCTAGCTTCTCTGGTCGTTTCCCTGCTCAGGCTTTGCGTGGTTGTATTGCCATTGGCATGGATTTTTGCCAGGCTGGAAAATGCGGATTTTATGATATGGTGGGCATTTCCAATTGCGGAATTTGTGGCTCTCATTGTAGCAGCGCTTTTTCTGGTTAGGGCAGATAAAAGAATTATGAAACCAATGGAGTAAAAAGATGGATTATGCAGATAGGGTAAGAATGAATAAAACTTTACACTTTGTAAGCTATCCGCTATACTGTAGGTAGTTATTGTTAAAGCAGATTGTGAAAAGGGGTGATTATATGCCAAGTGAAAAAAGATTAAATGTTAATCTTTTAGATCAGTTAGACTTATTAGAAAGACTGAAAATGGCAGATAAGGAAGGTGGTTATGAGAAAATGAAACAACAACTTATGATTGAAAAGAGATGTGTTGAGCGTAAGTTATATCAAAAAACGCCATTAATGGAGGGTGGAAGGGATTAGGAACTGTAAATAAATTAAATGAACAAGTTGCGAAGAATGTTTTTCCGAGTGCAAAGAAAAAAACGTAGTTCTACGCTCCGCTTCGGTTCTTGCTAAACAAGCGCCACTGGCGCTTAGCAACGTAGCGGGCTACGGCGAGGCTTTTTGATGTAGCAATCGAAAAAACAGGCAAGCAAGTTGTTTCATTTAATTATTTACAGGTCCTTAAATAGTTGACAGAATAAAGGTATAAAATCTTGATTAAATGAGAAGGAACTGCCAATCAATGAACTGTTGGCAGTTCCTGGGGGTTTGTGCTTTTTTATATGTCTTTTATAAACAAATTTCAACATGTTTTAGGGAAGAATCAATAAAGTAAATAGATTTGATTTTTCAGGTAAAACATTTTATAATGAATTTGATGAAGCGGCTATTGACAATGTTAAAGATAGTCAAATTATATTTAAAATTTAAATCAGAAGAGGTTAACAAGTGTTATGAGAAATAAAGTGATTAAAATAGTGGGGGCTGGCGTCGTAGCTTTTAACATATTTATGGCTTTTGGCTGGTCCTTTTTTAAAATGATGGTTCGATGCAAAGAACAAAAGAGACTGATAAAAAAGAGATGGTTTCAACTGTCCCATATTAAGCTGAACCACCCAAGAAATAAATTTGAAACAGAATATGAAGCAGGCAAGGCCTGGTGCATGCAGCAGCATATGCAGGACTGCTATATGAAGAGCAAGGATGGCCTGGTTTTGCATGCACACTATTTACCTGCAAAGAATGCGAAAAGATTTGTCCTGTTAAGCCATGGATATAAGGGAAATACATTTAGCGATTTTGCCTATATGGCACGGTTTCTCCATGAGAATCACTGTAATCTGCTTTTTATTGACCAGAGGTGCTGTGGTGCAAGCAGGGGGGAATACATTACCTTTGGCGCTTTGGAGCAGTATGATGTACAGGGCTGGTCATATTATATTGCCAGACGGAATAAAAAGAGGCTTCCGATTTATCTCTATGGGGAATCCATGGGGGCGGCGTCTGTGCTTATGGCGTCAGGGCAAAAACTGCCAAAAGAAGTAAAAGGAATCATTGCAGATTGCGGTTTCCGTTCGATGAAGGGACAGGTCAAGGATATGGCAGCGAACTGGTTCCATCTGCACTGGGTTGGACTGCTTTTACTTCGGCTGGATCTGTTTTGCAGGATATTTGCCGGTTTTCGTATGAAAGATGCGGATACAACGAAAGCTATGGAAGAGAATGAGCGGCCGGTTTTATTTTTTCATGGTTCTGACGATACCTATGTGGATCAGAAAAATACAATATATAATTATCTGATATGCCAGGCTCCAAAGGAGATGTATGTGATACCGGAGGCAAGGCATCTTTGCAGTGCATATGCCGCACCAGAGTTGTACCGGGAAAAAGTATTAGGGTTTTTTGCAAAATATGATGAAAGCAGTGAAAGGAAGCGGGTGGTTTCATGGATGCAGTAAACAGGGAGAAATTAAAAGATAAAATAAAGAAATAGAAGCAGACAGATATATGAAAATTTTAATCGTAGAGGATGAAGAACAGCTTTTGATTGGCTTAATTAATGTGAATTTTATTGTAAAGACAAGCATATTTTTGTATAATTGAAATGTGGCAGGAGTAGATTATATCGTATCTTTTGCCATAGATTTTTAGAAATCGAGGTGGTAAGGTGTCGGACGATACAAAGCAGACGCAGGAAGCCAAGGCAAAACGTACCGCAAAAAACAGTGTGTTTTTAGACCTTTTCCAAGATAAAAAGAATTTGTTGAAACTGTACAAAACATTGCACCCTGAGGATACGGACGCAACAGAGGATACGCTGGATATTGTAACGATAGACAATGTTCTGACAGATAATCTCTATAATGATTTGGGCATAATGGTAGGTAACAACAGATTGCTTTTGTTGTTAGAAGCACAATCAAGTTGGACGGCAAATATCTTAATCAGGATACTGCTGTATTTAGCACATAGTTATCATGAATATTTTGAGCGAACCAGTCAGAGCCTGTATAAGAGCAAGAAAGTAAAAATGCCAAAGCCCGAATTATATGTGATATACACAGGCAACAAAGGCAGAAAGCCCGATACCATATCTTTATCGCAAGAGTTTTTTGACGGTGCAGATATTGATATTGAGATAAAAGCCAAAGTCATATATGAGAGCGACAAGGATAATATCATCAATGAATACATTGTTTTTTGCAAAGTTTTTAACGAGCAGATAAAAGAGCATGGAATGACGAAACAGGCGGTTACTGAAACAATCCGTATATGCAAGGACAGGAACATCTTAAAACAGTATCTAAGCAGCAAAGAAGTGGAGGTAGTAACGATTATGATGAGTTTATTTGATGATGAGCAGATTATGAAGTCTTTTATCAAGAGTGAAAGGCATGATGCAGAAAGAGCAATGGCAGAACAGCTGATAAGAAAAGGCAAAATGACACTTGAAGAAATTGCAGATTGTGTATCTGAACTGTCATTTGATGAATTAAAAGAAATCGAAGCCGAAATTATGCAGTTGGCATAATCGGTAAAACAATTTATACTAAAAAGCAACGTAAAGGCGCATGGGACAAGAATGTAAACCATGCGTCTATTCGTTTTTATATCCAGCAGGAGGAGGCAAGAAAACAGAAGCCATAACAGCAGCAGCTTCACCAGTTGGGAATGGGTTCTTCAAAAATTCACAGAATGGAGTGGAAAGAGGGGCTGCAGGAAGGGATTTTTCTCTGCCTTTCCGGATTCTTGTGTTATTTATGGATGGCAGGGATTCTACACCTGGCATCGGAAGTTTATCAGCAGACGATTATTATGGTGACGCATGATTTGCAGATGGCAGAATATGCAGACCGTATTATTAAAATTGCAGATGGAGTGGTGCAGCGCTAGAGCGTGTTTGAAAATTTATTTGTGGTTGTATGCAAGGTCTTGGACAATTTGGGGTAAAATGTTTGTTAAGTCCTTTAGGGGGTAGAAATTAAAAATGAAATGTGATAACGTTTTAACAGAAGCAGAAGGAATGAGATAGGAGGATTTACAAATGCAAGATTATTATCCCTTAACAGCAGCACAAAAAATGCACCATAACTGGATTCTGAAATACAAGACACAGCAGGTGTCGGGAGTCAGTGTTGTGGCATCTTTAAAGTCACCTTTGGATTTTGGTCTTTTGAAAAAATGTATTCAGCTGGAAATGGAACGTTATGGCTGTATGAGGATTCGTTTTACAAAGCCTGATAAAACAGGAGAGGTAAAGCAGTATATTGTGGACAAAGATAGCAGGGATATCCCGATAAAGGATTTGTCTGGCATGAGTTTGGCTGATGCGGATAACCTGATGCAGCAGTGGGCATATGAGACTTTTGACGGGGATGATATTCCATTGTGTGACGTAACAATGGTAAAGCTTCCAGAGGGATTCAATGGATTTTTTATTCATATGGATCATAGGCTCATTGATTCCTGTGGTTTGGTAGTAATGATTAATGATTTGATGCAGCTTTATACGCATTTTAGGTTTAAATCGCAATATCCGGCAGATTTGGCAGATTTTGAGATGGTTCTGGATAAGGATTTGAAAAAGGCAAATAACGAGAAACGTTTTGCGAAGGATAAAAAGTTTTGGGATGATCAGCTTGATGCGCTGGGAGAACCATTGTATTCTGATATTCAGGGGCCTTCTGTTCTTGAGGAAGCAAGAAAGAGGCATGGCGATAAGAAGTTGAGAGCTGCAGACATCGAGTTAAAGAATTTATTTGTGGAAGTAAAGGATTACATTTTGGAACCGGAACCGACAAAGAACCTGATTGATTTTTGTATGAATCATCAGTTATCTATGACAAATCTTATACTGCTTGGAATCAGGACATATCTGTCAAAGGCAAATAACGGACAGGAAGATATTACGATTCAGAACTTTATTTCCAGGCGTTCCACCCATGATGAGTGGACATCAGGCGGCAGCAGGACAATTATGTTTCCATGCAGGACAGTGATTACTCCAGACACGGATTTTATGTCAGCTGCTTATGAGATTCAGAGTGTACAAAATAAAATATATATGCACAGCAATTATGATCCTGCGTTGATTGAGGAGGAGATGAGGAAGCGTTATCATACGCCGGAAAACACAACATATGAAAGTTGTTATCTGACATACCAGCCGATGCCGGTCAAGATGGAAAATCCGCATCTGGTGAATATTCAGCAGCATTCAAAATGGTTTGCGAATGGTGCGGCTACCAAGAAAATGTATTTAACGGTATCCCATACAGAGGATGGAGGAATGAATTTTTCCTACCATTATCAGACAGCTCATTTAGAGGAGCATGATATGGAACTTTTGTACTACTATATGATGCGCATACTTTTTAAGGGGATTGCAAACCCGGATATGAGTATCGGGGAACTTATGGAACAGGTGTAAAAAGCAAAAATGAAGGAGGAAAATGATGACACAGGAAATGCAGTTTAAGACAATTGTAGCTCAGTATTGTGAGGTAAAACCGGAGGAGATGAATAATGATATGAGATTCCGGGAAGATTTGGGGTTTAGTTCCCTTGACTTTATGTCTTTTTTAGGGGAGCTTGAGGATACCTTTGATGTAGAGTTGGAAGAGGAGGACGCATTAAAGGTTCTGACAATCGGAGAGGCTCTTCAATTAATGGAAAAATTACAACAGGAGGCATAGGGATATGGGAATACTTATTCGTGATCTATTAGAGGACAGTGCAAAGAAATTTGCAGATATTGAGGCAATAAAGTGGCTGGAAAAGAAAGAAATTTTTTCCAAGAACTACAGAGAGCTGATGGAAGAGGTATCAGTAATAAGAAAAGGGCTGTCCATAGAAGGTTTTCAGGGTAAACATATTTCTTTGATTGGGGTCACTTCTGCAGAATGGATTGAAAGTTATCTGGGTATTATTACAGGAAGTATGGTTGCGGTACCTCTTGATGCGGGTCTTCCAGGTGAGGATTTAATAGATTTAATTAACCGTTCTGATTCGGAAGCGCTGTTTTTAAGTCCTAAGGGAAAGGCTCTTTTGGATGGTATATTGGCAGCGTGCCCAAAGCTTAAGAAAATCTGGCTGTTGCAGGAGGAAAAGGCAGAAGCCTCTGATGAAAGAATCTCATCTTTAGGTGAACTCAAAGCCGCAGGGAAAAAGAGTGATGCTGATGTCGGCAGACCGGATTCAGAAGATGTGGCGACGATTATTTTTACATCTGGCACAACAGGAAAAAGTAAGGGAGTTATGTTGACACAGAATAATTTGGCAACGAATGTAATTTCTGTTGCCTATTCAAAAGAGCCAGGAACCGTAATGCTTAGTGTACTTCCGATTCATCATGTATATTGTCTGGTGATGGACTGGCTCAAGGGATTTTCTTTAGGTGCGACCATATGTATCAATGATTCCCTTCTGCATATGGTGAAAAACATGGGAGTCTTTAAGCCAAATGTAATTCTTATGGTTCCAATGATGATTGAAACCATTTATAAGAGACTTGCGAGTGCAGACGCTTCCATTCCAAAAAAGGTAATTGCGGATAATGTATTTGGTGGTAATCTTGAAATTATATTTATTGGGGGCGCTCATCTGGACCCATATTATATTGAACAGCTTGCAGAGTATGGAGTGGAAATCCTTGAGGGATACGGCATGTCAGAGTGTTCGCCGGTAATTAGTTCCAATTTACCGGAAGATCACAAAGCAGGCTCGATTGGAAAGCCGCTTTGCAATGCGGAGATTAAATTTGAAAATGGAGAGATTCTGGTAAGGGGCAGTAGCGTTATGAAGGGGTATTATCAGATGCCGGAAGAGACTGCTGAAACTTTAAAGGATGGATGGCTCCATACAGGAGATAAGGGATATCTGGATGAAGATGGTTTCCTGTTTATCAATGGACGTGTAAAGAATCTGATTATCCTTTCAAATGGGGAGAATATTTCTCCTGAGGAAATTGAAAATAAGCTGGCTCTTGATGCGCTGGTAGGTGAAGTTATTGTAACAGGTGAGGACAATGGTCTTACCGCAAGAATTTATCCAGATCAGGATGTTGTTGCGGCAAAGGGATTGGATGAAGAGGCAATTCGGGCAGCGCTGCAGGCGTTTTTAGACCAGTACAATAAAAATCAGCCGACATACCGCCAGATTACAGGGCTTGTGGTAAGAAAAAATCCATTTATCAGAAGTTCTACAAAGAAAATTAAGAGGCAGGAAGCTTTGATTGATGAGCCGCTGCCAACGGCATAATATAAAAGAATAATTGACAGGATGTGCTTTTTAGGGCGTGGTTGAAAATTGTGAGAAGGAATTTTTGACCACGCTCAAAGTATGCAGGGAAGCATGCCTGATATAAAAGTTTTCGTCAATATGCCAGCGATGGTTTCCGGGGGGACCTGAAAATTGTCCTTAGACCATTTGTGAAGTACGCCGAGGGTACAGCCGATGGTGCAGGCAATCATATAAGATATTTCTTCTTTGTCACGATTGTCAGGTGCAGTATTCTGTGTTATTTTCCTGGCATAGTGATGGAACATGGTCATGTTTTTTTCAAAGAATGCACTTCCTCTTGGATTGCTAAGGAGATTGGCTAAAAAGGGATTTGTCATGGTATATTTGCAGATTGTTAAAAAATAAGAGTTACATATATCCCAATCATTCTTTGGGTGAAACGTATTCATAATAATAAATATGTCATTAATCGTTTTGTCTTCAATGGCAGTTACAAGAGCTGGAATGTTTTCATAGTGGTTGTAGAAGGTACTACGCACAATTCCGGCTCTCTTTATTACGTCTGATACTGTTATTTTATCTAATTCTTTTTCCCTCAGGACTAAAAAAAATGCATCATAAATTGCTTCTTCTACGACCTGATATCTTTCATCCTGTATTTCATTCATCCTCTTATCCTCCTCTTTTGTTTCTGATAAACATTTTTTTGGAACTGCCCAGATGCTAGAAAATTGCATCAAATGATGTCATATTAATTAAATCAATTTTCAAAGGAGAAAAGCTGCCATGAACATACTTAGGGGATACAACTAGACTATCCATCAGATTCATAATATCCGTAATAATTGTCCTGTCTACGATTCCCTGTGAAAGATTACACATCTCCATCGCTCTCTTTGTGTAACTGTTTTATCAAACATTCTGCAATAATTCTTCCTGCAATTCCTTTACATCATCGGGTGTTAATGATGGGAAAAACTGTATCACCTCATCTACCGATATCCTACCTGCCTTTATCATCTGAACCGCTGTTCTTTTATCTGCTTTCTTTTCTGCCTCATATCTCTCACTTTCGATATACTCCAGCAGGATTTCTTTTTCATCATACATTGCCAACATAATATTCTCAACCTCCTTTTCGCATTCCTCCAGATATTCCTTCAGTACATTCTTATCCTTACAGATGCGGATGGTCTCTGTCACTGCCTTACGTGTCCTTCCATGCAGTTTCCGCTGCTCATCATAAGCTTTTGTGAATGTCACATACTGGCTAATGATATCGCCCTCGTCATTTCCATAAAGAACTTTTACCTTTGCATCCAGAAAAATATTCTGTTTGCCAAAAAATTCTTCTGCCAGACTGATGTATTCTGGACGTTCTTTTCTGTTTCCAGTATATATCACATACATCTCTGGCTTTGGCAATCTTATCTTTTTGCTCTTATATACATTCTGTTTTGTCTTTTTAATATAATCCTGATAGGTTGCCATCAGATATATCAGGATACGGACAGCTATGTTTTCTGTCCAGGTAGCCTGTGCCTCAGTCAGAATAAGTAATTTTTCCCCAACCATGAAACCGACATCATTATAGACATCGTTTGTCATGATGTTATGGATTGTGATGTCCGACAGCTGCTCTTTTGTTGTATGCTTATCTTCTGGATGAAGTGTCCTGTATAACTGAATCAGGTATTTCTTATCTTGAAACAGGTCTGTAAATACACTATTCTTGATGGTATGTTTTACAACCTCTTCATCCTTTATTCTGTTTTCTGCTGTATTTACTTCATTATTATTTTTCATTTTGTCACTTCATAACCAGAGGTAAGAACCGTTCATGATTCCATTCTCTCTTCTAATTATACAAAAGGTTTTCAGATACTTCAAGCGCTATTTCCCTTACAAATAGTGTAAAGGCCGTGAATAGTAATGTTATATAACAGGTGTAAAGTTTTATTAACTGTTTACTGCTTGAAAAAGTCATCCAATCTGATATAATCATAGGTTGAAAGAAAGGGGCGATGGAATGGACTATTCAGCAGTAAAAGATATGGCGAACACTTATATAGAGCATTTAATTGTGATATAAAAAACCGACGTTTTACTAATTTTCTGGGGTTCCAAAATTTATTATGGAAGTTCTATCAGATGCAACAGAGCAATATGACCGGAATGAGAAAATGGAATTATATAAAAAAGTAGAGGTTGCAGAATACTGGATTGTTGATTGGAGAAAAAAACAGGTAGAAATCTATGTGCTGCTGCCGGATGAAAATTCTATCGATGAAGCGGAATATAGATTGATGGCAGTTGTTACGGAGGAAAACCAGGAAGATTTAAAAATCCATATGTTTCCGAAGGCTGCTATTACGTTTGAGTAGCTTTTTGATGGTGTGGATTGATGCCAGATTATAGAAAGAGAAGGGGATTAGGATACCATGGAACAAATTAAAGTGAAATATTTTTCCAATGAAATTGAAAAGCTTACTTATATTGATGGGAAATCAGATTGGATTGACCTTCGGGCATCCGAGGAGGTTTCTCTAAAAAAGGGGGAGTTTTATTTGATACCGCTTGGTGTTGCCATGGAGCTTCCTAAAGGGTACGAGGCACATATTGTGCCAAGAAGCAGCACATATAAGAATTTTGGTATTGTTCAGGCGAATCATTGTGGAATTGTAGACGGTTCTTATTGTGGGGACAATGATATGTGGAGGATGCCAGTTATTGCCATGCGTGATACGGTAATTCATGTGAATGACAGAATCTGCCAGTTCCGCATTATGGAAAATCAGCCAAAGCTTTCTTTTGAGGAAGTAGAGCATCTGGAGGGGGCAGACAGGGGAGGGTTTGGCTCGACCGGAGTACAGTAACGGCATATTATGGAGAAGCGTATGGAAAGTAATGAGGATGGCAGTAAGCGGAAGGTATATGGAAAATGGGGCAGGAGGTGCAGAACGTGCGGACAGTGGGCATTGGGGTGCAAAATTTTGGGAAACTGTTAGAGTCAGAGGGGTTTTACATTGATAAAACAAAATTTCTGAAAGAATGGTGGGAGGGAAAAGATGAGGTGACACTGATTACCCGCCCAAGGCGTTTTGGAAAGACACTGACAATGAGTATGGTGGAGTGGTTTTTCTCGGCACAGTATGCAGGGCAGAAAGGAATTTTTGAAGGTCTGGAAGTTTGGAAAGATAAAGAGTTTAGAAGATTACAGGGAAGTTATCCGGTTATCAGCTTGTCTTTTTCGGATGTCAAGGAGAGGGACTACGATACAGCTGTGTATCGGATTTGCGATATTTTACAGGAGCTTTATCAAAATTATCATTTTGTTCTGGGTTCGGACTGTTTTTCGGACGGGGAGAAAGCATTTTTTGAGAAGATGGAATATGATATGCAGGAGAGGGATATTTCTGTTTCGTTAAAAAAGCTTTCTAAATATCTGTATTGCTATTATGGCAGGAAGGTAATTATTCTGCTGGATGAGTATGATACACCGACGCAGGAGGCTTATTTGGGAGGATATTGGGAGGAACTGGCGCAGTGTTTTCAAAGGCTGTTTCATTCCACATTTAAGGCAAATTCTTATCTGGAGAGAGGACTTATTACTGGTATTACCAGAATCAGCAAAGAGTCCGTTTTTTCAGATTTAAATAATCTGAAAGTGGTTACCATGACTTCTGATAAATATGCAGATATTTTTGGCTTTACAAAACAGGAAGTATTTGCCGCTATGGATGAGATGGGGCTTAGTGACAGGGAAACTGTAGAAAAATGGTATGATGGCTATGTCATTGGAAAGGTGAAAGGAATTTATAATCCATGGTCAATTATCAATTACCTGGATGAAAAAAGAGATAAATACCTATTGGACAAATACCAGCAGTAATTCTTTGGTGAACCGATTACTCCGGGAAGGAAGCAGTGAAGTCAAAAAAAACATGGAAAGTTTACTGCAGGAGGAGTCAATCACTGTACCAATTGATGAAGAGATTGTATTTTCACAGCTTGATGAAGATGAGGATGCGGTCTGGAGTTTATTGCTGGCGTCCGGGTATCTGAAAGTGATAAACGTCAGTAGGGCAGGATATGAACTGAAGCTTGTGAATTATGAAGTGCTTCAAATGTTCCAAAAGCTGGTACACAGATGGTTTGGGCGGGAAAAGGCTGCTTATACCGGTTTTATAGGGACGTTGCTTTCAGGGAATGTGGAAGAAATGAATGAATATCTGAATGAGATATCGGAAAATATTTTTAGTTATTTTGACACACAGCAAAGAGAGCCTGAAAAATTTTATCATGGATTTATTCTTGGACTTCTGGTGGATTTGGGAAATGATTATATATTAACCTCGAACAGGGAGAGCGGTAAGGGCAGGTATGATATTGTAATCGAACCAAAAGACAGAGGGAAAGAGACTTTTATTATAGAATTTAAAGTGGTAAAGCCAAACCAGGCCATGAAAAATGCAGTGGAGGCAGCTTTGTTACAAATTGAGGAAAAACAATATGAACAGGATTTGTTAGTAAGAGGATTTTCAAAAGGAAAAATTAAGAAATATGGATTTGCATTTAAGGGAAAAACGGTTTTAATAGGTGGGGCAGAATAAAAGTATGCGATTTGCCTGTTTGGATATAAAAGGTCATAAATGGCGCCACAAAACTCGTACTTTTGGCATAAAACATGCCAAAAATCTTCAAATTTGGTCAATATGTGAATAGTAACCTAAAATCATCATCAGGGCAACAGCTTGACATTAAATCGTGTATACACTATACTTGACTGGATAAAGGAGAGAATACAATAAATATAGAAGGGAAGCGTTAGGATGGAATATAAAATAGCAGCAATTGCCGGTGATGGAATTGGTCCGGAGATTGTAAGAGAAGCAAGAAAAGTGTTGGCCAGAGTAGGGGAGAAGTTTCATCATACCTTTGCATATGAAGAGCTGTTAATGGGCGGCTGTTCGATTGATGTGTATGGGGAGTCACTGACAGATGAGACATTAGAAAAGGCAAGGGCATGTGATTCTGTTTTACTAGGTGCAGTTGGCGGTAATGTGGGACAGTCAAACTGGTATCAGATTGAGCCGGATAAGCGCCCGGAAGCAGGGTTGTTAAAAATCCGTAAAGGATTAGGACTCTATGCGAATATTCGTCCGGCAATTCTTTTTGATGAGCTTTCTGGCGCTTGTCCACTAAAACCGGAACTGATAGAGGGCGGTTTTGATTTTGTGGTTATGAGAGAGTTGACAGGCGGCCTGTACTTTGGTGAGCGTAAAACGGTGGAAGAAAATGGAGTGTTAAAAGCGATTGATACTTTGACTTATGATGAAAATGAAATCCGCAGAATTGCAAAGTGGGGCTTTGATGTGGCAATGAAACGAAATAAAAGGGTTTGCAGCGTGGATAAAGCGAATGTTTTAGATTCTTCCAGATTATGGAGGAAGGTAGTAAAGGAAGTGGCTGATGATTATCCTGAGGTTGAGCTGACAGATATGCTTGTTGACAACTGTGCGATGCAGCTTGTGCGTGATCCGAAGCAATTTGATGTCATCTTAACGGAAAACATGTTTGGAGATATTTTGTCAGATGAGGCAAGTATGGTGACAGGTTCGATTGGGATGCTTTCTTCGGCAAGTCTTGGCGCTACAAAGCTTGGGTTATATGAACCAAGCCATGGTTCTGCGCCAGATATTGCGGGACAGGATAAGGCAAATCCAATTGCGACAATTCTTTCGGCAGCAATGATGCTCCGCTATTCCTTTGATTTAGAAGAAGAAGCTGATGCGATAGAGAATGCGGTTAAGAAAGTCTTAAAGGATGGATACCGTACCGTTGATATTATGGCGGAAGGCAAGACACAGGTCGGCACCATACAGATGGGTGATTTAATTTGTGGCAACATTTAGTGTGAAAGCTCTAAAAGCACAGAACGATTGGCTTTCACATTTAATATAATAAAGGGAGGAAAGAAACATGAAAAGTGATGCAGTAAAAAAAGGAATGCAGACTGCTCCGCAGCGTTCACTGTTTAATGCATTAGGGCTTACAGAGGAAGAGTTAGAAAAGCCATTGGTTGGAATTGTCAGCTCGTACAATGAGATTGTACCAGGGCATATGAATATAGATAAGATTGTAGAGGCTGTTAAGATGGGAGTTGCCATGGCAGGTGGCACCCCAATTGTTTTTCCGGCAATCGCTGTCTGTGATGGAATTGCGATGGGGCATATTGGTATGAAATATTCTCTGGTAACAAGAGATTTGATTGCTGATTCCACAGAGTGCATGGCGACAGCACACCAGTTTGATGCACTTGTTATGGTGCCAAATTGTGATAAAAATGTACCAGGGCTTTTGATGGCAGCAGCCCGCTTAAATGTACCGACGATTTTTGTCAGCGGTGGGCCAATGCTTGCCGGCCATGTAAAGGGGAAAAAGACAAGTCTTTCTTCCATGTTTGAAGCGGTCGGGGCACATGCGGCAGGAAAGATGACTGCAGAGGATGTAGACGATTATGTATGTAATGTCTGTCCGACTTGTGGCTCCTGCTCTGGAATGTATACGGCAAACAGCATGAACTGCCTGACCGAAGCAATTGGTATGGGGCTGTGTGGAAATGGTACAATTCCGGCTGTTTATTCCCAGAGGCTGAAGCTCGCAAAGCATTCTGGGATGAAAGTGATGGAGCTTTTGGAAAAGAATATCCGTCCAAAGGATATTCTGACAAAGGAAGCGTTTGAAAATGCGCTGACGATTGATATGGCACTTGGCTGTTCTACCAATACAATGCTTCACCTTCCAGCGATTGCCCATGAAGCAGGTGTCAAAATCAATCTGGATATTGCGAACCAGATTAGTGCAAAAACGCCGAACCTTTGTCATCTGGCTCCGGCAGGCCACCATTATATGGAAGAATTAAATGAAGCAGGTGGTATTTATGCCGTAATGAATGAATTAAATAAAAAAGGACTTCTGCATACCGATTTGATTACAGCAACCGGTAAAACGGTTGGAGAAAATATTGCAGGCTGTGAAAACAGAAATACAGAAATTATCCGTCCGATAGAACAGCCATACAGTGAGACAGGCGGAATTGCTGTTCTTCGTGGAAATATCGCACCAGATAGTTGTGTGGTAAAACGTTCCGCTGTTGTACCGGAAATGATGGTGCATGAAGGTCCCGCAAGAGTCTTTGACTGTGAAGAGGATGCGATTGAGGCAATCAAGGGCGGAAAGATTGTTGCTGGTGATGTTGTTGTGATTCGCTATGAGGGACCAAAGGGCGGCCCTGGCATGAGGGAGATGTTAAACCCTACTTCTGCAATTGCAGGTATGGGACTTGGTTCCAGTGTAGCTTTGATTACTGATGGACGTTTTTCCGGGGCTTCCAGAGGAGCTTCGATTGGCCATGTATCACCAGAAGCAGCCGTAGGAGGCCCGATTGCATTGATTGAAGAGGGGGATACTATTTCTATTAATATTCCAGAAAATACAATTAATGTAAAGGTTTCTGAGGAAGAGCTTGCTAAGAGAAAGGAACAGTGGAAGCCGAAGGAGCCAAAGGTAAAGACTGGCTATCTTGCAAGATATGCAGCTATGGTTACATCAGCAGACAAGGGTGCGGTACTTGAGATAAAATAGGCCATATATTACTTTTTAGAAAATGGAGGAGTAACATGCAGTTAACAGGTTCTGAAATTGTAATTGAATGTTTGAAAGAGCAGGGAGTTGACACGGTATTCGGCTATCCGGGTGGTGCCATTTTAAATATTTATGATGAGCTTTACCGCCATCAGGATGAAATACACCATATTTTGACATCCCATGAGCAGGGAGCTGCCCATGCCGCAGACGGTTATGCACGTGCCACCGGAAAGGTTGGCGTATGTATGGCAACGAGCGGTCCGGGGGCGACGAACCTTGTTACGGGTATTGCGACAGCTTATCTGGATTCTGTTCCGCTTGTGGCAATTACCTGTAATGTAGGGCTTCCGCTTCTTGGAAAGGATTCTTTTCAGGAGATAGATATTGCAGGCGTAACGATGCCGATTACAAAGCATAGTTTTATTGTGAAAAACGTGGAGGATCTGGCGCCGACATTACGTCGTGCTTTTGCCATTGCAATGACAGGCAGGCCTGGGCCGGTTCTGGTAGATATTGTGAAAAACGCAACAAGTGATGAAACAGAATATAAGCGTGAGGTTCCAAAGCTAATTCCACGTTCTACGGAAAAAATTGAGACAGATCATGTGGAAGAAGCGTTAAAATTAATGCAGAAGGCAAAAAAGCCGATCATTTTTGCAGGCGGCGGTGCTGTGATTTCAGGGGCAAATAAGGAATTATTTGAATTTGCGCAGAAAGTAGATGCACCAGTTACCGACAGCCTGATGGGAAAGGGCGCTTATCCGGGAACGGATAGTAAATATATTGGAATGCTTGGAATGCATGGGACAAAAACGGCAAATTTAAGTGTTGCAGAGTGTGACTTGCTGATTGTAATTGGCGCCCGCTTTTCTGACCGTGTGGTTGGAAATCCAGCGACTTTTGCCAAAAATGCGAAAATTATTCAGATTGATGTGGATGAAGCGGAGATTAACAAAAATATTCTTGTGGATATCAGCCTGATTGGTGATGTGAAATCGGTGCTTGATATTTTCAATGGAAGATTGGAACAGCTTTATCATAAAGAGTGGATGGATAAAGTGATGGCACGAAAGGATGCGCTTCCTTTAAATTACAATCAGGAAACGTTGACTGGGCCATATGTGATTGAAAAGCTTGATGAAATCACAAATGGCGAGGCCATTGTAGTGACGGAGGTTGGGCAGCACCAGATGTGGGCAGCCCAGTATTATAAATATACACAGCCGCGTACTTTAATTACATCAGGCGGTCTTGGAACCATGGGATATGGTCTTGGGGCGGCGCTTGGCGCAAAGTCGGCATTTCCGAAAAAGACAGTAGTTAATATTGCGGGAGATGGCTGTTTCCGTATGAACATGAATGAAATCGCAACAGCCACAAGAAATAATATTCCAGTGATTGAAATTGTATTTAATAACCATGTACTTGGAATGGTACGCCAGTGGCAGACACTGTTCTATGGAAAGCGGTATTCTCATACGGTACTAAATGACAGTGTGGATTTTGTAAAGGTTGCTGAGGCAATGGGAGCAAAGGGATATCGTATTACAAGGAAGGAAGAAGTGGAGCCAGTGTTAAAGGAAGCGGTTGCAGCCGGTGTTCCTGTATTGATTGACTGTATCATTGACAGCGATGATAAAGTATTCCCGATGGTGCCGCCAGGAAAGAGCCTGGATGACGCATTTGACGAGAGAGATTTAAAATCAGGCAGATAGGGATATAAGATACTATGCTACAAGCGGTTGCTGTTATGTATGACAGTAACTGGTTTTCTAATATTAAGAAGGAGGCACATATAAAATGAGCAGAGTGTACAACTTTTCAGCCGGTCCGGCGGTATTACCGGAAGAAGTTTTAAAAGAAGCAGCAGAGGAAATGTTAGACTATCAGGGGTCTGGAATGTCTGTTATGGAGATGAGCCACCGCTCTAAAGTATATGACAACATTATTAAGACTGCGGAAAAGGATTTAAGAGAACTGATGAACATACCAGATAACTATAAGGTGTTGTTTTTACAGGGGGGCGCTTCGCAGCAGTTTGCCATGATTCCAATGAACCTGATGAAAAATAAGGTTGCGGATTATATTGTGACTGGACAGTGGGCAAAAAAAGCGTTCCAGGAAGCTTCTAAATATGGAAAAGCAAATAAAATTGCTTCTTCGGAGGATAAAACATTTTCCTATATTCCGGATTGCTCTGACCTGCCGATTTCTGAGGATGCAGATTATGTTTATATCTGTGAGAATAACACGATTTATGGTACAAAATATAAGGAACTGCCAAATACAAAAGGAAAGACGTTAGTAGCGGATGTTTCTTCCTGCTTCCTTTCCGAGCCGGTCGATGTCACAAAATATGGCATTATCTATGGCGGCGTTCAGAAGAATATCGGACCTGCTGGTGTTGTTATTGTGATTATCCGGGAAGATTTGATTACAGAGGATGTATTGCCGGGAACACCAACGATGCTTCAGTATAAGACACATGCCGATGCAGATTCTCTTTATAATACACCACCAGCCTATGGCATCTATATCTGTGGAAAGGTATTTCAGTGGATTAAAAAGTTGGGCGGCCTGGAGGTGATGAAGCAGAAAAATGAAGAGAAGGCTAAGGTTTTGTATGACTTCTTAGATTCCAGCAAGCTCTTTAAAGGAACCGTAGTTCCAAAAGACCGCTCTTTAATGAATGTTCCATTTGTTACAGGGAATGAGGATTTAGATGCTAAGTTCGTAAAGGAAGCAACAGAGGCTGGCTTTGTGAATCTGAAAGGACATCGGACGGTTGGCGGTATGAGGGCGAGCATTTATAACGCTATGCCAAAGGAAGGTGTAGAAAAGTTAGTTGAATTTATGAAAAAGTTTGAGGAGGAGAATGCATAATGTTTCAGTATACATGCTTAAATCCAATTGCCCAGGTAGGGCTTGATGTATTTGATGAGCAATATAGTAAGACAGAAGAAATAAATGACGCAGAGGCAATTTTAGTCCGCAGTGCATCAATGCATGATATGGAATTGTCCGATAAGCTTGATGCTGTAGCAAGAGCAGGCGCCGGAGTGAACAATATTCCAATTGAAAAATGTGCAGAAAAAGGAATTGTTGTATTTAATACGCCAGGTGCAAATGCAAATGGTGTAAAAGAGATGGTAATCTGTGGCATGCTGCTTGCAGCAAGAGATGTTGATGGAGGAATCAACTGGGTAAAGGAAAATGCTTCTGATGAAGATATCAGTAAAACCATGGAAAAGGCGAAGAAAAACTTTGCCGGAACAGAGATTAAAGGCAAAAAGCTTGGTGTTATTGGCCTTGGTGCGATTGGTGTACTGGTAGCCAATATAGCAAATCGTCTGGGAATGGATGTGTACGGGGTGGATCCTTATCTTTCCGTAAAAAATGCTTTGAATATCAACCGGGATGTTACGGTATTAAAATCTTATGATGAATTATATGAGATGTGTGATTATATTACAATCCATGTGCCTTTCCTTGAGGATACAAAGGGAATGATTAATGAAGAAGCTATCTCTAAAATGAAAGATGGTGTTATAATTTTAAATTATGCCAGAGACCTTCTGGTGGATGAGGATGCAATGAAAGCAGCATTAGAGTCTGGGAAGGTTGCCAAATATGTAACGGATTTTCCAAATTCAGCTGTTGTAAAGATGCCAAATGTTATTGCAACACCACATCTTGGCGCTTCTACCGAAGAGTCAGAAGACAACTGTGCGGTGATGGCAGCAAATCAGCTTCGGGAATATCTGGAAAATGGAAATATTGTCAATTCTGTAAACTATCCAAACTGTGATGCCGGTGTTTGTGCTACAGCAGGAAGAATTACCGTGGCGCACAGGAATATCCCGAAAATGCTGCATCAGCTTACGAATGTAATTTCTGCTGAAGGGATTAATATTGACACTATGACAAATAAGAGCCGGAAAGAATATTCTTATTGTGTATTTGATATTGACTCTGAGTCTTCCGAAGAACTTGCAGATAAGCTTCGGGAAATTGATGGTGTATTAAAAGTACGTGTTGTAAAATAAGGAGCGGTTATTTATAGTTTCTAAGAAAAGGGTCACCAGCGCAGGCGGTGTCCCTTTTTTAGGACTTGTAATGGAGATTAGGAGGAGGGGAGTATGGAGTATACAGAGGCATTAGAGTATATACAGAACATACAGGAGCGGCTTGGGAGTGATTACTCACTGACAGAGGTAACAGAGCTGTCGGAACGCCTGGGAAGACCAGAACGGAAGCTTAAAATGATCCATATTGCAGGCACAAATGGAAAAGGTTCGGTTGGTAACTTTATCAGCAATATGCTGGCACAGGCAGGATATATCGTGGGGCGTTATATTTCTCCGACTTTATTTGATTATCGGGAACGAGTTCAGAAGGTAGTAAAAATTTCTGAACGGGCAGAGAGTGTGTGGATGACAGAGGAGGAAGCGGCAAAAGCGCTTGCCCTGTTAAAAGAGAAATGTGAAGAAATGAAACAGGATGGCTTTTTACAGCCAACAGCTTTTGAAATCGAAACGGTTATGTCATTTTGGCTTTTTTGTCAGTGGAATGTGGATGTGGCAGTTGTTGAGACAGGCCTGGGTGGCAGGGTCGATGCGACTAATATTATAGAATATCCTCTTTTGTGCGTTTTTTCCTCAATCAGCAGGGATCATATGCAGTTTCTTGGAGATACCATCGAAGAAATTGCGGCTGAAAAATATGGAATTATTCAGGAAGGGACAACGGTTGTTTCACTCTATCAGAAAGAATGTCACCTTTTATTAGAAGAGTGCTGTAAAAAAAAGCATGCTTCTCTTGTTTATATTTCAGAAAATTGCAGTGAATGTGATAAGATACAAGGCACCAGCACAGGCAGTTCTTTCCTTTGCCGTCAGGAAAGAAAAATTCAGGGTATTTTTTCCTATCAGGGAGAGGAATATGAGCTTTCACAGGGGGGAAGGTATCAGTTGGAAAATGCAGCGTTAGCAATAGAAGTGATTGCACAGCTTCAGAGAATGGGTGAATTTTTTGTTTCTATACGGCAAAGAAAAGATGCCTTGTATTTTAGCAGGTGGCGTGGGCGTTTTGATATGGTGTCGAAACAGCCTTTTGTATTGACGGATGGTGCCCATAACGAAGATGCGATGAAAAAGCTTTGTGCTTCTTTACAGGCTTCTTTTCCAGAAGAAAAGTTTCAGTTTATTATCGGCGTCTTTCGGGATAAGGAATATGAAAAAATGATAGAAGAGCTTTTGCCATTTGCTAAAAAATTTGTTACGGTAACGCCGCCTGGAAAACGAGGGCTTTTGGCAGGGAAACTTGGGGAATGCATACAAAATGTGAAAGAGCGGCAGAGTAGTAAAAAAGACATGATTTGTGAAGTGGCCTGCTGTGGTTCTGTCAAAGAGGCACTGGATTATGTATGTTTAGAGCCTTCACCTGAAAAAACAGTTGTTTGTGGTTCACTCTCAATTTTGGGAGAAGTGTATTCGTATTATGAAAGGAAAGTAGAATGAAAATAGGAAAAAAAGAGTTTGACTTTACGAAAAACCATACCTATGTTATGGGAATTTTAAATGTAACTCCCGATTCTTTTTCCGATGGTGGAAAATTTAATCAGATGGACGCTGCATTATACCATACAGAAGAAATGATTCAGCAGGGGGCAGATTTGATTGACATTGGCGGAGAGTCGACAAGGCCAGGTTATCAGAAGATTTCTATAGAGGAAGAGATAGAGAGGGTAAGTTCTGTTATCGAACAGGTTCATAAGCGGTTTGATATTCCGATTTCTGTAGACACTTATAAGGCGCCGGTTATGGATGCTGCCCTTTTAGCTGGCGGCGATATGGCAAACGATATCTGGGGACTGCGCTATGACAGCTTTTTTGCCAAAGAAGAAGAAAAAGCGGTATGGGATTGTGGGACGATGGCAGAAATCGTAGCAAAATATCAGGTTCCCGTCTGCATTATGCATAACCAGAAAGAGGCTTTCTACAATGATTTACTAGAGGAAATGATAGATGATTTGAAAGAAAGTGTCCGCATAGGAAAAAAAGCAGGGATTTCAACAGACAGAATGATATTAGATCCTGGAATCGGTTTTGGCAAGACTTATGAAGATAATCTGACAGTACTTGCTAATTTGAACCGTTTTCACGAATTGAATCTGCCGCTTTTGTTAGCAGCCTCCCGCAAGTCAGTGATTGGTTTAACCTTGGAGCTTCCGGTAGAAGAGCGGGAGGAAGGGACATTGACAACAACCGTCCTGGCGGTGCAAAACGGCTGGCATATGGTACGGGTTCATGATGTAGAAAAGAATGCACGTGCTGTAAAGATGGCAGAGAAAATTTTTTGCTATCGCTCACATCTTGCTTAAGCTTGAGGACTAATTCTGTAGAATTAGTCCTCAATTTTTTCAAAACGGCTCCATACCTTATCTTCACCACATACATGTTTTGTGCCATCACTGTCTGTAATGATGTAATCATTTTCGTTAATAAAAGTCTTTCCACGACGGTTTGATATATAAGGGCAGATAAGTTCTCCCTCTGGAGAGGTGACTTTTACTAAATGTTCCATAACAATCCAGCCTTTGGTAACGACATCGGAAAACAATTCAAATCCATCTTCCAGGTTTTTGCCTTGTTCATATTTCGCAATTTCACATTCTAAAGCGCTTCGTCTGCATTTCATAATGTAACCTCATTTCTGCGCTGCATTTCAGGTGTTTTGTGCTATTATTCTGATTTGACAAAATAGCAGTGTTTGTTCTGTTTGTGCCGCAGCGCAGGCACAAATGATATATAGATAGTTTATAAGAATTTTGTCTGATAGTCAATGTTATTTTTGCATCATTTTTCAAATTTGTTTCGTTATAGTTATATATTTGGAAGAGGAGGTGCTGCCAATGAAAAAGAAAGCAGGGTTTATAGGCGTTAAAGTTTAGCGTTCAGCCATAGTTGAATATAGAACCACCCAAATAAAGCCGGTGCCGGTGTTTGATATGACATCGGCTTTTCTCTGAGATATAGTGTTTACCAGTTCTTTTTTGGGCACAAAAAAACAGGTAAACACTTGAAACATAAGTCTTTTTTTTGTATACTTATATAAGTATTATTTGATATTGTGTATTGACGATGAAATAGGGCTTGCAAGGTAGAAAGTGTGGGTATATATGAATTTTGAAAATGTTGACCAGCTTTTAGAAAAATATTCCTTATTATTAAAAATAAGATACAACAATCATAATACAGATAATGTTTTTCTTGAAGATGAAATATTTAATACAAAGCAAAGGCTTCTGGCTCAACAAGTACCTACAGAAACGCTGGAAGCATTAGAAGAACGTTACAAAGTAGAATAGTTTAAAATCCTTTGCAGGCCTTTATTTATTTCTGCTATGGCTATATCATTATTTCTGGTTTATGGCTATTTATCTTATGGTCATCTCACATTATGATAGACTTTGTTCTTTGATTATGATATACTAATCCATGATTTAGTAGCTGGTTTCCGTGATTGGGGGTGATATAATGCCCAGTAATGGTGAAATTGTAAAGGATGTTGTGGAACGGTTTCAGAAAGTACAGTTCCATATGTTAAATGCAAGGGAAGAGAATGCGGCAAAGACATATGATGGACTAAAAAAAGATTATAAATCTTTGAAGGCAATATTAAATTCTTTAGGCGTAAACCTTACCGATATTGATGAAATAAAGGAATAAAAATGATATAGCGATGGATGGGGCGTAAGTCTATTTACAATAGCTTACGCCCTTTTGTAGGCAAACCAATTTTGAAAAGATATTCAAAAGAAAGGCGTGGTATAGAAATGAAAGTATCAAAATTAGTCGGCTCCAGATTTAAAGAAAGACCTGCGGATTGTGTGATTGACAGTCATGCGCTGATGGTGCGTGGTGGTTATATGAAAAATGTCGGAAATGGTATCTATTCCGAATTTCCACTGTTAAAGAGAATTACAGCGAAGATAGAGAGGATTATTCGTCAGGAGATGGACGCAATTGACGGGCAGGAGGTTTTGTTTCCCGTTACTTTGCCGGCTGATTTATGGGATGAGTCAGGAAGGTATGAATCGGTCGGAAATGAGCTTTTGCGTTTTACAGACCGAAATAATGCAAGGATGGTTCTTGCAATGACACATGAGGAAGCGGCTGTTCATCTGGTCAGGGAATATGCGCAGTCTTACACAAAGTATCCGTTTATGATTTACCAGATTCAGAGGAAATTCCGTGATGAGGCAAGGCCAAGGGCAGGCATGATACGTGTTCGTGAATTTACAATGAAAGATGCGTATTCTTTCCATACCTCACAGGAGGATTTAGAGGATTATTATGAGAAATGCTATCAGGCATATAACCGGATATTTGCACGTGCTGGTATCCCAGAGGTAGTTACGGTAGCTTCTGATTCCGGTATGATGGGAGGAAACATTTCCCATGAGTATATGCTTTTAACTCCAGTAGGTGAAGATTCGATTGTTGTCTGTACGGAATGTGATTATCGTGCCAATATGGAAGCGGCAGAAAATAAGATGGTAAATGAAGATACAGATGCGCCAGAGGAGCTTCAATGTGTGGAAACACCAGATTGCAAAACGATTGAAGATGTTTGTAATTTCTTAAAAAGTGATGTGAAAAAGTCGTGTAAGGCAGTTGTATATCAGAAAAATGTAGATGATACTTTTGTGGTTGCTTTTGTAAGAGGCGATTATGAGGTGAATGAGACGAAGCTTCGCAATCTTGTCGGTGGGGAAATCCATCCGGCAGAGATTACAAAAGAGGACTGTCTTGTGGCAGGATATATCGGGCCATATGGGATTTCTAAGGGGGCAGAAGTATATCTTGATGTTTCCTTAAAAGGAATTTCCAGTCTTGTGGCAGGCGCTAATAAAGAGGGATATCATTACACAGGATTGAATATAGAGCGGGATTTACAGAAGGCAGACTTTGTGGATATTTCAAAGATTCAGGAGGGAAGTATCTGCCCTTGCTGTGGAAAAAAGGCGATTACGATAAAACGTGGTATTGAAGTGGGTAATATTTTCCAACTTGGTACAAAATATACAAAGACCATGAGTATGCAGTATACCGATGAAAATGGACAGCAGCAATATCCAATTATGGGGTGTTATGGAATTGGCGTTGGCCGTTTGGCAGCTTCTATCTGTGAGGTGTTCCATGATGAGTATGGTCCAATTTGGCCGATTACGGTTGCTCCATGGGAAGTCCATATCTGTTGTCTGCGTGCTGACGATAAGGAGGCAAAGGAAGCAGCGGATCAATTATATCAAAAGCTTTTAGCAGATGGAGTGGAAGTGATTTATGATGATCGCAAGGGGATTCGCCCAGGCGCCATGTTTTCCGATGCGGACTTGCTTGGCGTGCCAATCCGCATGATCGTCAGTCCACGTAACTTAAAAGAGTCCTGTGTAGAGATTACAACAAGGGACAAATCTGTAAAAGAAGTGATTCCTGTAGATGAAGCGATAGAATCTGTAAAAGAATTACGAAAAAAGCTTTATGATCAGATTCAGGAAAAGGTTTCAAGGTAATGTATAAAGCAGCATAATTGTATGAACAATGAAAAAAATAGTAATGAAATAGATAGTAGAAAGGAACTGTTATGACGATTTGGGAGGAATCACAAATTGTTGCAAGAGCAGAAGAAGCGCAGGAACTTGTTTTATTTGGAAAGCCTTCTCTTGTAAATATTTTGTGCCGGTATTGTTTTAAAAGACAGATAGCGGTACAAAATATTTCTTATGCAGATGACCAGAAAAGGTCAGGAAGCTTTTGCGGTGTTCCATTTGCTTTAATGGAGCAGATTGGGCAAGAAAGCAGAAACTGCCTTGTTTTTGCGTTGTATGATCCACATGAAAAAGAGCAGACAGAGTCTGCAAAGAAGATACTTGAAAGAAGCGGTTGTAAAAATATAGTATCTATAGACTATGGCCTGCTTGCAGAACTTGGGACAAAAGAACACATATCTCTTGATTTTATCTGCGTAGGTTTTGTCAAATGCGGGACTTCTTCTTTACACAGGGCATTGAAAAAGCGCAAAAAGATTTTTCTGCCAAAGAAGAAGGAAACTCTGTATATGCACTGGAGGCTAAAAGCAGAGGATGCCCCAGAGCGTTTCAATACGATTTATTTTTCAGATGTGAAAGAAGGACAGACCACAGGAAATATAGAGCCAAGCTATCACAATAATGCTGATGGGATTTATGAGTGCTTTGGGAAAGATACCAAAATTCTTTTTGTTGTACGGAATCCTGCCGATGCGGCATACTCCTATTTTAAAATGTTGATGCGAAAAACACTGGATAAAAGACAGGTGAATTATTATCGGCGCTATTTTCGGTATCATGTGAAAATGTTTGATGATTATATACAGGATTATCTTGTGACAGAAGACAATGACAGGTTTAAATATATCAAGTATATTCGAAAATATGAGGAATATTTTGGGAAAGACTGTATTAAGGTTATCTTTTTTGAAGAATTGATTCAAAATACAGAGCAGGTTATGAAGGAAGTGCAGAAATTTATTGGGGTAAAACTTAAAAAAATTGATTCTCTTCCTCATTCGAATGAGGGGAAGATGGTTTCCAGAAATTATATCTGTGCATGGATTAACCGGTTGATTTATTACAAAGATATAGAACTTCGTTCTAATTATTCCCAAAAGAAGAAAGCACGCCATGAAAAGCGCAAGGCGTTTCTTCATAAGTATACATTAATAGAAAATGAGGAAAAAATGGACCCTTCCAGCCGGATATTTTTGGATGAATTTTATAAAGACAGCATACATGAGTTGGAAGCTTATTGCGAAAAATCCTTAAAGGGGCTTTGGTACAAATAATGGGACAGACTTGCATTACAGAGGGCTTTCGTGTAAAATAAGTGTGTTTATTGAAGGAAAATGAAAGGTGGAATACAGATGTTTAAAATTAATGAGAATTATTTAAAACTGCCGGGAAGCTATTTGTTTTCGGATATTGGAAAAAAGGTTGCTGCTTACACAGAAGCGCATCCAGATAAGGAAATTATCCGTCTGGGAATTGGTGATGTAACGCTTCCGCTGGTGCCTGCAGTGATTGAACGGCTTCACAGTGCAGTAGATGAGATGGCAAAAGCAGAGACTTTTAAAGGATATGCCCCGGAATTGGGATATGATTTTTTGCGTAATGTAATTGCAGAGCATGATTATAAAGCAAGAGGATGTGCGATTTCGTCAGATGAGATTTTTGTCAGTGATGGTGCAAAGAGCGACTCTGGCAATATCGTTGATATTTTTGCGGATGATACAAGGATTGCCGTATGTGATCCTGTTTATCCTGTTTATGTAGATTCCAATGCAATGTCCGGGCGTACCGGGACATATCGCCCGGAAGAGGAGCGCTGGGACAGAGTAATTTATATGCCATGTACCAAAGAAAATAATTTCTGTCCAGAGCTTCCAAAAGAGGTGCCGGATATGATTTATCTTTGCCTGCCAAACAATCCGACAGGGACAACTCTTACGAAGGATCAGTTACAGGTATGGGTAGATTATGCTTTAAAGAATGGTTCTGTCATTATCTATGATGCGGCATATGAGGCATATATCTCTTCTGAGAATGTACCGCATACAATTTATGAGTGTGAAGGGGCGGCGGCATGTGCGATTGAGATACGCAGCTTTTCTAAAAATGCCGGATTTACCGGAACACGTCTTGGATTTACGGTGATTCCAAAAGAATTAAAATGTGGTGATGTTTCTTTGCATTCGCTATGGGCACGTCGCCATGGCACAAAGTTTAATGGCGCTCCTTATATTATCCAGGCAGCAGGTGCGGCAGTCTATACAGAAGAAGGACAGAAACAGACAAAAGAGCAGATCGCTTATTATATGAACAATGCGCATGTAATCCGGGAAGGATTGACAAGTGTCGGGTATGAAGTATTTGGTGGTGTGGATGCGCCATATATCTGGTTAAAGACGCCAAATAACATGAAGTCGTGGGATTTCTTTGATTATTTATTAAATGAGTTAAATATTGTCGGCACACCAGGTTCAGGATTCGGGCCAAGCGGAGAGGGATATTTCCGCCTGACTGCTTTTGGAAGTGCAGAAAATACAGTGAAGGCAATGGAACGGATTAAGAATAGTAAAGGGATGTAAATCAATATAATAGTTGGGAGAAGTGATAGTCAGAATTCTGGATGGATTCTGGCTATATTCAGAATTGTCAAAAAAGAGGGAAGATTACTGGAGGGAATATGATAAAAACAATGAAAAAATTAGTTATGGCTGGGGCATTGCTCTTATCTTTAGCGGTTCCAGCGGTCGCATCTGCGGATGCGGAGATTAAAGACGAAGATACGAGTTATGACCGCTATATTGCTTTCGGTGCGGATTTAAAAAAGGAAGAAAGGGAAACAGTGCTTTCTGAGCTTGGAATTACCGAGGGTGATGTAGCAGGTTATAAGACGATTCAAATTACCAACAAAGAGGAGCATGATTACTTAGGCAGTTATATTGATGCTTCCGTGATTGGGACAAGGGCGCTTTCTTCTGTTATGGTCGTTAAGACAGAAGAAGGCAATGGAATCAACGTTTCAACAAAAAATATTGGGTATTGTACACAGGGAATGTACTGTAATGCACTTGTGACAGCAGGACTTACGGATGCGAATGTAACAGTAGTTGGCCCTTTTAATATTTCTGGTACTTCGGCGCTGGTCGGAGCTATGAAAGCATATGCGACAATGACGGGAGAGGAAATTTCAGAAGCTACGATGGATACTGCAACCGATGAGCTTGTAACTACAGCCGAGCTCGGAGAGAGTATGGGAGATAAAGACAAGGCGGCAGAGCTCGTGGCAGCGGTAAAGCAGAAAGTATTTTCGGAGGGACTGACTTCCAGCACAGATATCAGGGATGCTGTAGAGGCAGCGGCAAATTCTCTGAATCTGAATATTTCGGAAGAGGATGTCGAAAATATCGTTGATATGATGGAAAAGGTGTCGCAGGTAGATATTGATGTGGATGCCATTACTGAACAGGCAAAGGGAATTTATGACAAATTGAAGGATGCCGGAGTTGATTTTAGCAATGTAGACACTGCTGGTTTGTTTGAAAAAGTCGGTGATTTCTTTGCGGGGATTTTTGAGGCGATTGCGGACTTCTTTACTGGACTTTTTGGTTAATGCTGCTATCAGCAGGCAAAACGATTTATTCATGCTTTTTCCAATTTGAGAAGAGCATTCAAAATTAAGAAAGGCCGGGTATAAATATGGCAAATATTATTTCAGATGAAACAATTGAATATGTTGGAATTCTTGCAAAGCTTGAGTTAAATGAGGAAGAAAAAGAGCAGGCGAAAAAGGATATCGGTGAAATGCTTGACTATATTGATAAGTTAAATGAACTGGACACTTCAGCTGTAGAGCCAATGTCCCATGTATTTCCCGTTAACAATGTCTTTCGCGAAGATGTTGTGGAAAATGGTGATGGAAGGGAAATTTCTCTTGCCAATGCACCAGAGCGGAAGGAAGACAGTTTTGTTGTGCCAAGGACAATTTAATGGCAGGAGCAGATAGAATAAAAACGCAGAGTCAGCGTTTTTTGTCAATATGTGGGCCGCAAAAGTGCGGCATGGAGGTTTAATATGTCTTTGATGGGTTTAACCGCAGTCAGTCTGGGGAAAAAAATAAGGGCAGGGGAAGTTTCTGCCATAGAAGCGGCGCAGGAAGCGTTCGCTTCCATTGAAAAAAAGGAGGCGGCTGTCAATAGTTTTGTGACAGTGGAAAAGGAGCGTGCCTTAGAGCGTGCAAAAGAAGTGCAAAAAGGGATGGAAAGTGGTATCTATGCAGGACTGCTTGCAGGTGTTCCGGTGGCAATTAAAGATAATATGTGCACCAAAGGAATTTTGACAACCTGCAGCTCTAAAATTTTGGGAAATTATCTTCCAGAATTTACTTCGGAGGCGGTATTACAGTTGGAAAAAGCAGGAGCTGTCATTCTCGGAAAGACAAATATGGATGAATTTGCAATGGGAAGTACGACCGAGACTTCTGCTTTTGGTGTAACGAAAAATCCATGGAATACAGAACATGTTCCAGGTGGTTCTTCTGGTGGTTCCTGTGCGGCGGTTGCGGCAGAGGAGTGTTCCTATGCACTTGGTTCTGACACAGGCGGTTCTATTCGCCAGCCAAGTTCTTTTTGCGGTGTGACCGGAATGAAGCCGACCTATGGCACCGTTTCCCGTTATGGGCTGATTGCCTACGGTTCTTCTTTAGACCAGATTGGGCCAGTTGCAAAAGATGTGACAGATTGTGCGGTGATTTTGGAGACGATTGCTTCCCATGATAAAAAGGATTCCACTTCAGTAAAGAGAGAGGAGTATGATTTTACCTCTGCTTTAAAAGATGATGTAAAAGGCATGAAAATAGGAATTCCAAAAGATTATTTTGGGGAAGGGCTGGATTCTGAAGTCAGGGAACAGGTGATGGCTGCCGCAAAAGTATTAGAGGAAAAAGGAGCCATTGTGGAGGAATTTGACTTAAGCCTTGTAGAATATGCAATTCCAGCATATTATGTAATTGCCTGCGCAGAGGCAAGTTCCAATCTGGCACGTTTTGATGGCGTAAAATATGGTTATCGCACAGAAGAATATAATGGGCTTCACAATATGTACAAAAAGACACGTTCTGAAGGGTTTGGAACAGAGGTAAAACGCCGTATTATGCTTGGTTCTTTTGTATTAAGTTCTGGATACTATGATGCATATTATCTGAAAGCGCTCCGTACAAAGGCATTGATTAAACAGGCGTTTGATAAGGCGTTTAGCCAATATGATATGATCTTGGCGCCGGCTGCCCCGACAACGGCACCACGCATTGGGGAGAGCTTAAGTGATCCAATTAAGATGTATCTTGGAGATATTTATACGATTTCTGTAAATCTTGCAGGACTTCCGGGAATTTCCCTGCCTTGTGGAAAAGATTCCAAAGGACTTCCAATCGGGCTGCAGTTGATTGGAAACTGCTTTGAGGAAAAGAAGCTTATACAGGCGGCATATGCATTTGAACAAACCAGAGAATATGAACACTGCCCTCTGGCTTAAGGATTATAGTAACAATAGGTAATATGATTTGGCTGCAGGGATACAAACGGAGGTTGATATAGATTATGAAACAATTTGAAACAGTAATTGGACTAGAGGTACATGTAGAGTTAGCGACAAAGACAAAAATATTCTGTTCCTGCTCTACAGAATTTGGAGGGAAACCAAACTCCCATACTTGTCCTGTCTGTACAGGAATGCCTGGTTCTCTTCCGGTTCTGAATAAAAAAGTAGTAGAGTATGCGGTTGCTGTAGGGCTTGCAACAAACTGTAAGATTACACAGAATTGCAAATTTGACAGAAAGAATTATTTTTATCCAGACAATCCGCAGAATTATCAGATTTCCCAGCTTTACCTGCCGATTTGCCGGGATGGTGGGATTGAGATTGAAACGGAAGACGGCACAAAAAAGACAATTGGTATCCATGAAATTCATATGGAAGAAGATGCTGGTAAGTTAATTCATGATGAATGGGGAGAAAATTCACTGGTGGACTTTAACCGCTCCGGTGTACCGCTGATTGAAATTGTATCAGAACCGGATATGCGTTCGGCAGATGAGGTAATTGCCTATTTGGAAAAGCTTCGATTGATTATCCAGTATCTTGGCGCATCGGACTGTAAATTGCAGGAAGGCTCCATGCGTGCGGACGTCAATCTGTCTGTGCGTGAGGTTGGCACAGAAGAATTTGGCACCAGAACAGAGATGAAGAACTTGAATTCCTTTAAGGCAATCCGAAGGGCGATTGAAGGAGAACGGGAACGGCAGATTGATTTAATTGAGGCAGGGGAAAAAGTAATCCAGGAAACAAGACGGTGGGATGATGCCAAAGAATATTCCTATGCAATGCGCTCCAAAGAGGATGCACAGGATTACCGTTATTTTCCAGAACCAGATTTGGTGCCTGTGGTCATCAGTGATGAATGGTTTTCGGAAATAAAAGACCGTCAGCCAGAGCTTCGCACCGAGAAATTGGAGCGCTACAAAAAAGAGTTTCAGATACCAGATTATGATGCCAATATTATTACTTCCAATAAAAGACTGGCTGATATTTTTGAGGAGACAACGGCAATTTGTAAAAATCCAAAGAAAGTGTCAAACTGGCTGATGGTGGAGACGATGCGCCTGTTAAAGGAGCATGAGATGGAGATAGAGCAGATTACATTTTCACCAGAAAATCTTGCAAAGCTGATTCAGCTTACCGATAACAAGGCAATTAATAGCTCTGTAGCAAAGGAAGTATTTGAAAAGATATTCTCAGACGATATTGACCCAGAAGCCTATGTAGAAGAAAATGGATTAAAAACAGTATCAGACGATGGAGCACTTCGCAGTGTCATCGAAAAAGTCATTGCCGATAATCCACAATCAGTAGAAGATTATCACAGTGGGAAAAAGAAAGCAATCGGTTTTTTGGTGGGCCAGACAATGAAAGCAATGAAGGGAAAAGCAGATCCTGCCATGGTCAACCAGATTTTAGCTGAATTATTAAATTAATAATTTTCTAAAACCAGCCGTGAATAGTAACTTTGCAGTTCTTAAATGGTGATAATTTTTTGTAATATGTCAGGAAAAGAGGAGGTAGAGAGCGTATGAAAGAGCAGCGAAGGGCAAAACGTACCCCAATCCGGATAAACCTGGAGGTGTCTTCCGTATTTAAACAGGGCAATGTGAGGGTACGGCATATGCATGCAACAATTGAAATCTGTAATATTTCAAGAAACGGAATTGGATTTGTAACAGAAAGCATTTTGCCGATTGGCTACTATTTCGGTGCAAAGCTAAACTTTTTAGAAACAGGAAAAAGTTTAAAATGTGTTGCACATATTGTGCGCCAGAGCAAGGAGGAAGACAAAAAATATTTTTATGGCTGCGAATTTGTCGGCCTGTCTCCTGTTTTTGACTATATCTTTGACGAAATCGAAGGTCTGGACACAGGAGGGATACCCCTCCTGTAATAAAGCACATATTACGCTCTGATGTCAAAGGAAAATCGCTTCATATCCATTGTTGCATGTGTATTGACTTTTGTGTTAATAAAGCTGTCCACGGTAGGAGAAGGCTGATCCTTTTCCTGGATATTCATCAGGCAGGAAAAACCCAACTGGTTCAGGGCATCTTTTAGCACATGTTCATTAACACGGAGCAGATTCACAGACTCTTTATCATTCAAAGAAAATTGTGTACTGATATCGCTGCGGTTTCGTTCTATGCGGACATCAATCGTTCCAAGATGCTCCAGGTCAAGATGCAGTAAAACACTTGCTTTTTCTGGATTCTGGCGCAGTCGCTCTTTCTGGGAATAGACATACAAATCACTGTGGGCATTTTGGCTTGGCAGCTTTAGCGGCAGCTGAAAATAGGAAAAGGTTTCACTTAATGTTTTCATAAAGAGAATATTCTTTTCAATATCATGTGCAGAGTGATTTAAGTCCTGGGAATCTGAACCGGAAAGCGTTGTCTGGATCAGGTTCTGGAACTGGCGCATCTGTGAATGAATCCTGGTATAAAAATCTGATATCTCTCCTTTTGCGATTTGTTCTGGTGTCAAAGACCAGGAACTTTGCAATTCTCTTCCAAACAGTTTTTCAAAGGCGGAAGAATCAAAGAGGTTTTTAATCTGCTCACTTTCAGAAACGCCAATGGAATTGTAAATTGCAGTTAAAACATCTTTTGTGGACGCCTCTCCGGAAGCGATATTCATTAGCAGAGTACGGCTGACTGGTAGGTTTTGGAGCTTATCTACCAGCTCATTCCGTTCATTTGCGGAAAGATAGCTGCTTAATAAATCCTGGCTTCTGGCATAATTCTGATAGGCGTCAGCCAAAATGGAAAGTGAGTTGTTTGGCGCTGTCTGTGCTGCCGTTTGTGGCGCAGCAGCGTTGCGCAGTGCATCTAGTGTACCAGAGATGGTATTTTTGGCATTTTCAGAAATAGAGTGTAAAAATTTTCCCGCAAAGGCAAAACGGTTTTCTGGTTTTGCTTCTTCTGCAACTTCTTCTATCAGTTCTTCTGCGGCATTGGGAGGGACTTCTGTGTTTTCTGCCACTTCTTCCTGGTTCAAGGTAATTATATTTTTTACAAAATCTTCTGTCAGAATCGAAGGATTTTCCGCAGCAGGCTCTAATGCCTGGTTAATCTGGTTTAACTGCTCTGTCAGTACTGCCAGGTTGTTTTCGTCAGGAGAGGAAAGCGTGCCAGACATCGCAGCATCCCGTATCATTGTCAGTGCGTCCTGTAAAGAAAGTGTCCCATCTTTAAGCTGTTGTAAGACATCTTCTGTCAATGCTGCCCCCGAAAGCATTTTCAAAATATCTTCCTGTACCTGCTGTGGCAAATCAGCAATTGTCTGTGAAACAGATGGCGTTTCTGCAGAGGAAAGCGCAATGGATAAGAGATTCTTTCCAAAAATAGCAACAGCATCTGCCGGGCTGTCACTGGCAAGTGTATGCAGGAGGGAAGGGATGCTTTTCGAAAAGTCCTGAAGCCGTTCTAAAAGCTGATAATTATCATTTCTATAATTGCTGAACTGTTCTACAGAGTCTGTGTTTAACTCCATCATAAGCCGTTTCATAACAGCAATCGTATTCATATCATCTGTTTTCAGGTCATAAGACTGCTGCATCAAATTCTGTATAGATTCACGGTTAATTGGCAGGAGATTGTCCATCAGCGCTTTTACTGTTTCCTGGTTGCGTTCTGTTACTGGAAGGTTTGCTTCTTCTAACGCTTTATTAATCAGGGCGATTTCCGTATTGGTGTAGCCTGTTGAAATATTTTCCAGATAAATGGTACTTCCAGATATATTGGTAAGGCGGAAGGTACCGGTTTGGCCGATGGAGTACGAAACACTGTCTGGAATCTGAGCACGTACAACAGTATTGTCTTCCAGCGTAATAGAAATTTCATTATTTCTGAGATCTGTAATTTCACCACGCAGTACATCTCCCAGATGAAGGGAAGAGGCATTTCTTGCAACACCATAATTGGCTGTACTGCTTCCAACAGTTCTGCCTGCCTGCCCAGAGGCATTTCTGGGATTTGCGGCTCTTTGTTGGACGACACCCTGTCTGCCGCCCTGTGGCTGTCTGCCCTGATTTGTCTGTAGTGAATTGATTTTTTGCTCCATAACCATAGTCCTTTCTTTTCAAACATGCGCTAGCATTATTTCTAAGTTATATATCGGCAGAAATGCTTATTATTTTGTAAAAAGAGGAAAAAATATTCTTATTGATTGTGGGGAGTAACATGAGTAACATAAAAAAAGCGCTTTTTTGAAAAAAGTCCTTGACAATAATTTTTACTCGTGCTATCTTACTTAGTAGAAATTAGCACTCCACATGAATGAGTGCTAACAAAAGAAAAATTCTTATCATGTTTTATATGGAACAAAAGGTATCATTTCTGAAAGGAAGGGAGCGATAAAATGGAGTTGGATGAGAGAAAGCTAAAAATTCTCCAGGCGATTATCCGGACGTATTTGGAAACCGGCGAACCTGTTGGCTCCAGGACAATTTCAAAGTATACTGATTTGAACTTAAGTTCCGCAACAATCCGTAATGAAATGTCAGATTTGGAGGAGTCAGGCTATATTTTACAGCCGCATACTTCTGCCGGGCGAATTCCGTCTGATAAAGGATACCGTCTTTATGTGGATACCATGTTGGACGCCAAAGAAAGTGAGATACAGAATCTTAGGGATGAGCTGGAGGAAAAGACAGAAAAGATTGATGAGGTCTTACAGAAGGTAGCAAGGCTTCTGGCGGTGAATACGAATTATGCTACGCTGGTATCTGGTCCGAGGTATCAGTCAAAACATGTAAAGTTTATTCAGATTACAGAAGTGGATGAAAAAAGCCTGCTCGTAGTCATTGTATTGGATAACAATGTGGTAAAAAATCAAATGATTCACGTTGATGAACCAGTAGAACAGGAAACGATTGTAAAGCTCAACTTTATTTTAAACACAACATTGAATGGCCTTGATGTGCTGGAGATGAATCTGGCAGTGATTCAGAAGTTAAAAGAACAGTTTGACAACCACACAAAGGTAATTGATTCGGTTCTGGAAATTATTGGAAAGACGTTGTTGGATGAAGACGATTTGGAGATTTATACCAGCGGAGCAACAAATATTTTGAAATATCCAGAGTTATCGGATAAGGCAAAAGCGGCGCAGATTTTGGATGCTTTTGAGGAAAAGAGAATTTTTCATAATTGGCTTGGCCTTCCTGAAAAAGGGCAGACAGATGAGAGCCATGATATTCAGGTGTATATAGGGGATGAAACAAATATGGATTCGATGAAAGACTGTTCTATGGTGACAGCGACCTACCGTGTGCAGGAAGGTGTTTATGGAAAGATAGGAATCGTCGGACCAAAACGAATGGATTATGACAAAGTGGTTGGCACATTGAATTCCCTAATGAGCCAGCTTGATGATATTTTTAAGGATAAAAACTAAGTGTGAGAGGTGATAGGACAGTGGCAGAGGAAAAAAAGGATTTAGAGAAGCAGGCAGCCGAGGATCTGCCTGAGGTAGAGGACTTGGCAGAGACAGAGGAAAAATCTGCTGAGGAAGAAAAAGCAGAGGCAAGAGAGGAGAAAAAGAAGTCTTCTGACAAAAAGATTCTTGGAAAAAGGAAAGATAAGGCATTAGAAAAGCTGGAGGAAAAGCTTGCGGAGTTAGAGGATAAAAGAGTGCGTCAGCTTGCCGAGTTTGAAAATTTCAGGAAGCGTTCTGAAAAAGAAAAGTCCCAGATGTTTGAAATTGGGGCAAAGTCAGTGGTGGAAAAGATGCTTCCGGTCATTGACAATTTTGAAAGAGGTCTGCAAGCAGTACCGGAAGAAGAAAAAGAAACCCCTTTTGTACAGGGAGTGGAGTTGGTTTATAAGCAGCTTTTAACTGCATTTGAGGAATTAGGAGTTAAGCCGATTGAAGCAGTGGGAAAAGAATTTGACCCAAATCTTCACAATGCTGTGATGATGGTAGATGATGAAGAACTGGAAAGCGGTACGGTTGCAGAAGAGATGCAGAAGGGATATCTGTATAGGGACAGCGTTGTAAGGCACAGTATGGTAAAGGTAGTTAATTAAATTATTTAATATAGGAACAAGATACTTAATCATATTATTAGGAGGTAATCACAATGAGTAAAATTATTGGTATTGACTTAGGAACAACAAATTCATGCGTTGCTGTAATGGAAGGCGGTAAGCCAGTCGTTGTAGCAAATACAGAAGGTGCAAGAACAACACCTTCCATCGTTGCATTTTCTAAAACAGGTGAAAGACTGGTTGGTGAGCCGGCAAAACGTCAGGCAGTTACCAATGCAGATAAAACAATTTCTTCTATTAAGAGAAACATGGGTACAGATTACCGTGTTACTATTGATGATAAAAAATATTCCCCACAGGAAATTTCTGCTATGATCCTGCAGAAGTTAAAGGCAGATGCAGAAAGCTATCTGGGCGAGAAAGTATCAGAAGCAGTTATTACTGTACCAGCTTACTTTAATGATGCACAGCGTCAGGCAACAAAAGATGCCGGAAAAATTGCAGGCCTTGATGTAAAACGTATTATCAACGAGCCAACGGCTGCTGCGCTTGCATATGGCCTTGACAATGAAAAAGAGCAGAAGATTATGGTATATGACCTTGGTGGTGGTACATTTGATGTATCCATTATTGAGATCGGTGATGGCGTTATTGAAGTTTTAGCTACTTCTGGTGATAACAGACTTGGTGGTGATGATTTCGACCAGAAGGTTACCGATTATATGATTTCTGAATTTAAAAAAGCAGAGGGTGTTGACCTTTCTACAGATAAGATGGCGCTTCAGAGATTGAAAGAAGCAGCAGAAAAGGCAAAGAAAGAGTTGTCTTCCGCAACGACAACAAATATTAATCTGCCATTTATTACTGCAACAGCAGAAGGTCCAAAGCATTTTGATATGAATCTGACAAGAGCTAAATTTGATGAGCTGACCTATGATTTGGTAGAAAGAACAGCAGGGCCGGTATCGAATGCGCTCCGTGATGCAGGTCTTACTGCGTCAGACCTTGGCAAGGTACTGTTAGTTGGTGGTTCTACCCGTATTCCTGCTGTACAGGATAAGGTAAAACAGTTGACTGGCCATGATCCAAATAAGTCCTTGAACCCGGATGAGTGCGTTGCGCTTGGTGCTTCTGTCCAGGGTGGAAAGCTTGCCGGTGATGCAGGTGCCGGTGATATTCTTCTTTTAGATGTTACGCCGCTTTCTCTTTCTATTGAAACAATGGGTGGTGTCGCTACAAGGTTGATTGAAAGGAACACAACCATTCCTACCAAGAAGAGCCAGGTATTCTCAACGGCCGCTGATAACCAGAGTGCTGTTGACATCAATGTATTGCAGGGTGAGCGTCAGTTTGCAAAGGATAACAAGTCTTTAGGACAGTTCCGCCTGGATGGAATTCCTCCTGCAAGAAGAGGTGTTCCACAGATTGAAGTTACCTTTGATATTGATGCAAATGGTATTGTAAATGTATCAGCAAAAGATTTGGGAACTGGCAAAGAGCAGCATATTACGATTACAGCAGGTTCTAATATGTCAGACGACGAGATTGATAAGGCAGTAAAAGAGGCTGCACAGTTTGAAGCAGAGGATAAGGCACGCAAAGAGGGAATTGATGCAAGAAATGATGCAGATAACCTTGTATTCCAGACACAGAAAGCTCTTGACGAAGTAGGAGATAAGATTGATTCTTCTGAAAAGGCAAATGTGCAGGCAGATATTGACCACTTAAAAGAGCTTGTAGAAAAGACGAACCCAGAATCTATTTCTCCAGACGAAGTGTCACAGTTGAATGAAGCAAAAGAAAAACTGATGCAGAGTGCGCAGAATGTCTTCCAGAAGATGTATGAAGGTGCGCAGGCAGGCGGACCTGCTCCTGATATGGGTGCGGCAGGTTCTGATATGGGTGGCGCTGCTGATGCGGCAGATGATGTAGTAGACGGTGACTACCGCGAAGTTTAATAAAAATAGTTTATAACTGGTTAAGAAGGAGGCTGCTGCATTTTGTGCGGCAGCCTATACAACATAAAAAAGGCAGGAGTGTTTGTTATGGCGGAAAAAAGAGATTATTATGAGGTTCTGGGTGTATCAAAAGGTGCATCGGATTCCGAATTAAAGTCAGCATACCGCAAATTGGCAAAAAAATATCATCCAGATACCAATCCGGGGGATAAAGAGGCCGAGGCAAGGTTTAAAGAAGCTTCTGAGGCATATGCTGTATTGAGTGATGCTGATAAACGTCGTCAATATGATCAGTTTGGCCATGCTGCTTTTGAAGGCGGCGCTGGTGGTGCCGGAGGATTTGATTTTAGCGGCATGGATATGGGTGATATTTTTGGCGACTTGTTTGGTGATTTCTTTGGCGGCAGTCGTTCTCGTTCCAGAAGCAGCAATGGACCGATGAAAGGGCAGAATGTGCGTACTTCTGTCCGCATCAGCTTCAAGGAGGCATGTTTTGGTGTTGACAAAGAGTTAGATATCACATTAAAAGAGGAATGTGCATCTTGCCATGGGTCTGGCGCGAAAGCGGGAACATCACCACAAACCTGTCCCAAGTGTGGTGGAAAAGGGCAGGTGGTATTTACCCAGCAGTCTTTGTTTGGTGTTGTCCGTAATGTACAGTCTTGTCCGGACTGTCATGGAACTGGTAAAATTATCAAAGAACGCTGTCCAGACTGCAGTGGTTCCGGATACATCAGTAAGAGGAAAAATATTTCTGTTACGATTCCGGCAGGAATTGACAATGGGCAGTGCGTTCGCATCCGGGATAAGGGTGAACCAGGTATCAATGGTGGTGAAAGAGGCGATCTGTTAGTTGAGGTTGTTGTTGGGAACGATCCTATTTTCAAGCGTCAGGACAGAGATATTTATTCTACTGTGCCAATTACTTTTGCACAGGCAGCATTAGGCGGGGATATCCATGTAAAGACGATTGATGGGGAAGTGATTTACACTGTAAAACCTGGTACACAGACCGATACCAGAGTGCGTTTAAGAAATAAAGGTGTGCCATCTCTTAGGAATAAGCAGGTACGTGGCGACCATTATGTAACATTGGTGGTTCAGGTTCCGACTAAAATGAACAGCCGCCAGAAAGAGCTGTTAAAAGAATTTGACAGTGCCATGTATGGAGATACCGAAACAGGGACCGAAGAATCTGCAGGACAGGAAGAGAATTTTTCTGAATCCAAAGGAAAGAAAAAATTTGGTTCAAAGCGTAAAAAATAAAAAAAGGAACGCATTTGCGTTCCTTTTTTCAATTAAAAAGATTATGTTACTGGTTCTAGTAAAGAATGAAGACAGTATTTACCAGTCTTCTACATCAGCAAATGCGTTGACAGCATCGGCTGGTGCATCTATATTTTCTTCATCAAAATCATCTTCCGTTAAAGAGATATCTTCCCGATCATCTAACAATGTCTGAATCTGCTCTGGTGTAACATCTGCCTCGTCAGCAGAAGAAATAGCGGAAGCAACTCTGGAAGGGCGTTTTTTTGCAGAAGCAGCCTTTGCTTTGGCAAAGATTTCGTCAAGTTTGTCATCCTGGTTATCTATAGTAAAAATCTCTGGCTGATTATAATAATATAGATAAAATTTAAGAACTCGTCCGCTGACGATTGCTATTTTTTCTATATTGCAATAGTCGGAATCACGTTCATATGGTAATTTGTCATACATTGTTACATGGAAATCAAGCGCTGTATCATATTTTTGGGAAATGACATTTGATACGAATGGTTCACTCATGTCGTTTTCCTCCTTCCCTGTTATAAAAGATTCTTTTCTTCTATAACAGTATACCGTATTTTTATATGGGATTCAATACAAAATTGAAACCTCTATTTGACTTTTTACTTTGGTATGATATAATGTTATCCATGTTTGACCGCTTGTAACAGGATGAACGCTTTAATTTACGGTCTTGTGAGAGGGCGGGGGACAGTAGTTGAAATTATTTTCGGTGTGTTTTTAGAGAAAAAGTTTGAAAGACAGGGTATAATGGTGAAATTATGAATTTAATGAGATATCAGAAAAACTTTTTTCGGTACAAGTATTTGCTATTTGAACTAGTAAAGAAGAATATCAAATTAAAATACCGTCGTTCCTATCTGGGAATTTTATGGACATTAATCGAGCCGCTTCTGACAATGATGGTACTAACACTGGTTTTTGGCCAGTTCTTTGGACGGGGAAACCGTCAGTTTCCAATCTATGTTCTGTGCGGACGACTTCTTTTTTCTTTCTTTTCTTCTGGTACAAAGGGAGGGTTAAAGGCTGTCAGCGGTAATGCTTCCATGATTAAAAAGGTATATGTTCCAAAGTACATTTATGTTATAGCTTCCGTTTTGTCAGAGTTTGTTACTTTTTTGATTTCTCTGATTGTTCTTGTCGGAGTAGGGATTGTTTTGCGGGTACAGCCGACGCTTTATGTTTTTCAGGCGGTTATACCGCTGCTTATTCTTTTTGTGTTCACGTTCGGGTGCAGTATGATTTTATCAACAATGAACGTGTTTTTTAGGGATATTGAGTATATATGGTCCGTTTTTACTTTTCTGCTGCACTATGCATCGGCGATTTTTTATCAGCCAGACAGAATTATTTCTACCGGAAATGGATGGGTGTTTGATGTAAACCCCGTGTATATGTGTATTGCGAATTTCCGTAATACAATATTATATGGTACAGCGGTTGATTGGAATTATTGCATGGTTTCAGGGACGATTGCCCTGGTTACATTTGTACTGGGCGTGCTTTTGTTTGTCAGAGAGCAGGATAAGTTTATTTTATATGTATAGGCTGGATGGAGGTCTGGAATGGAAAAAAATGTGGCAGTTTGTGTCAACAACGTAGGCATGCGGTTTCGTTTGAGCCATGAACGGGTAGATAATCTAAAAGAATATATGATTAAGTTTATAAAACGGGATTTAAGATACAATGAATTTTGGGCATTAAAAGAGATTAATTTCAAAATTAAAAAAGGGGAACGGCTTGGGGTGCTCGGAATGAATGGTTCTGGAAAGAGTACGCTTTTAAAGATGGTTTCCGGCGTATTAAAACCAACAATAGGAACGGTTCAGACAAAAGGTGTAGTTGCACCGCTTCTGGAGCTTGGGGCAGGATTTAGTAAGGAGTATACCGGAAGGGAAAATATATATCTTTATGGGGCTGTGCTTGGTTACAGCAAGGAATTTCTGGATGAAAAATTTGATGAAATAGTAGATTTTTCCGGGCTTGGTGAGTTTATTGAAGTGCCGATTAAAAATTATTCTTCTGGAATGAAGGCAAGGCTTGGTTTTTCTATTGCGACTGTTGTAGAGCCGGATATTCTGATTTTGGATGAAGTCTTATCAGTAGGTGACAAAAAATTCCGTAAAAAGAGTGAGAATAAGATTATGAGTATGTTTGACCAGGGCGTGACCGTGCTTTTTGTGTCACATTCTTTAGAGCAGGTTCAGCGTCTTTGCAATAAGGCAATTATTTTAGACAGTGGGAGGCTGGTGGCGAAAGGGCCAGTCCACGAGGTTGCCAGCATTTATAAAAATATGACAGAGTAAAGGTTACTATTTGTGCTGCTAAGGAATGGCGGCGGAATGGGGGATTATTATGAGAGAACAGAACAGAAAGAGGAATTTTTTTGCACTGAAACTTGTCTTTTTCCTGGCAGTTGGAATATTGCTGGGCACAGGAAGCAGCAATTATAGTGCATCGGCAGCGTCTGGTTACCAGATTAAAATTAATAAGCAGGCGAATTGTGTAACGATTTACAAGAAAGATGCGAGCGGAAAATATAAAGCAGTCAAAGCAATGGTGTGTTCTACTGGCGTTGCAACGAATCTGGGGACGTTTTCTCTTGGGGAGAAGATGCGTTGGCATACGCTGGATGGCCCTTGTTATGGACAGTATTGTACAAGAATTTATGGCGGCGTTTTATTTCATTCTGTCTGGTATACAGGTTATAATGATCCATCAACACTTTCCATTTCTTCCTACAATAAACTGGGGACCACGGCATCTCACGGCTGTGTGCGCCTGACGGTAGCGGATGCAAAGTGGATTTATGACAATGTTCCTTCTGGAACGCAGGTAGTGATTTATTCCAGCAGCAATCCAGGACCACTTGGAAAACCAAAGGCAATTAAATTGCCATCTACCTACGGGTGGGATCCAACGGATATATGGAACCCAAAGAATCCATGGAATAATAAAAAGCCATCTATTTCCGGTGTTAAGAACCAGACAGTAGATTTTGGCGCTTCTTTTAATATTATGAAAGGTGTTACGGCAAAAAACACCACTGGTTTTGACGCAAGGGCTCTTGTGAAGACAAAAGTAACTTATAGTGGAAAAACAGTTTCTAAGGTCGATACAAAGATGCCGGGAACTTATAAGGTAAAATATACTTTAGTAGATGAAATAGGGCGCAAAGCAACTGCATCTGCTAAAATTACGGTGCGGGGCGCAAAAGAGAAGCCTGTGATTACCGGAGTGGAAAAGGTTTATGTTACAAGTAAGAGCAAGCTGACAAAAAAATTCCTGTTAAAAAATGTGACAGTAAAACAGGGAGGAAAGAAACTTGCGGATCAATATGTAAAAGTTACATTAAAGAAGACAGAGACGAATGTGTATACTGTAACGTATACTGCACAGAATTCAAGCCTTCCGGCTGTCGTAAAGACAAAGGCGTATATTGATAAAAAGGCGCCTGTAATTTCAGGAGTCACCAATGGAAAGTCCTATAATGTGGACGCTTCCCAAAAGATTACGGTGAAATACGCAAAGAGTTTGGTTACGAAAGTTTCGGATAACTATACAAAGGTAAAGAAATCAGATTTGGTAATTAAGATAACAAAACAGAATAGTGGTGCGAAATATAAGGTCGTATATACATTAAAAGATCAGGCAGGAAATAAATGTACCGTTACCATTTATCTTGTTCCTGTAAATTTTGTTACGATTGAAGGGCCATCTTCTATCAAGGTGGATTCCACAACCCTTGGATACAGCAGCAATGCCACTGCTACGCAGATAAAAAATGCGCTGATGCATTATCTGTTGAATCAGGCCGGATTTAAGGCATATACTTATGATAAAAAGAATTTAACAGATGCAATTTTACTGGAACTGACCGATAAAGGGAATGATTCCTATACAGCAACCTTAAGCGTCAGTGATGGGAAAGGCCATTCTGCGAAGAAAAAAGTGAAGGTTACGGTAAAACGCAAGGACTTCTTTGCATTTGAAGGAGCAGGGGACAGAACTGTTACTGGTGCCGCTATTGGAATCTATGAGGGTGAGGAAGAAGAAGTGGCAAAAGAAGCAGTAAAAAGCTATGTGGAAGGACTTGGTATTACTGCTTCCCAGCTTATTTCCGGTGAGCTTGTGGTGCCTTCTGTGACAGAGATTGTAGTTCGGGAAAATAAATATTATGTGACGCTTACAGCAGAAGATCAGGAAAAAAATGCGCAGACTACTGTTCTGTGTGTAACAGTGTCCTTTGAGGAACCATAAGCAGTAGTTTTGGGCTAATGGGGGGAATGACGATGGAAAAAAAGAAACAGTGGGGCAAGTTTTTGAACTATGTCCTTCGTTATACAGGGGTACCGGTTCTGTTAGAGTTGGTGATTGAATCTTTGAATCGGAAATCAGTAATGGGCTGTATACAGTATATGCTGGAACGGCCGCTGCTTTTTATCTTTAATACACTAATTATTATGTTGACTGTTTCCATAGCGCTTTTTTTCAAGCGTGAGATATTTGTATTTACAACAATATCGGTAATATGGCTGATTTTTGGAATTGTCAACTTTGTAATCCTGCAGTTTCGTGTTACACCATTTTCTGCAGTGGATATCACTTTGTTAGAAAGTGCGATTAGTGTTTCCGAACACTATCTGAATGCACTAAATATTGCGATGATTTTTCTTGCGGCAATTTTGGTAGTAGTTTCTATTATCTGCCTGTACAGGAAGGCACCGAAACATACCCATACGACGCAGAAAAAAATTATTGTTTCAGGAATTGCCGTATCGTTAATTGCATTTGCTATTTTCTTTTTACGCCATGAGAGCGGTTCTGTACAGGCGCTTGCGACAAATTATACGAATATTTCAGAAGCTTATGAAAACTATGGCTTTGTTTACTGCTTTACAAACAGTATTCTGGATACCGGGATTGGTGAGCCAGAGGATTATAGTGAAGAGCGGGTGGCAGGGATTTTAAACAACCTTCCAGAAGAAAAGGCAGCTCCAGAAAAGAAGCCAAATGTTATTTTTATCCAGTTGGAATCCTTTTTTGATGTGGATGAACTAAAGAATTTGAAATTATCTGAGGATGCGATTCCTAATTTTCATAAATTGCAGGAAAAATATTCGAATGGACTTTTAACGGTGCCAACTGTTGGTGCGGGAACTGTCAATACAGAGTTTGAAGTTTTGACAGGAATGAGCCAGAGGGATTTTGGAACTTCAGAGTATCCGTATAAGACTGTTTTGCGAAATACGACCTCAGAAAGCATCTGCTATGATTTAAAGAAGCTTGGTTATCAGTCGCATTGTGTCCATAACAATGAAGGGACTTTTTATGGGCGCAATAAGGTATTTGTAAACCTTGGCTTTGATACCTTTACTTCGATGGAGTTTATGAATGAGTTAGAAGATAATCCGAATGGGTGGAAAAAAGATGCAATTTTAACAGACGAAATACTAGATACATTGGATTCTACAAAGGGTCCGGACTTTACGTTGGGTATTACTGTGCAGAGCCATGGAAAATATCAGGGGTTTGAGATAGAAAATACCAGGCTTCAGGTATTGCAGGCGCCGGACGAAGAGTTAAAAGAAGCTTATTCATATTATGTCAATCAGTTGTATGAGGTTGATCAAATGATTGGTGATTTAGTTCATGCCTTGGAACAGAGAAAGGAAGATACGGTTCTGGTGCTTTATGGGGACCATCTTCCAAGCCTTGATATTAAAAAGGAAGATTTGCATGATTCTAATCTCTATCAGACACAGTACGTTGTCTGGGATAATATGGGGCTTTCCCAAAAGGAAAAGAATATAGCGTCTTATCAGCTTTATTCGGAGGTTTTAAAACGGATTGGTATCTCTGAAGGAAATATTACAAGATTTCATCAGGGGGCAGGATGGAAGACAAAAACATATCATGAGGACTTAAAGGTGTTAGAATATGATATGCTCTATGGGGAGAATTATGCATTTCAGGGGCAGAAACCCTATCAGCCGACAGAACTTCTGATGGGAACAGAACCGATTGAGATAAAGGATGTAGAGAAAAAAGATTTGGGGTATTTGCTGACAGGATCTGGTTTTACGCCATATGTCCATGTTTTCTTTGATGGAGAAGAGCTTGAAATCGAGTGGATTGACGTAGAGCATATTGAGATTCTGGATGAAATAGAATATGAGGAAGAAGAACCAGAAGAAGAGGCAGACGCTTCACCAGAACCATTAGAGCCAGAAGAAGAGAAAGAGGATATTCCAAACGCTTTTCTGGTACAGATTCAGTCAGATGGTGGGACCGTGCTGGGAGAAAGTGAGGTTTTGCTCTGGAAAGACACTTCTGCCGGGAAATAATAAATAGTAAATTTAAAAAGTGCATCGTTTGTGCAGTCAGCGCAGGCGGTGCCTTTTTGTGCCTTTTTGTGGCGAAATGTTACTATTCACGGATGGTTTTTCGCATGATATTTAGGGTAACCGTGAATAATCACAGCGAAGCCTGACGCTTGTGGTTGAATGAAAAATTGCTTTGGCATAAAGTGAAGATTTTTGTCAGGGTGCTGTCTTTGTTAAGTAAATTTTGTCGAAAGACGGGGCATAACTCTTTTGTTTTTCTGCCTTCCTTTGACATCTTTCGCAAAGAGAATTGGTTATACTTGCTTTAGCAACAATAGGAAAAGGGAAGCGGATTCATAGTATATTCGTTGATGCCAGGAACGGCTGGACAATAGTTCAAAGTTCCTGAAATAGGGAGTAGGAAGTTAAGGGACGGTTTTATTTGATCTGTCAACGAAGGAAGGGGTTTGGTTTGAAAACATATTTATATGTTGATTTCTACTTGATACTGAACTTCATTATGAATTTATTCCTGATTATGGCAACTGCAATGCTTCGGCAAAAAAGATGTCGGTTTTACCGTTTTTTTCTTTTATCTGGTATGGATGCGGTATGTTCTGTAGTATTTACATATTTTTTGTGGGAAAACAAAATTTTACAGCTTAGTATCGCACTGTTTCGGATTGGAATATTCGTATTTTTGTCATTAAAAGGAGAAAGTTTTTCTGTTTGGCTGAAAGATACGGCATGTTTTCTTTTTTTGACCTTTTTTGCGGGAGGGATGATCGGAGTGCTGCAGGAAATTCTGATTCGGACATTTCATATCCTGCAGATGCCATCGGCAATCTGTATTATTCTTGCAGTTGCTTTACTATCCATATTGTTTTATGTTCTCCGGTGGGACATTGTTTCACAGGAGCAGGAAAGAAAAAATATCAGAACAGTAAAAGTAATCCATCGTGGAAAGGAAGAGGAGATTAAAGCTTTATATGATACGGGAAACCAGCTTGTCAGCCCTTATACGGGAGAAGGTGTGGTTATCATATCAAAGAGGCTTTCTGAAGCGATTGGACTGTCCTGTGGGCAGAATCCGGTTTTGATTCCGTATCATTCCATTGGCGGCAGCGGCTTGCTTAAAGCATATCGTCTGGAATGCCTACAAATGCGGGGCGGCATTTGCAAAAAAGAGCTTCTGGCTGCTGTAAGCGAGGAGTTAGACCACCGTCAGAAAGTACAAATGATTTTAAATATCACATGGTCATAGACAGGGAACTGCTAATAAATGAATCATTAGCAGTTCTTAGGCAGAATGGAGGAAGATATGCTGAAGATATCAATGTCGAACAGATTCCAGTTTCGGATTATGCCGGAATTTCATGGACTTTTCTGGCCGCAGAAGGCAGGGGAGATTCATTACATTGGCGGAGCGGAAATTTTACCGGCTCCCTTTACCGCAGAAGAAGAAAAGGAGGTGCTTGGAGAACTTGGCGGGGCGCAGGACCAGGAGGCGAGAAGCCGCCTGATTGAACATAATTTAAGACTTGTTGTCTATATTGCCAAAAAATTTGACAATACGGGAATTGGGGTGGAGGATTTAATTTCCATTGGGACGATTGGGTTAATCAAGGCAATCAATACGTTTAATCCCTTAAAGAACATAAAATTGGCCACTTATGCGTCCAGATGTATTGAAAATGAGATCTTAATGTATCTTAGAAGAAATAATAAAGTCCGTTATGAAGTGTCTATTGATGAACCGTTAAATGTAGACTGGGACGGTAATGAACTTCTTTTATCAGATATTCTGGGAACAGATGAAAATGTTATTTCTAAGGATTTGGAAGAGGAGGTGGATAAGCGCCTTTTAAGGATGGCGCTTGACAAATTAAACGACAGGGAGCGTGACATTATTGAACTGCGTTTTGGGATTAACCAGAGAGATGGTAAGGAGAGGACGCAAAAAGAAGTTGCGGATATGATGGGGATTTCCCAGTCTTATATTTCAAGATTGGAAAAGAAAATTATGAAACGTTTAAAAAAGGAAATTTTAAAAATGGAGCAAATCTAACGAGTATAATTAAGTGAAAATGGTAAATCCTACTTTATATCAGATAATGGTTGAAGGAGACTTATTATGGCAATGTATAAAGTAGAGATTTGCGGTGTTAACACATCAAAATTACCGCTCCTGACAGACGATGAAAAAAAGCAGCTCTTTGCAAAAATCCAGAATGGGGATAAGGAAGCAAGAGAGCAGTTTATTAAGGGGAATCTGCGCCTGGTATTAAGTATTATCCAACGTTTTTCCAATTCAGGAGAAAATATTGATGATCTGTTCCAGATTGGCTGTATCGGGCTTATGAAATCCATTGACCATTTTGATGTTACAATGAACGTGAAATTTAGCACATATGCAGTGCCAATGATAATCGGTGAAATCAGAAGGTATTTAAGGGACAATAACAGCATCCATGTAAGCCGTTCGATTCGGGATACCGCATATAAGGCAATCTATGCAAAAGAGGCGATTATGAAAGAAACAGATAAAGAGCCGACTGTGGAAGAAATTGCCAAAAAAATTGATGTGCCTGCAGAAAATATCATTATTGCATTGGATGCCATACAAAATCCCGTTTCTCTTTATGAGCCGGTATATGGGGAGAGCGGTGATACACTCCATATCATGGATCAGATTAGTGACAAAAAAAACCGGGAGGACTGCTGGATAGAGGAGATATCATTAAAAGCAGCGATTGACCGACTATCCCAGAGAGAACACCGGATTATCCAACTGCGCTATTTTGAGGGGAAAACGCAGATGGAGGTGGCAGATGAAATCCATATTTCGCAGGCACAGGTAAGCCGGCTGGAAAAAAAGGCGCTTCAGTCTATGAAACATTATCTTGGGTGAACTGTCATATTATAGTAGTAAAAAAGATGGCAGGTAGTAAGATGCGTCTGTGTGAACTGCGTGAAAAGGAAGTAATCAATATTTGTGATGGAGAAAAACTTGGCAATGTATGTGACCTTGATTTTGAAGTAAAAACGGGAAGAATTTGTTCTCTGATTATTCCAGGGCCATGTAAGGTATTTGGAATTTTAGGAAGAGACCATGAGTATATTATTCCTTATAGCGATGTCCAGAGAATCGGGGCGGATGTGATTTTAGTGGATGTCGATATGGAAAAATGTCTCCATAAATGCGAATGGAACTGATGCAGGCTTGATTTTTTCTTTTTCTATTGCTATAATTTTTCGTAGAGAAAAAGCTGCGGGAGGAAAACAAATGAAGTGTCCATTTTGTGGAGAAGAAGATACCAAAGTGATAGACTCCAGACCGGCGGATGAGGGAAATTCCATTCGGCGGAGGAGACAGTGTGATCAATGCAGGAAGCGTTTTACAACATATGAGAAAGTAGAAGCGATTCCTCTTGTTGTAATTAAAAAAGATTTGTCACGTGAGCCATATGACCGTGCGAAAATTGAGAGAGGAGTATTCCGCTCCTGCCACAAAAGGCCAATTTCCGTAAGCCAGATGAATGCATTGGTAGATCAGGTGGAATCGGAAGTCTTTAACCTGGAGATGCGGGAAGTCAGAAGCAGTGATATTGGTGAGGCAGTGATGAATCACTTAGAGGAACTGGATGCAGTGGCATATGTCCGTTTTGCGTCAATATACAGGGAATTTAAGGATATTGGAATTTTTATGGAAGAATTAAAAAAACTTCTGGATAAATAAGGAACAAAATCAATACATATTTATCGTTTGATTTTGTTCCTGGAAGATTGACATTTAATTACTATTGTAATATACTATGCATAAGGGGGTCTCTTTCCGCAAGAGAAAGGGGCAGTTATGTATAGTGTTTCTTATTGCGCAGCCGTTCATGGCATTGAGGGCTGTATGATTCAGGTCGAGGCAGATGTTTCGGAAGGTCTGCCTGGATTTTCTTTGGTTGGATTTTTATCTTCGGAGGTAAAAGAGGCGAGGGAACGTGTTCAGATTGGTATGAAGAATGCGGGCTTTTCTTTTCCGCCGAAAAAAATTACCATTAATCTTTCACCGGCTGATATCCGAAAGGGTGGCACCGGATATGATCTTGCCATTGCTGTATCTGTTCTGACAGCATTTGGTTATTTTCCACAGGAGTTTATAAAGAATATTGTATTTATTGGGGAGCTGAGTTTAGAAGGAAGGGTTCAGGCGGTTCATGGTGTGCTTCCACGGGTTTATACGGCATATGAAAATGGAATGAAGTATTGTGTTGTACCAAAAGAAAATGCACAGGAGGCAGGTATCGTCAAAGGAATCGGCGTAATAGGGATTTCCAGTCTTTCAGAGCTTGTCCTGATGCTTCAAAAAGGGGAGCTTTGTGCAATGCCTGTTTCGTCTGATTGCGGCAGAAAAGAAGAAGTGTTGGATTTTGGAGATGTCAATGGGCAAAAAACGGTTCGGCGTGCGATTGAGGTCAGCGTGGCAGGCATGCATAATCTTTTGATGATCGGGCCGCCAGGTTCTGGCAAGACAATGTTAGCAAAAAGGATTCCGGGAATTATGCCGGAACTTTCTTTTGAAGAGCAGATGGAGATTTCCAAAATTTATAGTGTGGCAGGAATGCTTTCTGCCGGGCAGCCTTTTGTGAAAAGACGGCCTTTTCGGGAACCACACCATACGATTACACAGAAGGCGCTGATAGGAGGAGGCCATCTTCCGAAACCTGGCGAAGTCAGTTTGGCAAGCGGTGGTGTGCTGTTTTTAGACGAGCTTGCAGAATTTCAGAGGCAGACAATTGAAGTGTTGCGGCAGCCATTGGAAGAGGGATATGTGACGGTCAGCCGAATGGACGGCAATTACCGTTTTCCGGCAAAGTGCCAGTTGGTAGCGGCGATGAATCCCTGCCGCTGCGGATTTTATCCTGATCGGAAAAAGTGTAGTTGTACAGGGGTTCAGATTAAAGGGTACCTAAACAAAATCAGCCAGCCAATGTTAGACAGAATGGACATCTGTGCGGAAACGGTGCCGCTTTCCTATCAGGATTTTCATAACGAGGGCAAAAGGCAAAAGGGAAGTTCTGTAAATGAGCCGTCTGCTGTAATCCGGCAGCGTGTGGTAAAGGCAAAGGAAATTCAGGACATTCGTTATCAAAAAGAAGAAATTTTTCATAATGCGCAGCTTACGCCTTCACTTTTAGAAAAATATTGTGTACTGGAAAAGGAGGCACAGGAATATTTAAGGGAAGCATTTTGTAAACTGGAATTCAGTGCACGTGCCTATCATAAAATTTTAAAGGTTAGCCGTACCGTTGCTGATTTGGCAGGAAAAGATAAAATAGAGCGTGTCCATGTTGCAGAGGCGGTCTGTTACCGGATGTTAGATAAAAAATACTGGGGAAATAAGTGTGAACAGACATTCTAAAGAATGTTTCCTGTTTCACATTATTATTTGAGCCGCAAAAGGGCGGGGATGGAGGTTACATGAAAGAAAAAATGTATGATTTTTGGATTTGCAATATTTCAGGTATCGGAAACCGCAAAATCAAAAGCCTTTTGGAATATTTTGGTTCTGCGAAAGAAGTATTTCTGGCAAAAAAGCAGCAGTTAGAGCAGATTGCGAATCTTAGGAAACAAGACAGGGAGAAAATTTTGTCCTGCCAGGATATAGAGTGGCTAAAAAGACAATATGAACAGCTTCAAAAAAGAGAAATCCATTTTGTATCACAGCAGGAGGAAGCATATCCTGAAAAACTCTGCTGTCTTTTTGACGTTCCCTATGGGCTGTATTATAAGGGACGGCTTCCAGATCCGTCGGTTCCCTGTGTTGCGGTAGTAGGGGCAAGGGATGCTTCCTTTGAGGGGAAAAGCCTTGCAAAAAAGTTTGGACAGGAGTTAGCAGAAAATGGAATCCAGGTAATTAGTGGTATGGCACGGGGAATTGATATTGCCGCACAGCGGGGTGTGATCAAGACAACAAGAGGACGTACATATGCTGTAATGGGAACAGGAATTGACATCTGCTATCCCAGACAGCACATTGAAGAATATATGCTGATGCAGGAAAATGGAGGGGTTCTTTCGGAATTTCCCCTGCAGACGCCGCCGCTGCCATACCATTTTCCAATGCGGAACCGGTTAATCAGTGCATTTTCCGATGGGATATTAGTATTAGAAGCAGGAAAAGGAAGCGGCTCTTTAATTACGGCAGAGCAGGGATTGGAGCAGGGGAAAGAAATTTTTGTCATTCCTGGTAATATTATGGACCCAAAATATGATGGGAGCAATGAACTTTTAAAAAATGGTGCGGTTTTAGTGACTTCCGTAAGAGATATACTGGATGGCCTGGGGCTGTTTTTTGATGATGATGTAATCGAAAGAAAGAAAAAATCCGAGGTTATGCTTGAAACGTCAGAAAAAATGGTGTATGCTATGTTACGTTTAGAACCAGTGCATCTTGCGCAAATTATAGAGGAAACAGGAATGGAACTTTCCAGTGTTATGGAAATTCTGCTTTCTTTGCAGATGAAGAATCTGGTTCAGGCAATAGGGAATAATTATTTTATGATTAAGCTGTAAAGGGCTGTCAGTAAATAGCCGTGAATAGTAACGGCAGTTCTTCAAAAAGCGGCAGTAAAATATCATAAAAGTCGAAAGGCGGTATAAAAAATGGCAAAGAATCTGGTAATTGTGGAATCCCCTTCGAAGGCAACCACTATTAAGAAATTTCTTGGAAGCTCTTATGAGGTAGTGGCATCGAACGGCCATGTGAGGGATTTACCCAAAAGCCAGCTTGGAATTGATGTAGAAAATGATTTTGAACCAAAGTATATTACAATCCGTGGAAAAGGCGAGTTGTTGGCAAAACTTCGCCGGGAGGTAAAAAAGGCAGATAAAATTTATCTTGCAACTGACCCGGATCGAGAGGGAGAAGCAATTTCATGGCATTTGGCAAATGCTTTAAAGCTGGAGGGGAAAAACACACGAAGGATTACGTTTAATGAGATTACAAAGACGGCAGTAAAACAGTCGATTAAACAGGCACGGGAAATTGATATGAATCTGGTGGATGCACAGCAGGCAAGAAGAGTGCTTGACCGGCTGGTGGGGTACCAGATTAGCCCTGTTCTTTGGGCTAAGGTAAAGAGAGGATTAAGCGCCGGACGTGTGCAGTCTGTTGCGCTGCGTATTATTGCGGACCGGGAAGAAGAAATCAATGCGTTTATTTCTAAGGAATACTGGACACTGAGCGCAGAATTTCTTGCTGTCGGCGACAAGAAACCATTTACTGCAGATTTTTATGGGACAAAGGATAAAAAGATGTCGATTGAATCGGAGGAGCAGTTGGATGGCATTATTAAAGAACTGGAGAAATCCGGCTTTGCGATATCTGATTGCAAGGAAACCGAACGGACGAAGAAAAGCCCACTTCCGTTTACGACAAGTACTTTGCAGCAGGAGGCCGCAAAGAGTCTGAATTTTGCGACACAAAAGACAATGCGTCTTGCGCAGGGGCTGTATGAAGGCGTGGCAGTAAAAGGAAGAGGGACGGTGGGACTGATTACCTACTTGCGTACCGATTCAACAAGAATATCAGAAGATGCAAAAAAGATGGCATATGACTATATTGAGGAAAATTACGGGGCAGAGTATCAGGCAAAGACAGAAAAGACAGAAAAGGGAAATAAAAAGATTCAGGATGCCCACGAGGCAATCAGGCCGACCTATGTTGATTTGACACCTGCGACAGTAAAAGATTCCCTTTCAAGGGATCATTTCCGTCTGTATCAGTTGATTTGGAAACGTTTTTTGGCAAGCCGCATGGCGCCGGCGAAATATGCCACAACTACAGTAAAGATTGATTCTGACAGGTACCGTTTTACATCTTCTGCGTCAAGAGTGGTATTTTCTGGGTATCTTTCTATTTACCAGACAGACGAAGACAAAATAGATAAAAAGGTGCTGTCAAAGAAAATTGCGGTGGGAGCTTCCCTTACGGCAGACGAATTTGAAAAGAAACAGCATTTTACACAGCCGCCGGCCCATTTTACAGAAGCATCGCTTGTCAAGACCTTAGAAGAACTTGGTATTGGGCGTCCAAGTACGTATGCGCCAACGATTTCTACTATTATCAACCGCCGGTATATTGCAAAGGAGCAGAAAAACCTGTATATTACAGAACTTGGTGAAGTGGTCAATGCAATTATGAAGAAATCTTTTACAAGTATTGTAGATGTGAATTTTACCGCATATATGGAAGGGCTTTTAGACCGTGTGGAAGATGGCTCTGTTAAGTGGAAGACGGTTGTGGAGAACTTTTATCCTGATTTAGATGAGGCTGTGCAGGCAGCGCAGAAGGAGTTAGAAGAAGTAAAAATTGAGGATGAAGTAACAGAGGTAATCTGTGAGGAATGTGGACGCAATATGGTGGTCAAATATGGGCCGCATGGTAAATTTTTAGCATGTCCAGGATTTCCGGAATGCCGCAATACGAAACCATATCTGGAAAAAATCGGTGTTCAGTGCCCGAAATGTAACGAAGATTTAGTGATTCGAAAGACAAAAAAAGGCAGAAGATATTATGGCTGTATCAGCTATCCTGATTGTGACTTTATGTCCTGGCAGAAGCCTTCCGTGGAAAAGTGTCCTGATTGTGGAGGTATTATGTTAGAAAAGGGCAATAAGCTTGTATGCATGGATGAACAATGTGGGTTTGTAAAGAGCATAAAGAGCCAAAAGGAAAGTTAGTTCTTCTGGCGATTGGGTTCGAAGAAGAATGTTTTCGGTTTATAAAAGGAAAAATTCACCATAACAGTGAAAGAAGCATAAAATAAGGGTTTTATAGAAAAATGAAAATTTATTTACTGATTTATAAAAGTTTTTCTTGTATTTTATAGTGAATTTCTTTATAATTGATATGTATGAATAGGTGAGGAACTGTACCGAAACAATTTTTGGACAGTCTTCCGGATAGTAAATTGTTGAAAGGAGTTTTGTTATGACAGGATCAGGGGCATTTAATTATATCAACGTTCTTGACAAAGCCTGTGATGCAAGCTGGACAAGAAATTCCGTGATTTCAAATAATATTGCAAATGTAGATACGCCTGGCTTTAAAAGGCAGGATGTGCATTTTGAGGATTATTTGATGTATGAAGTAGGGTATACGGATTCGCTCGATTCCCAGGTGGCAGGCGCTGATCTGGATACGCTTTCAGCGACTACCTATACCGATTATGCTACAGTCAGCTACCGTCTGGATGGAAATAACGTCGATATTGACACAGAAAATTCTGAGTTGGCAAAAAACCAGATTAAATATTATACGATGTTAGATTCTATCACACAGGAATTTTCAAGACTGAAGTCTGTGATTAAGACAACATAGCGGTAAAATGGGTTTCCGGAACACAGGGAGGTGTCCGGTGAGAAGTTCAGGTTTGTGCGACAGGATGAAAAATGAAAAAAATCTGCAAGAGGCAGTGAATGGAGGGAAATGTATGGGTGTTTTTACAGGTATGGATATTAGTTCATCGGGTATGACTGCACAGAGAACAAGACTGGATATTATTTCCGAAAACATTGCAAATGTTAATACAACGAGGGATGCGGATGGAAATGTGTATAAAAGAAAGTCTGTTATTTTCCATGAGAAAGGATATCCTTCTTTTGATGAAGTGCTTTTAGGCACAAAGGGGTATGTAGGACAGGGAGTTAAGATTGCGAGTATTTTTGAGGATGATGAAACGGATTGCCGTATGGTATATGATCCATCCCATCCAGATGCAAATGAAGATGGCTATGTTACATATCCAAATGTAAATACAGTAACAGAAATGACAAATATGATTGATGCCAGCCGTTCTTATGAAGCGAATGTTACTGCTTTTAATGCATCAAAAAATATGCAGCTAAAGGCGCTGGAAATTGGTAAATAAGTTAGGGGGATGTTATGAACGTGTCATCTTTATTTGATGTAAATTTTGATTCTTTATTTCAGGCACCAAAGATTCATTCGGATCTGGCGATGGAGTCTGATTCTCTTTTGATTAATGCGGAAGAAGACGGGAGTGCATTTGGAAATATATTGGATGCGGCCGTTAATCTGATTAGTGAGGCGAATGCTTACAGCAATGCAGCGGAAGAAGAGGAAATTAAATATGCAATGGGTGAATCAGACAGTATTCATGATTTGCAGATTGCGCAGCAAAAGGCAAATGTTGCACTTCAGTATACGGTGGCGGTCAGGGATGCATTTATGACTGGCTATAAGGAATTAATGAATCTTCAGTTCTAATCGAAATCAGAAAAATACCAAGGGAGCATTGTTATGCAAGAGAGAGTGAAAGAGATTCCTGCTAGGATAATGGAGTTTTGGAAAAAATATTCCAGCAGGCAGAAGACAATAATAATTGTGGTGGTCTGTGCAGTATTAGTGCTGATTGGTGTTGTTGCATTTATTGTATCCAGGCCGACCTACACAAGATTTCAGGAGTTTAGTAAATTAGATGATGCCAATGCGATGGCAAAGGCGTTGGACGATGCGGGAATATCCTATAAGGCATCGAGTGACGGGCTGACGCTGTATGTCCAGAAGGGTGATATGACAAATGCGCTGTATGCGATGAGTGATAACAACTTGGTCGATACGGGGTATACGTGGGATAAGGCCTTTGATAATTCCATGTCCACAACAGAGAGTGAGAAATCACAGAAAAGAATTCTTGCGTTGCAGACGGATCTTCAGAGGAGCTTGGCGCAGTATTCCTTTATCAATGATGCCAAAGTGTTTATTGATGTACCAGAACAGACATACAGCATATTGGATGAAGGAGATAAAACTTCTGTTACCGCTTTGCTTGAAGTCAGTGAATCAAAGAAAAAAGAGCTGACTACAGATGCGGCGGTGGCATTGGCCGGGTGGCTTGCTAATGCTGTTGGAACAGATACAGAACATGTTATCATCAATGATACAGAATCTAACTGTATTTATAATGGTGCGACTTCTGATTCTCTGGGAGGCGGAGGAGCTGCTGCAGGCAGCACAGTAGAATATTGCGAAAAGCTTCGCAATAATATTGCATCAAATATTACAAAGTTAATGGTGAAATCCAACTATGATGATGTTCAGGTTGGTACACAGGGCATCCGCTTTAATGTGAACAAGGCAGAAACACTGCGAAAGACGTATTCTGTTGCAGAGGGAAGAGAATACGGTTATCCGACCAATCTCTATACATATAAGTCAGAAGGCGGAAGCGGAAGCGGCGGAGAGCCGGGAACAGGTTCGAATGATGACGATACCGATTATGTATACGATGCAGGAACTAGGTCGTCAAGCAGTGTGGATATTGAAAAATTGCAGGATCTTTTGACGGATGAGACAATAGAAAATATTGTACAGGAGACACCGGCAATTCAGTATGATGAATCTTCTCTGGGAATTGTTGCCCTGCGTTATCGTGTTTATGATGAAGCGTTGTTAGAGGCAGATGGAACTTTAGATGGTATGACATTTGAAGAGTTTATGGCTGCAAACAGTGAACGGACACAGATTACTCTGACAGATGATGAGATTAACACGATTGCTAATGCATCTGGTGTCAATGCAGCAAATATTTCGGTAATGGCATATGAGGTTCCAAAGTTCGTGGAAAAGGCGGAAACAGGCAGAACAGTATCAGATTATCTGATGATCATTCTTGCGGTTCTGATTATTGCACTGTTGATTTATGTTGTAATCCGTGGAACAGCTCCTGTTAAAGTTTCCGAAGAGGAGCCAGAGCTTTCTGTGGAACAGCTTCTTGCTACGACAAAGGAGAACCAGTCACTGGATGATATTGAATTTAGTGATAAGTCTGAGACCAGAAAGATGATTGAGAAGTTTGTAGATGAAAATCCAGAGGCAGTTGCCCAGCTTTTGCGGAACTGGCTGAATGATGATTGGGACATGTAAACAGAGCCGCAAGGCCATATTGATAATAAAGAAAGGATGGATGTAACATGGCTAAGACAGAGGAAATTAGCGGTGTCCAAAAAGCGGCGATTTTGTTGATTGCCCTCGGGCCTGAAAAGTCTGCTAATGTATTTAAACATTTGAAAGAGGACGAAATTGAGCAGCTTACTCTGGAAATTGCTAATACCCGAAGCATAGCTCCATCAGTAAAAGATCAGGTATTGGATGAATTTTACGAGGTCTGCCTTGCACAGCAATACATAGCGGAGGGTGGTATAGCCTATGCAAAAGATTTGCTGGAAAAATCGCTTGGTGCAGAGCGCGCAAAAGATGTTATTGGCAAACTGACAGCATCTTTGCAGGTTCGTCCGTTTGAGTTTGTAAGGAAAACAGATGCCAGCCAGTTGTTGAACTTCATTCAGGATGAGCATCCACAGACAATCGCATTGATATTATCCTATCTGCCATCTTCCCAGGCATCGGCTATTATCTCAGCGTTGACGCCTGATAAGCAGACAGATGTTGCAAAGCGTATTGCACAGATGGATCGTACCTCTCCTGATGTGATTAAAGAGGTGGAAAAGGTGTTGGAACAGAAACTTGCGTCTTTGGTAAATCAGGATTACACAGTTGTTGGTGGTGTAGATTCTATCGTAGAAATTTTGAATACAGTAGACCGTGGTACAGAAAAACATATTATGGAAAGTCTGGAAATTGAAGATCCGGAGCTTGCAGACGAAATCCGCAAGAAGATGTTCGTATTCGAGGATATTTTGTCTCTGGACGACCGTTCTGTTCAGCGTGTGCTGCGTGAAGTAGATAATAATGAGCTTGCGGTTGCTTTGAAGGGCTCTAATGAAGAAGTGCAGAATCTTATTTTTAGTAACCTTTCTTCCCGTCTTGCAACAATGATTCGGGAGGATATGGACTTTATGGGGCCAGTTCGTATGAAGGATGTAGAAGAGGCACAGCAGAAAATAGTTAATATTATCCGTAAGTTAGAGGATTCTGCTGAGATTATTATCTCCAGAGGTGGAGGTGACGAGATCGTTGTCTAATTTGATTAAGTCTGTCTATTTTAGTGTGGACCCTTCAAAGGTACGTCTGATTGATTCAGATGAACAGATTGAAGAGCATATTCCAACGATTTATAACAGAGAAGAGGAAGCAGAGGATTTTCATTTCCAGACATTTGGGGAGAGCCTTTCAGAAGATGAGGAAGGAAAGGACTATTCCGATGGCTTGTCCGTGATTTCGATGGATGATGTTGCCAGAGAGGAAAGAGAAAAACTTTCCGCAGAGATGGAACAGGAAAGAGAGAGTATACTGCTTTCTGCCAGACAGGAGGCAGAAGAGATTATTGAACAGGCAAAAAAACAGGCAGGTACTATTCAGGAGCAGGCACGTACAGAGGGTGAGAAGCTTGGCAGAGAGGATGGAAAAATGCAGGCTGCCATGGAGTTAGAGCAAAAGCGCCAGGAATTAGAGGAAGAATATCAGGGGCGCTGCCAGGAATTAGAAGAGCAGCGGGAAGAATTAGAACCTGTATTTGCGAATCTTGTTGCTTCCCTTGTGAAGAAGATTACCGGAGTTGTCTGTGAAAATAAGAAAGAGGTAATTTTGTATCTGATAGGCAATGCAGTCAGGAATCTGGAAAAGACAAAACAGATTATTATCCGGGTTTCCAAAAAGGATATGGGGCGTGTTTCCTCAAAAAAATCGACTTTTAAAGCAATTGCGAAAGAAGTAGAAGAATTAGATATTATTGAGGATGCAAGCCTGGAAGAAAATCAGTGTATCATAGAAACGGATAATAAAATTATTGACTGTAGTCTGGATGCCCAGCTTGAAAACCTGGAAGAACACGTTAAAATGCTTGTGTTCTAGTTGAAGGGAGCGTATCTGTATGACAGATATTGATTTATCAAAATATAATATGCTTTTAGAACAGTCTTATGAGAAGCGTCTTGGCAAAGTGGCGAAGGTAGTTGGCCTTACGATTGAATCAATTGGGCCTTCTGCTAAAATGAATGATTTGTGTCGGATTATTACGAAAGATACCAATCAGGTGATTCATGCGGAAGTTGTTGGATTTCGGGATGACAGAGTGCTTCTAATGCCATATGATCAGACGGCGGGAGTAGGTCTGGGAAGCCGGGTAGAAAATACCAATGCGCCCTTAAAGGTCAGGGCAGGTGATGAGCTGCTTGGGAAAACACTTGACGGGCTTGGCAACCCGATTGACCATTCTGTACTTGGAAAGATGCAGGGATATTCGGTAGAGGCAGAGCCGCCAGATCCGTTAAAGAGGAAGATTATTGATGAAGTATTGCCGCTTGGTGTAAAAGCGGTAGATGGGTTGATTACGGTTGGAAAAGGCCAGCGAATTGGCATTTTTGCCGGAAGTGGCGTTGGCAAAAGTACTCTTCTTGGTATGTTTGCAAGAAATACAAAAGCAGATATCAACGTAATTGCATTGATTGGAGAGCGCGGGCGTGAGGTGCGTGAATTTATTGAGCGTGACTTAGGGCCGGAAGGAATGGCACGTTCGGTGGTAGTCGTTGCGACTTCTGATAAACCGGCGCTGATTCGAAATAAAGCGGCAAAGACCGCAACAGCAGTTGCTGAGTATTTTCGAGATCAGGGGAAAGATGTTTTACTGATGATGGATTCCCTGACACGTTTTTCTATGGCGCAGCGGGAGATTGGGTTAGCTTCTGGGGAACCGCCTGTTTCAAGAGGATATCCTCCAAGCGTATATGCTGAAATGCCAAAGCTTTTAGAGCGGGCAGGGTGTTCTGAGAAAGGTTCTATTACAGGGCTTTATACTGTTCTGGTAGATGGTGATGATATGAATGAACCGATTACCGATACAGCGAGAAGTATTTTGGATGGCCACATTATGTTAGACCGCAAGATTGCCCATAAAAACCATTATCCGGCGATTGATGTATTGCAGAGCATTTCCCGTGTTATGAGCAGCATTGTAGAGAAAGGGCAGAAGCAGGCGAGCGGCCAGTTAAGAAATGTGCTGGCAACCTATGCGGAAGCAGAGGATTTGGTAAATATTGGCGCATATAAGCCTGGCTCTAATAAAAATATAGATTTTGCATTGTCAAAAATTGATGAAGTGAACGGATTTTTAATACAGGATGTTTATGATAAATATGATTATGACGAAATAGTAAATAGATTAATTGCAATTTTTGATGATGCTTCCGACTTAAAAAATGATACGTAGGGAGAAAATCGGGCAGTGTAGATAGGAATGAGGGAGCATGGCAAAATTTATTTTTAAGATGGAGAGTATTCTGTCCATTAAATATAAGTTAGAGGATCAGGCAAAAGCGGAATATGGAATGGAAGTTGCAAAACTCCGTGAAGAGGAAAGAAAGTTAGAAGTTCTGATTGCAAAAAAAGAAGCCTATCAGGACGCACTGACGGCAGCGGTACAGGATGCGCTGATCATTTGTGAAATTAAGACTTTAGAGAATAGTGTGGAAAATGCAAAATATAATATTAATGTGCAGAAGTTTGTGATAAAACAGCAGAAACAGAGGGTTGACGAGGCAAGAGAAAAACTGGACAATGCCATGAAGGAAAGGAAGACTTATGAAAAGCTGAAAGAAAAGGCATTTGAACAGTTTAAGCGGGAATTAGAAGCACAGGAGAGAAAAGAGATTGACGAATTAGTTAGTTTTCGATTCCGGAGTGCACAGGAAAGTGAGGAGTAGTATCTTATGGCAAAGAAGAAGAAAGAGGAACAAGCATTGGCCGGTCAGGAGGAGAGCAAGGGAAGTAAAGCGGTAACGGCATTGATTGCAATTATTATCATTCTTATCTGGCTTGCCGTATTTGCTTTCCTTATTAAGCTGGATGTTGGTGGTATTGGCAGCAATGTCTTATATCCTGTATTAAAGGATGTGCCAGTAATCAATAAGATTCTTCCAGAGGCGTCAGAAGAGCAGCAGGCATCCGAAGGAAATTACAAATATAACACCTTAAAATCGGCAAATGATCGGATTGCTGAATTGGAGAGAAGGTTAGAATCGGAAACCGGAACGACAACAGCCAATTCTGATTACATAGCAGAGTTAGAGGCGGAAGTAAAAAAGCTGCAGCGTTACAGAAGCGAATATGACGCTTTCGAAAAACGTGTGGCAAGATTTGATGAAAATGTTGTGTTTAATAACAATGCACCGGATATTTCCGAATATCGTTCTTATTATGAGGAGATTGCACCGGAAAATGCAGAAAAAATATATCAGAAGGTTTTGGATGAACTGCAGTATTCGGAAAACGCAAAAACGCTTGCTACCGTATATGCGGGTATGGAACCTGCCAATGCGGCAACCAGGCTGACAGAAATGCCACAGGATCTGGATTTGATTTGTGATATTTTACGAAATATGAAAGAAAGCCAGGCAGCACAGATTCTAGAAAACCTGGATGCTACTTTTGCGGCACAGATTACAAAGAAACTTTCTACAATTGGGACTGACAGATAGTAATGATAGTTATTTGCGTGTCTACAGAGCAATCTGTTTGACATAGATAAAATATTTTATAAGGAGGTGAAAGAATGGCAGGTGTAAATGGAGTAAACCTGGGCGCTGTTTCGATTCAGGAGCTGGCGATTACAAAAAGCAGTACTTCTGTCTCAGCAGGCAGTACAAAATCCTTTGATCAGTTTTTAAACAATGGCGCTTCTGCGCAGAAAGGTGATGCAGGTGCAGTGAAAGAACCTTCAGGCGTTTCGAGTAAGCTAGAGCAGGCGTCTGGCAGTGCAAACCGCAATGATTTGCAGACAGAAAGTGCAAAACAGGCAGATGGTCTGTCACAGCCTGTGACAGAAGATGGAATGGCAGAAGATGGCAAGATGACAGAACTTGTACAGGAAATTCGTGATATTGTCAAGAAAACGCTTTCTGTGGATGATGAAACAATTGATGGCGCTTTGGAACTGTTGGGGATTTCTGTAATGGATTTACTGGATACTGCTACATTGCAGCAGTTTGTGCTGTTAGTAGATGGCGGACAGGAGACGACAGATTTTCTTACGGATGAAGGACTTCTTCAGGATTTTATGGATTTGACTGCCGCATTAGAAGATTTTTCGGAGGAAAATGCCGATTCTCTGGCAGCTATGATGGAGCAGCTTGATACTCCGGTTGATTTTGAGGAATTCTTACAGCAGCAGGATATGACGCCAGAAGAAGCTGAAGTTCTTTTGCAGGAGCAGGATAGTACAGAAGAACAGCCGCTTATTTTGAAAGGGGCTGTTGCTGAGAAAGCAGATATTGGACAGAAACAGGAAAGTTCTGAGATGGTAGAAAAAGTTACCATATCTCATTCTTCGGAGCAAATCGCAGAGACCGCTTCTACAGAGGAATCATCTCAGGATTCTTTTTTGGAAAATGGTTCAGAAGATACTTCTTCGCTTCTTTTTTCTGAGAGAGAGGCAGAGGAGCCACAGCAGAATGTTTTACCGCTTTTTTCTGACCAGTTGAATGGTGTGCAGGATGATTTGGCAAATCTTGCTAAACCAGAACTCAATGGCGCTCAGAGAATGCAGCAGATGGTTGATATTGTGAATCAGGTTAGTTCACAGCTTCGCAGCTTGCTTAGCGAGAATGTGACAACACTGGAGATGCAGCTAAACCCGGAAAGTCTTGGCAAAGTACTTTTTTCTGTAGTATCAAGGGACGGTGTGATGACAGCAACCTTCAATGTCCAGTCGGAAGAGGCAAAGCAGGCATTGGAAAGTCAGATGTTTGAACTTCGCGAAACATTGGAATCCAAAAATCTGAAAGTGGAATCCGTAGATGTTCAGATTTCCAATTTTGACTTTACACAGAGCAATGAGGCAGAAGCAGAAAATCAGAGGCAGAATGAAGCTGCCAGACAGGGAAGAAGAAAGTTCCGTTTTGATACGGAAGAGGCAGAAACAGATTCTGTAGAGACAGAAAGCAGTGCTGAGGCAGTCCGCAGGCAGGTAATGCGTGATACAGGCGGAAGCGTTGACTTTACAGCATAAAATTTTTTTAGGAAAGGAGGAGTTAGATGGCTGGTTTAATAGCACCGATTTTAAGGGATGATCAGGATAAGCCATATCTTGGGATTTCAGACAGTTCTCAGACAGAGAAAGAGCAGGCAGAGAGAAAAGTTGGTTCACAGCTTGGAAAAGAAGATTTTCTTTTGTTACTTGTAACACAGATGCAGTATCAGGATCCGCTTGACCCGGCAGATAATACAGATTTTGTTGCCCAGCTTGCACAGTTTAGTGCATTAGAGCAGATGTCCAATCTGAATCAGACAGTATCCAATAATTCAGCATATGCGCTGATTGGTCAGGAGGTATTGGTTCGCCATACTACATCAACAGGTGACACACAGGAGGTTCAGGGAACGGTTCAGAAAGTTACAATCCGAAATGGTTCTGCTTATGTTACAGTTGACGGCCAGGATTTTCTTTATGATGAAGTGGTAGAGGTAATTGATCAGAATTATTTGATTTCTACCTATCGTCCGAAAGTTATGGTACAAAATCTGGAATTTTCTCATTTCGATCCACAGGATATTAAGATTTCCGGGATTGATATGGGAAGCAATGACTATAAGGCAAACAGTTTTGCGGTTGTTTTAATGGATTCGTCAGATATGGAAAAGACAATTGCAATTGATAAAAAGTATTTTACTTATGAAAAAGGCGTCCTGACAATTGACAGAGAAGCTCTTGCAAGTGTAGAAGAAGGAAAGTATATTGTAGCATTTGTATTTGATGATGCTAATAAGACAGTGGATTATGAACATGTTGGCCTTGAAGTAAAAGGGACACCAACAGCTAGTGGTGATGATTCAGGAACTGGCGGAAGCGGTAGTGGCACAGAAGGTGAAAATACAACAGGTGGTACAACTGACGGAAACTAAGGAAATGTCAATAGATTGATTGCTGGAAGTTCCTTAGCAGGGAAAGAAAAAACAGGACTACGAAGAAAGGTGGAATGTATATGCAACGTTTACAGAAAAGTTACACATCTCTTGAGTCAATTAGAGATCAGTTGCTGCAGAATAGTCCTAAGACGAACAATTCCCCACAAACAGAACTTTCCTTTCAGGATATTTTTCAATCCACGAAGGAACAGGCAGTTGACAGCCTGAAATTCTCAAAGCATGCCAATGAACGTCTGGCAACAAGAAATATTAATCTGTCTGCGGAGCAGATGGAACGCTTGGAGAATGGAACAACAAAGGCACGGGAAAAAGGAATTCGAGAGTCTTTGGTGATGGTAGATGATCTTGCATTTATTGTGAATGTTAAGAACAATACTGTTATTACAGCAGTTGGTGATGCGACAGACTCCATTTTTACGAATATTGATGGGGCTGTAATCAGTTAAGGAATGAAGCTTTGCCGGACCTCATAAGGGGGCAAAAGGGGTTTTGAATGACAGAAAAACCCCCTTCATTCATTCCATTTATAAGGAAGGAAATAAGGTGAGTAATTATGATGAGAGGACTTTATTCTGGTGTGGCAGGCTTAAAGGCACATCAGACAAAGATGGATGTAATTGGCAACAATATTGCCAATGTAAGCACAGTAGGCTTTAAATCAAGCAGTGCAAACTTTTCTGATACATTTTATCAGATGCTTTCTCCTGCAACTGGCCCAAATGCAGAGTTGGCAACAGCCGGTGTTAACCCAAAGCAGATTGGTCTTGGTTCTATGGTAGCTTCCATTACAACCAATATCACAGAACAGGGCGGTCCGTCTACGACAAACCGTGCACTTGATGTGGCAATTAACGGCGAAGCATTTTTAGTAGTCCGTTCTGGTACAGAGACAGTCTTTACCAAGTCTGGTGCGTTAAATGTAGACCCATCCGGTAATCTGTACTGTACAACAAATAATGCAACCGTTCAGGGATGGATGGCAGACGAAAATGGAGTAATTATTAAAGATAGAGTAAAAGACCTTGTTGTTATGAGCCCAGATAAAATGTATTATCAGCCAGAGGCAACAACAGCGGTTACGATGTCCGGTAATATTGATCCGAATGATCCGAAATTGACTTCTGCGGAAGGTGTTGTTATGACAGCCAGTTTTTATGATAATCTTGGTAACAGTTATACGATTCAGATGTCTGTAAAGCAGAAGACGGATGCAACTGCTGGAACTCCTGTCCCTGCAACATATACAATAGAAGTGACAGATGTGTTAGATCCAAATGGGAAATCTATTTTTGTAAATGAAACAAATGGAACATTCTCCAAATCTGATGCTAAAATTAAGTTTGCAGATAAGGAGATAGAGGTTGATGGTGACGTTAATAAACTTACAGGAGAATTTAAGTTGAAGGCCAGTGCTGTGGAGTTACAATTTGATACTGTTACTGGCAATTTTTCTCATATTGTTAAGGGTGGTGTCGGAGATGGTGATGGTAAATATAATGTTTTAGATGGAACAACAGTAAGGGGCAAAAAGGCAATTGGATTTTCGATTACACAGTTAGGTGCTAGTCCTGCCCCAACAGGTGATAAGACACCTTTTCCACAGTATGATGCAACAAATGATAATAATGGTATCCATATCTTCTTTGACAGCATTACCCAGTATTCCCAGGGGGGGACTTCTAAAGTCAGCTATGCACGTGGTGATGCCAGCGTAACAAGCGGTAATGACGGTGCAGGCTACAAAGCAGGTAAGATGATAGGCCTTTCCATTGATGACGAAGGAAAAATCTGGGGAAATTATGACAATGGTTTACAGAAATGTCTGGCACAGATGGCAGTTGCTACCTTTGCAAACCCTTCTGGTTTGGAATTAGCAGGCAACAGTTTATTCCGGGCAACCTTGAACTCTGGTGAATTTGATGGTGTTGGAGAAGAAATTAAGGCTGCCGGCGGTTCCTTTACGGTTGGCGCTTTAGAGATGTCCAATGTAGACCTTGCCAATGAATTTGTAAATATGATTACGACACAGCGTGGTTTCCAGGCAAATTCGCGAATTATTACAACATCGGATTCCATGTTGGAAGAACTTGTGAATCTGAAACGCTAAATCGGATATTAGCGTTTCCCACAAGGCATAACAGTTTTTTGTTGTGCAGTATGCTGGGGAGCGATGAAAAAGTCGCTCCCCTGTCTTTTGAGAATAAAAAGAATGAAAAAGAATATTGGGGTCAAGGAGGGTGTCATGATTGATGTGACAAGATTAAATGGAAAAGAAATTACCATAAATTGTGAATTAATTGAAGTAGTAGAAGAAACACCGGATACGGTTGTTACCTTGACAACTGGAAAAAAAATAATTGTAAAAGAAAGTAGACAGATGATAAAAAATCTAGTAAAATCATATAGGAGAGAATGCAGTTCTATGGAAATCATAGAATAATATTACATAAGGTGGTGTAGATTTTGGATATTACAACAATAATTGGTTTGATAGGTGGTGTGCTTGTTATTTTCTTTGGAATTGTAACGGGTGCGGATCATTTTGCCGGGTTGCCTCACTTTGGTGATGCGCCTTCCGTAATCATTACGATTGGTGGTACATTTCTCTGTATGCTTTTTCAGTCAAAAAGCATTCCGAAGTATCTGGAAAACCTTAAGTCATTCAGCCTTGTCATGAAAGTATCAGAAGTGAATGAAGCAAAGGTAATCGGGGACATTGTCAATCTCTCAAATGTTGCCCGTAAAGAAGGTCTTCTGGCTCTGGAAGAAATGGCAAATAATCTGGAAGATGAGTTTTTGAAGAAGGGTATTATGCTGATTGTCGATGGTACAGACCCAGAATTGGTACGTAACATTATGGAGACGGAACTTGCATCTGTGGACAAGCGGCACAATGAGAAAATTGGTTTTTGGGGAAACATGGCAGGTATGGGTCCTGCATGGGGTATGATTGGTACGCTGATTGGACTGGTTAACATGTTGTATAACATGGAAGACATGTCAGCGATTGGACCAAACATGGCGGTAGCGCTGCTTACAACTTTGTATGGTTCTGTCCTTGCAAACTGGATTTGTGTGCCTCTTTCCGTTAAGCTGACACAGAAAAATGATGAGGAAATCACAATTAAAGAAATTATGGTGGAGGGTCTTTTGTCAATTCAGGCTGGTGAGAATCCAAGAGTTATTGAAGAAAAACTGAAATCATTCCTGTCACCAAATGATAAAGCAGGTATTGGGCAGGATGCTGAAGGCGCAGCAGAAGGTGGTGAAGCATAATGGCAAAAGAAAAAAGAGAGAAAAAGGAAATTAAAACTGATGGATGGAAAGATACTTTCTCTGATTTGATGAACCTTTTGCTCTGCTTTTATGTTATGCTTTTTGCCATGTCTAATGTGGATGAAGTGAAATATGCGGAATTAGTTGCTTCTATGTCAAACAGTTTTAGCATATTCAGTGGTGGTGCGCAGGCAATTGGAGATGGAAAACTGGTATCAAGCGGCGCTACGCAATTAAACAATCTGGATGATTATTATTCTGATATGGGAAAGGCGGCCGAGTCTAATACACCAACTGATCCAATGTCGGAGTATGAGAAGCAGCAGGAGCAGGCAAAAAAGCAGGAAATAGAGGAATTATATAGCGAAGTAGTCAATAAGTCAGAAACAAACCGTCTGCAGGATGCGGTAGATGTTACAATAGATGATGGTTATAATTATGTTATGATTTCCTTGAGTGGTGGTGTCTTGTTTGAATCGGGAAGCGCTGAAATCCGACAGGGGGCGAAGCAGACGCTCAGTCGTGTGTCTAATATTCTGAAAGCCTACAGTGACAGACGGATTAAAATTGAGGGACATACAGATAATGTACCAATCAATAATTCACAGTACCGTGACAATATGTGGCTTTCTGTGGCACGTGCGGTTACTGTGCGGGATTATTTGGTGAAAGATAGAAATCTGCATGAGAAATATCTGGAAGCTTCCGGATGGGGACAGCTGCATCCGATTGCAAGTAATAAAACAGAAGCAGGGCGGGCGAAGAACCGTCGTGTGGAAATAAAAATTTACAGTGATACGGAATAAAAACAAAAAGTGAGGTATTGAAAATGAAAAAAAATATTTTTAGTGTAATTATTACGGCGTTAACTGTAATCAATGTGGTTTTGACTGCAATTATGTTTTTTGTCATGTTACCAACATTTCAGAAGACGAACAGCCTGATTACACAGGTGGCTTCAGTTTTAAATCTGGAACTGGATGCAGATTCCGATGCGGATCCGGACTCTAATTATACCATTGATGATATTGAGGCGGTTCCGATTGAATTTGCTGCAGAGCAGACATATAATTTAAAGACTCCTGATGGGGAGAGCGGTTCCCATTATGCCATGTTAAAGGGATTTGTAATTAACCTGAATACGAAATCGGATGATTATGATTCCGGGATGGCTGAAACAATTACAGATAACCAGGCGCAATTTTCTGGTATTATTTCCAATGTAATCCAAAGCCATACACAGCAGGAGGCAACACAGGATGTTGTTGAGAGGGAAGCATTGGAGAAAATTCAGGCATTGTTAGATAATAAAGTTGCTGTCAGTGTAATCTTAAATGGTTATGTAACACAGTAAAACAGATGGCGCAGGAAGTATCAACTTGTTTTCGGCATAAAAGGTAATGATTTCGGAATAAAAATACTTTGCTTTCTTGTCGAAATGTGGTATGATAATAAAATTAGAAAAGCTGGATTCTGGTTTTCAGGATTCGGGTGTGAGGTGAAAATTATGGGAGATACCTTATCTCAGGCCGAAATAGATAGTCTGCTTAATGCGCTAAGTTCCGGTGAGATGGATGTCGAGACTTTAAATGAGGCACCAGAGAAAGCGGTCAGCAATTATGATTTTGCGAAACCGTCCAAGTTTTCCAGGGATCATTTGAGAACGTTAGAGATTATTTTTGAAAACTATGGTCGTCTGTTGTCAACAAATTTACCAGCATATTTCAGAAAATCAGTTCAGGTAGAAGTGATGAATGCAGAGGCAAATACCTATTCTGAATTTTCTAATGCATTATCAAATCCTGTTTTACTGGGAGTTTTAAATTTTTCTCCTTTACCTGGTAATGTGATTATTGAATTGGCAGTAAACCTTGGTTTTACCATTGTTGACCGGATGCTTGGTGGTTTTGGGAATCCTCTGGAGAAAGATAGAGATTTTACAGAGATAGAGCTGGTTATCTTGGAACGTATTATGGAAGTCTGTACCAATCTTTTGATTGACCCGTGGGAAAACGTTGTGGCGATTGAACCACGTTTAGAACGAATGGAGACAAATTCACAGTTTGCACAGTTTATTTCTCCAAGTGAGATGACAGCAATTATCACTATGAATGTTAAAATAGGTGAAGTGGAAGGTCTTATGAATATCTGTATTCCATATGCCTGTGTGGAAAAGGTTATTGATAAACTGAATACAAAGTATTGGTATTCAGCAATGAAAGCTGATTTGTCTGGACAGTTTCAGGATGAGATACAGGATATTATTGATTACGCAAAGATACCAGTTCGGGCAATGCTTGGCAGAAGTTCCATTTCTGTGAATGATTTTGCTAATCTGCAGGTGGGAGACATTATAAAATTAGATACTAAAGTGGACGATGAATTGAATGTATATGTTGGAAATATTAGGAAGTTTACTGCTTTACCAGGTGCGACTTCTAAATCATATGCTATCAGAGTCACTTCAATTATAAGGGAGGAGCAATAAGGTTATGGATGGTGGAATGTTATCTCAGGAGGAGATTAATGCGTTGATGGGTGGCGGGGATGATTCGGCTTCAGCATCAGCGCAGGAAAAGGCAGATCGGTTGACAGATGCTGAGAGGGATGCCGTAGGGGAGATTGCCAATATTAATATGGGAACGGCTGCTACAACATTATCTACTTTATTGAATAATAAAGTAGTTATTACAACTCCGCGGGTATCATATGTTTCAATTAATGAGTTATCTCAGCAATATGACAGGCCATGTGTCTTTATTCATATTTCCTATATTGAGGGGATTGATGGAAATAACATACTGATTTTAAAAGAAGCAGATGTTAAGATTATTACAGATTTGATGATGGGTGGCGATGGCAGTAATACGGAGGGTGAATTGTCGGAATTGCATTTGAGTGCAATCAGTGAGGCGATGAACCAGATGATGGGTTCTGCTGCGACCTCGCTGTCTTCGATGTTAGAAAAGAAAGTGGATATTAGTCCGCCTTCTGCAAGTTTGGTTGATTTAAATGATACAATTGAAGATACAGATATTTCAACTTTTTTAGATGATGAAGTAGTACAGGTTGCTTTTGATATGAAAATCGGGGATTTGATTGACAGTCAGATTATGCAATTATATCCTTTTGATTTCGCAAAAGAACTTTATGAGAGATTTATGGGAAGTAGTGGTGGAGGAAGCACTGCTTCGGCCGCTGCGCCAGCACCAGAATCGGCGCCTGCCGCACAGCCTGCACCAGAAATGCAGCCACAGATGGCTCCAAATATGATGCAGCAGCCACAGATGGATCCGAATATGATGCAAATGCAGCAGCCTTATATGATGCCAGCACAGAATGTAAATGTTCAGCCGGCACAGTTCCAGACATTTAATCAGGGAATTATGCCTCTTTTACAGCAGGAAAATATTGACCTTATCCTGGATGTTCCTCTGGAGGTTACCGTGGAGTTGGGACGTTCCAATAAATCAATTAAAGAGATTCTTGATTTTGCCCCAGGTACCATTATTGAATTAAATAAGCTTGCCGGAGAGCCGGTTGATGTGCTGGTCAATGGAAAATTTGTTGCAAAGGGCGAAGTTGTTGTTATTGAGGAGAACTTTGGTATTCGTTTAGTTGAGATTGCAAAATAATAAGGGGCTATAGAAAAATAGCAAAGATAGTTCCTAAAATGCTGGAGGTGTAGAGAATGCTTTTGATGTTATCTGAGATTTCTACATTTTCCAGCGTTTTTAAATTGTTTTTACTTTTAATCGTTTTTTTCATACTTCTTTATGGAGCGCATGTATTTACAAAGTGGTATGCAAAGTCAGGTATTGTAAATGCCAGATCGTCTAATATTTCTGTTATTGAATCACAGCAGATTTCGCCGGGAAAAAATATTGTAATTGCAAAAGTTGGGAACAGATATGTTTCTTTTGTACTCTTTAAAGAGAATGCTGTTTTTCTAACAGAACTTTCAGAGGAAGAATTGGTTTTTCAATCAGAAGAAATGAAAAATACGTCCTTTTCAGAGATTTTGAAAAAAGCAAAGGACTTTAATCATAAAAACAAATCAGAGTGATTTGGAAAAGATAAAGGAGCAAGTGTTCAATCATGTGGAACAATATAGGCAAGAGCAGAAAAAAAAGATTTGTCTGTTTTCTGATTATGGCTTTTACAGCCTGTGTGATTTTTTTGGTTGTATTTCCGCCTTCGCATGTGCAGGCAACAGGAAATCAGACGAATGATGATGGATTTAACTTAAATATTACATCAAATGCAGGGAGTACAGATTTAGAGTCCACCTTGCAGATTCTTATTATATTAACGGTGCTTTCCCTGGCGCCATCAGCATTGATTATGGTGACATGTTTTACAAGAGTTGTCGTAGTATTTCATTTTCTGCGGACGGCGCTTGGTACACAGACGACGCCACCTAATCAGGTTTTGGCAGGCCTTTCTTTGTTTATTACGTTAGCTGTTATGGCGCCTGTGATGAATCAGGTGAATGATGAGGCAGTACAGCCCTTTATGAGTGGACAGATTGAACAGGAGGCTGCGATTGAGCGGGGAGTTGCTCCTCTTCGGACTTTTATGATGGAGCAGACACGGGATAAGGATTTAGAACTTTTTATGAAGATTAATCATTCGGAGGCAGAAAGCTATGAGGAAATTCCGATGACAGTTGTCATTCCGGCATTTATTATCAGTGAATTGCGGACGGCATTTATTATTGGATTTATCTTGTATCTTCCGTTTATTGTAATGGATATGGTTGTAGCGTCTACGCTTATGTCAATGGGAATGATGATGCTTCCGCCAACAACGATTTCACTGCCTTTTAAGATTTTATTGTTTGTATTGGCAGATGGATGGAATCTGGTGGTTGGTTCACTGGTTGAATCGTTTATAAAGTAAGAAGGAGCGGTAATTATGAATGTTGGATATGTATTGGATGTTTCACGCGAGGTTATCTGGACTATTGTTAAGGTGTCAGCTCCTCTCTTGATTATATCATTAATTATCGGATTGATTGTTAGTGTGCTTCAAACGATTACTTCTATTCAGGAGCAGACGTTGACTTTTGTTCCTAAGTTTCTGGCAATTATGCTTATACTGGTTTTATGTGGTGGATGGATGTTAAGCACTGTGGCTGAGCTTTTTACAGAGCTTATGGCGCAGATCCCTACAATAATACGATAGGAAAAAGGTAACTTTTATAGAGAAGGAGGGGTGATTTCTTGGATGTTACATTACGAAACCTAGATGGTATGTTATTGGTATTAGTCAGGGTTTCAGCCATCATTATGGTTGCTCCGTTTTTTAACCAGACAACGATTCCAAGAAGGACAAAGTTTTTTCTTTCTTTTTTTCTTTCCTTAATAGTTATGAATTTAGTTGATTATACCGCTGTATCTTATAATGGAATGCTTGGATACAGCATTCTTATCGTTAAAGAAGGAATTACGGGAATTTTAATTGGGCTTGGTTCAAGCCTTTGTCTGTATATACTGAGTTTTTCCGGCCATATGGTTGATATGGAGATTGGGTTTGCTATGGCAATGGAGATGGATCCAACAACGAATATACAAACCACCATAACCTCTACTTTTTTTATGGCGATATTTATGCTGATGTTTCTTGCGTTAGATATGCATTATTTTGTTATTGATGCGTTATTTGATTCCTATCAGTTGATTCCAATTGGCGGTGCAAAGATTAGTCCGTCTTTATATCAGATATTTGTTAAGTTTATTACAGATTATTTTATCATTGGGTTTCGAATCATATTGCCGATTTTTTCTTGTATACTGATTTTAAACGTTGTGCTTGGAATTCTGGCGAAGGTGGCACCACAGATGAATATGTTTGTGATTGGTATGCAGGCAAAGGTATTTGCAGGCCTTTTTCTGTTGTTTGTATTGATGTCTCTGTTTCCGGGAATTGTGGATTTTCTTTTTGAGGAAATGCAGCTTATTACAAAATATTTTACACAGTCAATGGCAGGAGTTTTGCTGATGTTTTCTTGAGGGAAAATTATTCACAGATGGTTTTCGCATGATATTTAGAATAGCTGTGAATAGTAACAGAGAAATCTGTAAAGTTTTGGTCCTTAGTGATAAAGTATTTGCTATTTCTTTTTAAATAAGGTATTATGTTATGAGAAGAAGGTCGACTATTATGATACCATATATGAAGTATGATTTGCAGTTATTTGCAAAGGAAGGTTCTGGAGGAGAAAAGACAGAAGAGCCTACCTCTAAAAAGTTATCAGATGCAAGAAATAAAGGGCAGGTTGCCAAGAGCCAGGATTTGACTATGGCAGTTTCCCTTCTTGTATTTTTCTTTGTTTTGCGAATTTATGTTGGGACGCTTGGAAATAGTATTATGGAAGTAATGCAGGATGTTTTCCGACGTATTCCGGATTATGCAGATGAAGATTTTACCTTATCTATTATTTGTGTGCTTCTTGGAAGTGAGGTTCAGAGGATTTTAATAATTGTTGCTCCGTTTTTTATTGTGACGGTTTTTGTCGCAGTGGCTGTGAGCCTGTATCAGGTGAAATATAAGATTTCTTTTGAGCCGATGAAACCAAATTTCGGTAAATTTAGTCCGGTAAGTGGCGTAAAGAGGCTGTTTTCAAAAGAAAAACTGGTTCAGTTATTGATGTCCATTGCTAAGATAACAATATTAGTGGTCGTTATTTATAATTATCTGAAGGATAAATGGAATCTGGTAATAGACATGTATTCTTTTAACCTTCCACAGGCAATCGCACTTATTGGCGATATTATTATGAATATTGGATTGCGTATCAGTTTCTTTTTCTTTATTGTTGGTCTGGCAGACTGGTTTTACCAGAAATGGAAATTCCATGAAGACATGAAGATGACAAAGCAGGAGGTAAAAGATGAATATAAAAATTCAGAAGGAGATCCGAAAGTCAAATCGCAGCAGAGGCGAAGAATGCAACAGGCTTCAATGCGCCGTATGATGCAGTCCCTTCCGCAGGCAGATGTGGTTATCACAAACCCGACGCATCTTGCGGTAGCAATCAAGTATGAGAGGGAAAAATATGAGGCTCCGGTTGTTGTGGCCAAGGGGGCGGATTATCTGGCAGAGCGGATTAAAAATGTTGCAAGGGAAAATGATATTGAGATTGTGGAGAACAAACCATTAGCACGTATGCTTTACCATAATGTAGAGTTAGGGGAACAGATTCCTCCAGAGCTTTATCAGATGGTAGCAGAAGTGTTAGCATATGTATATGGATTAAAAGGAAAAATATAAAGAACAGGATAGGTGGAGGAAACGATGAAAAAGCAGGATTTATTTCTTGGGTTATACATATTGTTGCCAATTATCTTTCTGATTGTACCGGTTCCGACCGGACTTTTGGATGTATTTATGATATTAAATATCAGTATTGCGCTTATTATTTTGTTTACATCGCTTTATTCGACAGAGGCTCTGAGTATGTCGGCATTCCCGACAATCCTTTTGATTACGACTCTTTTTAGAATGTCGTTAAATGTCAGTTCTACCAGAAATATTTTACTTTCCGGATATGCCGGAGAGGTAGTTGCAACTTTTGGTAACTTTGTTGGTGGTGGTAACCTGATCGTTGGTGTTGTTATTTTCCTGATTTTGATTGTTATCCAGTTTATTGTTATTAACAAAGGTTCAGAACGTGTTTCTGAGGTAACGGCTCGTTTTACTCTGGACGCAATGCCTGGTAAACAGATGGCAATTGATGCTGATTTGAATACTGGTGCGATAACCGATGCAGAGGCGATTGAGCGCCGTCAGAAAATCCAGGATGAAGCAACCTTTTTTGGAGCCATGGATGGTGCTACAAAGTATGTAAAAGGAGATGCTACGGCGGGGCTGATTATTACAATGATTAACTTTGTTGGTGGTTTGATTCTTGGTGTGGTAATGCAGGGGATGGAGATAACAGAGGCATTGCAGAGGTATTCGATTTTAACGATTGGTGATGGCTTAGTAAGCCAGATCCCTTCCCTTCTGATTTCTTTGTCTACTGGTATCCTTGTTACAAAGGTTTCCAAAGAATCTGACTTGGGAAATGTACTTCTAAGACAGTTATTTTCCATTCCAAAAGTTTTATATATTGTAGGCGGTACGCTTGCCTTTTTGGCGTTTACCCCTCTTCCTACAATAATTTGCTTAATTTATGCAATTCTTTTTATTATTGCAGGACGTTCCATTGAGTCAGTTATGGAAGATACTCAGATTGAGACGGAAGTGGATGAAGAGGAAGAGTCAGCAGAGGAAATCAGGCGTCCGGAAAATGTGGTTTCTTTGTTACAGGTTGATCCAATTGAGTTAGAGTTTGGATATGGTATTATCCCGCTTGCTGATGTAAATCAGGGTGGTGACTTGTTAGACCGTGTGGTTATGATCAGACGGCAGGTGGCATTAGAGCTTGGCTGTGTTGTTCCCATGATTCGTCTTCGTGATAACATTCAGTTAAATCCGAATCAGTATGTCATTAAGATTAAAGGTGTTCCAGTCAGTGAGGGAGAAATTTTGTTTGACCATTATATGGCGATGAATCCCGGGTATGTGGAAGAAGAGATTACAGGAATTCCGACCTTTGAACCTTCTTTCCATCTGCCTGCAATCTGGATTACGGAATCACAGAGGGAGCGTGCGGAATCACTGGGCTATACAGTGGTTGACCCACCATCTATTATTGCGACACATCTGACAGAAGTAGTGCGGAAACATCTGGATGAACTTCTGACAAGACAGGATGTACAGAATCTGATTAATAATATTCAGGAGGCAAACACAACATTGATAGCTGATTTGGTTCCGAAACTTTTAGGAGTTGGTGAAATTCAGAAAGTCTTACAGAATTTGCTGCGAGAGGGAATTTCTATTCGTGATTTGGTTACAATATTTGAAACATTGGCAGATAATGCTACTATGACGCGCGATACAGATGTTTTGACAGAATATGTGCGTCAGAGTTTGAAAAGGGCGATTTCCAATAAATATTTTCCTTCTAATGAGATGACGAGTGTTGTAACTTTGGACCCAAGGATTGAGCAGGAAATTATGGGTTCTGTCAAACAGACAGAACAGGGAGCATATATTAACTTGGAACCGGAAAAAACACAGGAAATCTTAAATTCTGTAAAAGAGGAGATGGAGAAGATGGAAGATCTTGGCAAGAATCCGATTATTGTGACTTCGCCGATTGTCAGGATGTACTTTAAAAAACTTACGTCAGAGCAGTTTGATGATTTAATTGTTGTTTCTTATAATGAAATTGAAACTGACGTAGAACTACAATCAATAGGGATGGTGACAGTGTAAAATGGTTATCAGAAAATATATTGCGATGACAGAGGAAGAAGCGACAAGACTTGCGAAGGAAGACCTTGGTGAGGCTGCCATAATTATGAATGTAAAGAAGGTTGCACCGCATGGATTGGCACGTTTCTTTAAAAAAGCTTCTGTGGAAATTACAGCGGCTGTTGATGATTTGGAAGAAAAAAAGGAAAAGGATTCAGAAAGTAACAGTGCTTTTGTTCAGGATCTTCCAGATTTTAGTAAATTACAGGAGGCAATACAGGAAACAAATGCTGTACTTGCTGCAGATGAAGCAAAAAAGGAAAAAGAACAGGAAAATAATTTATTTACAGGAAAAACAAGTAAATTGGATGGGGATTTTTCTTTGCAGGAGGAGATTGCGGTGGAAAAGAATGTTGCCGCAAAAGAGGAAACAGATATTGAGGAACGTTTGAGTAATCTGCAGGATTTATTAGAAAAACAGCTCCAGGCAGACAGGGAGGCAAAGGAAGAGAAAGAGGAAAAGGATAATCCGAATCAGGCCTATTATGATTTGATTCGGAAAAAGCTCTTAGATAATGAGGTAGAGGAGACTTATGTCAGTCAGATTTTAGATGACATTGCAGAAACACTTGGCAAAAATGCAAATTTGGATAGTATTCTGGCAGGTGTCTATCAGAAAATAGTTTTGAAAATTGGGCAGCCACATTTAATTGACATAAGATCGAAAAAGAAAAAATATGTTTTTTTTATGGGACCAACTGGTGTTGGAAAAACGACGACCATTGCGAAAATTGCTTCTACTTTAAAGCTTACGAAAAAGACAAAGGTGGCGTTAGTTACTTCAGATACCTATCGAATTGCCGCAGTTGAACAGTTGAAAACATATGCTAATATTTTGGGGATTCCGCTTCAGGTAGTCTATTCAGCAGGGGATATGGAACAGGCTATTGAAGAACTGCATGATTTTGATTTAGTGTTTGTAGATACTGCGGGGCGTTCGCATAATAGTAAAGAACAGCGTGAGGATATTCAAAAGCTTTTAGAAACGGTGGACGAGGAAAGCCGGGAGGTTTTTCTTGTTTTAAGTGCTACGACAAAATATAAAGATCTCGTAAAAATCGCAACGACTTATGCTGAAATAACAAAATATACTCTGGTCTTTACGAAATTAGATGAGACGGATACAATAGGAAATATATTTAATATTCATATGCTTACTGGTGCGCCGCTTTCTTATACGACATGGGGACAGAATGTCCCAGATGATATTGGAAAGATTGATGCCCAGAATATTGCAAAGCAGCTCCTTGGAGGAAATAGCTGATGGATCAGGCGGAACGATTAAGAAATATTGTAAAGAAACAGAATAAAAAAGGGCATCTTGCCAGAGTAATTACTGTTACAAGTGGCAAAGGCGGGGTTGGTAAATCCAATGTATCTGTTAATCTGGCAATTCAGTTAAGCAGGCTGAATAAGCGGGTTATTATTTTAGATGCGGATTTTGGACTTGCAAATGTTGAAATTATGCTTGGAATACGACCAAAATACAATTTGTCTGATTTAATATTCAGGGGAATGGATCTGGAGGATGTAGTCTCGGCAGGACCAGAAAACATTGGTTTTATATCAGGTGGCTCTGGATTGCGGGAGCTTACCAACTTAAATAAGGATCAGATACAAAATCTGGTAAGAATGATGTATGAGTTAGATCATATTGCAGATATAGTAATTATTGATACTGGTGCAGGAATTTCCAGTTCGGTGGTTGATTTGATACTGGCGAGTTCAGAAGTGCTTTTGGTGGCGACGCCAGAACCAACTTCAATTACCGATGCATATGCTTTGTTAAAAACTTTGTGCAGGTATGAAGAATTTTATGAAAACAGCATAAGAATTAATATGATTGCAAATCGTACCCATAGCTATTATGAGGGGGAAGAACTTTTTGGTAAACTGGATACTGTAGTAAAAAAGTTCTTGCATGTGAATATGGAATATTTAGGGTATATTCCATATGATGAGAAGCTGCAAAAAGCGGTGATGAGACAGCAGCCAGTGACGATAAGTTATCCGAATGCTGTAAGTACAAGAGCAATGTTAGAGATTGCTTTGTTTTTGGAAAATGGGACAGAAGTTTCCACAGGCAGGAAGAGTCGGGGGCTTTCCGGAGTGATTACAAAGATGTTTCGGTATGGGAGATAGTTTTTATATGATTATTTGTGGGAAATTATATTAGGGAGGCGGATGCATATGAAAAAAATATTGGTTGTCGATGATTCTGCACTTATGAGAAGGGTTATTTTTGATATAATAAATTCAGATGAGAAACTCCAGGCGGAACGCTATGCAATAAACGGAATTGAAGCACTGGATATTTTGATGTCTGGTGAGAAGTTCGATGCGATTGTTTTGGATATTAATATGCCTAAAATGAATGGTATTGAGCTGCTCCGTGAATTAAAGAGCAAGGGAAAGAACGAGACCGTTTTGATTGTCAGTACACTTGCGAAAGAGGGAGCAAAGGAAACGATTCAGGCATTGGAACTGGGGGCGTTTGATTTTGTCACAAAGCCAGATAGTTTGGCAGAGGCAAAAGGGCCAGGTTTTGGGAAAAATCTTCTGAATATGCTTCATGTGGCAACACATCTTCCACCGATTACAGAATCTGCGGTGCCATCCCGGGAGGAAGCAGGTTCTGCGGTTGGCAGGCCAAAAAAGACAATTGCAAAGGAGATGCCTTCCACTTCGAAAAAAACGCTCAGAGGAGATCTATCAAAGCATTCTAAAACGCCGTTGGGAGGAGGAGCCAGAAAACTGGTGGCACTGGCCTGCTCGACAGGCGGGCCGAAGGCACTGCAGTATGTTGTACCATTTTTACCGGCCAATTTAGATGCGGCCGTTTTAATTGTTCAGCATATGCCAGAGGGTTTTACTGCTTCCTTGGCCAGCCGTTTAAATGAATTGAGCCGAATTAACGTAGTGGAAGCAGAACATGGGGTAACAATCGAAAAGGGGACAGTATATATTGCAAAGGGCGGTTCCCAAATGCGTTTGATAGAGAAAGGGAAAAAAGAACATAATCTTTCCGTAACAGTAGAAGCGGCCAGAAACGGATTAAAGCCATGTGCAGATATTATGTATGAATCATTGATGAAATCCTCTTTTGATGAGATTACCTGTGTGGTGATGACCGGTATGGGGGCAGATGGTACGAAAGGAATACTTCAGTTAGAACAAACAAATAAAATTTATGTTATTGCGCAGGATGAACCTAGCTGTACCGTTTATGGTATGCCAAAGGCAATTGCAGAGGCAGGTGCTGTAGATGAGGTGACAGCGCTTAAAAAAATAGCAGATGCAATAACAAAGCATGTGGGGGTGCGCTAAAATGGATGTTAGTCAGTATCTTGAAATTTTTATCGATGAAACAAAAGAACATTTACAAAATTTGAGTGATCAGTTGATGGTTCTGGAACAGGAACCGGAAAATATGGATGTTATTAATGAAATCTTTCGTGCGGCACATTCTTTAAAGGGAATGGCAGGTACGATGGGTTTCAAGCGTATGCAGCGTCTGACGCATGATATGGAGAATGTATTCCAGGAAATTCGTAGCGAAAACATGAAAGTGGAATCGGAATTGATCGATGTATTGTTTCGGGCACTGGATGCGTTGGAAGCATATCTCAATGAGATTATGGAAACTGCAAATGAAGGAACAGAGGAAAATGAGGAAATTGTCAATACATTAAATGCAATTGCGGCAAAGGCAACGGGTAAGGAAGCACCAGAGCAGCCGGCAAAGAAGGAAGAGGCGGCTGGTACAGAAGCATCTGCGGCATCTTCAGATTTCCAGGAAGAAGCAAAATATTATTCCATTTCTGTTTCTGATTTTGAAAAGACTACCTTTGAGAAAGCACAAAATGATAACCAGAATATTTTTGGCATTACTGTTTATTTGCAGGAGTCTTGTATTTTAAAGGCAGCGAGGGCATTTTTGGTATTTAAGGCATTGGAGGAGCTTGGTGAGGTAATTAAAGCGGTGCCAAGTGTGCAGGATATTGAAGATGAAAAGTTTGAATTCGATTTTAGTTTACTCTATCTTACAAAAGAAAGCCTTGAAACCATAAAAAATGCGATTGAAACAGTGTCTGAAGTAAAGCAGGCAATTGTTGGCAACTATAATATGTCTGACGCTTCTGCTGAAAGTACTGCGGCTGCAAGTAAGACGGAAGCTAAGGCGGAAGAGCCGGAAGCAAAGCAGCCTTCGGCAAATACCCCTGCACCTGCAGCGGCACAGCAGGCGGTTAAAAAGCCAGAAGCAAAGCCGGCACAGAAGTCAGCACAGAAGAACGCTGCACAGAAAACGGCAAAACCTACGGTGGGCAGGACAGTCCGTGTAGATATTGAAAAGCTGGATGTTTTGATGAATCTTGTCAGCGAGCTGATTATTGCAAAAAACGGTATTGTTTCCATCAGTTCTGCAGATGAAGAGTCAAGGTCAGATTCTGCTTTGAACGAACAGATTGAATATCTGGAAAGTGTTACAACAAACTTGCATGAATCGGTAATGAAAGTCAGAATGGTGCCGATTGAGAGCGTTGTAAACCGTTTCCCTCGTATGATTCGTGATTTAACGAAGAAACTTGGAAAGAAAATGGAATTACATATGTCAGGTGAGGAAACAGAACTTGACCGTACTGTTATTGATGAAATTGGAGATCCATTACAGCATCTGCTTCGTAATTCTGCTGACCATGGTTTGGAATCCAATGAAGAAAGAATTGCGTTAGGTAAGGATGAAATTGGCCATATTTATCTGGACGCTTATCAGGATGGCAACAATGTTAATATTGAAGTTCGTGATGATGGTGCCGGAATTAATGTGGAGAAAGTCAGAAATAAAGCGATTGAAAAGGGCACGATTACTCCAGAGCAGGCAGAAGCTATGTCAGATAAAGAAATTATAGACCTGCTCTTTAAACCAAGTTTTTCAACAGCGGAAAAAATCACGGACGTTTCTGGACGCGGCGTTGGACTTGATGTTGTTAAGACCAAGATTGAAGGCCTGGGTGGTAATATTGAGTGTAAGACAGAGATGGGTGAGGGAAGTAGTTTTATTATCCGTCTGCCTCTGACACTTGCAATTATCCAGGCATTGATGGTGGAACTTGGGTCAGAAAAATATGCGATTCCTTTAGGAAACATCCAGACAATAGAGGATATTCCATTTTCTGAGGTAAAGCATGTACAGACGAAAGAAGTAATCAACCTTCGTGATACTGTAATTCCTTTGGTTCGGCTGGATAAGATTTTGGATGTGGAGCCTGGTGAATTTAAGCCGGAAAGCCTGACAGTTGTTATTGTCAAGAAGGGAGATAAGCAGGCAGGTCTTGTTGTGGATAACTTAATCGGTCAGCAGGAAATTGTTATCAAATCCATTGGTGATTACATTAACTGCAGTAAGCTGATTGGCGGCGCTACAATTCTTGGAGATGGTGAGATTGCACTGATTCTTGAGGTAAATACCTTAGTATAGGGGGACTGGAAAATGGATGATATCAATGATATTCAAAATGTTGAAACAGTAGGCGAGGGGAAGCAGTATATTGTTGTCCATCTCGGCAACGAGCAGTATGGTATTGACATTAAATATATAGACAATATTGTGCGTATGTCAAAAATCACAAGGATTCCAATGTCACAGCGATATTTTAAAGGGGTAATTAACCTTCGTGGTGAAATTATTCCTGTAATGAGTCTGCGGTTGAAGTTTGATTTAGAGCCGGATGAATATACCAATGCTACCCGCATTATTATTATTAAATTGGAATCACAGTCTGCAATTGGTATTATTGTGGATGAGGTTAAGGAAGTGGTGACATTGGATGAGGGGTCAATTGAGAAAACAAATTCCTCTGATGCAAATGATATCCGCACGCAGTATTTAAGTGGCGTTGGTAAACATGTAGATGGGCTGATTACGTTATTGAATATTGTGTCTGTAATTAATGATAAGGAAAAAGAAATAATTTAGCGGTAGTGTTTTGTGGGATTTGTTTTTGTGCGCTGTCAGAACAGATTCCATTCAGGTAAGGCAGCGTGGAAATGAGGTATTCTATGCAGAAGAACAATGAGGGCATGGATAACTTTGAGTTTGATGTATTAACTGAAATAGGAAATATAGGTGCGGGCAATGCAACTACTGCATTGTCCCAACTTATTAATACCAGAATCGATATGAATGTTCCAAGGGTGAAGATGCTGACTTTTGCAGAACTGGCACAGGTAATCGGTGGGGAAGAAACTCTGGTTGCTGGAATTCTATTGAGTCTGGAAGGGGATATTCAGGGTTCATTGTTATTCATATTAGAGAGTGATGCCGCACGTGTACTGGTGCAGAAACTGGTAGGGCTGACTTCAGGTCTGGATTCTGATACATTTACAGAAATAGAGATTTCGGCATTGCAGGAAATTGGGAATATTATTACAGGGGCATATCTTTCCGCAATTTCTTCATTGACAAAATTGACAATTTCGGTTTCCGTTCCAAGTCTTGCCCTGGATATGGCAGGGGCAATTTTGAGCGTTCCTGCAATTGAATTTGGGAAGTTGGGTGATAAGGCATTGTTAATTGAGTCGCATTTTAATGATTTAGATGTAATGGATATCAGTGGTTACTTTATTTTGATTCCAACAATGGAGTCTTACACACGTATTTTAGAGTCTTTAGGGTTAAGGTGATTGGGAATGGCTGAGATGAAAAAAGTTGGAATGGCTGATCTGAAAGTCTGCCGTGCACCAGATGCCGTTACAACGCTGGGACTTGGATCCTGTGTAGGAGTAGCGTTGTATGATAAGACATCGAAAATAGCAGGCTTGGTACATGTTATGCTGCCGGACAGCACACAGGTCAGACAGAATCAGAACCGGGCAAAATTTGCAGATACCGGTATTGATTATTTAATTGAACAAATGGTTGTGGCTGGAGCAAATAAAAGAAATCTGACTGCGAAAATAGCAGGTGGTGCACAAATGTTTGCTTTTAGTGGCAACAGCGATATGTTACGCGTTGGTGAGCGTAATGTAGAAGCAGTGAAAAAGAAACTGAGAGCAATTGGAATTCGTATATTGGCAGAGGATACTGGACTGAATTTTGGACGTACTGTAGAGTTTTATCCTGAAACAGGTGATTTTGTCATTAAATCAGTCGGGAAGCCGGTTCGAACAATTTAATTGGGGGAGATTTTGTGAAACTGGAATTTATACCAAAATTTATTATGCTGTTAGCAGGTGCGATAGTAAGTATTATAACAATTGTAAAAGATATGGATGTTACTTATAGCCTTGCATTATTATTGGCAACATTGGTAATATTCTATATTGTTGGCTTGATTGCCAAAAAAATTATCCAGAAAACAGTTGAGGGGAATATGTTTAAACGTCAGCAGGGGCAGAGGGAAGAGAAAGTGGAATTCCCGGAGCAGGGTCCTTTGGAAGAAAGCCCTGATTCTGTGCAGGTATCAGGAGGGAGCGCTGAATAAACAAAAATGATTCAGAAGAAGGGATGTTACAGCCAATGGATGATAAGCAGAAAGACGACTTATGGAAAGAGTATGAAAAAACAAAAAATCCGTCTATCAGAGAGCAGCTAATCATCGAATATTCCGGCCTCGTGAAAATTGTTGCCGGAAGACTTGGGATGTATCTGGGGTATACAGTAGAGTATGATGATCTGGTCGGCTATGGTATTTTTGGGTTAATTGATGCAATTGACAAGTTTGAGCTGACAAAAGGTGTAAAATTTGAGACATATGCCAGTCTGCGGATTCGTGGTTCTATCTTAGATCAGATTCGTAAAATGGACTGGATTCCAAGAACGCTTCGTCAAAAGCAGAAAAAGTTGGAAACGGCAATGAAAGATTTGGAGGCAAAGTATGGACGTCCTGCCTCCAATCAAGAATTGTCGGAGGAGCTTGGAATTTCAACCAGCGAGCTGGAGGATTTGGTGAACCAGACACAGATTGCCAATCTGGTTTCTCTGGATGAATATCTTGAGCAGGGAAGTGAAGTGAAAATTGAGTCTGCGAATATGATGCGTTTTGAGCAGCCAGAGAGGGTGATGGAGCGTCAGGAATTAAAAAAGGTATTGGCAGAGGCGATTGATTCTCTGACAGAAAATGAACAGAAGGTAATTGCATTTTATTATTTTGAGGAATTGACATTAAAAGAAATCAGCAGGATACTGGAGGTATCGGAATCAAGAGTTTCCCAGCTTCATACAAAAGCGCTGCGTAAAATGCGCGAGAGGATGGGAGATGATCTTTCTGTGTTTGGCCTGGGCAGTGTCTGAAACAGGATATGTCTGCTGGGTCAATTATGGGGAACCTCCAGTTCTGCGGAAATGGGGTTGCTATGAAACGTAATGCGTTTTTTCAGTTGGTTCATAAGGAGAATGGAACCTACTTAAAATCTTATCCTGCTGTAGATGGCGGAGAGCCATTAAAAGCAGAAGATGTTTTATCTTATTTGAATGCAAAAAAATGGAATGATGTGCCCGCAGAGCAGATTAAAGACTTTGTGGAAAGGGCAGCAAAGCATAAGAATGCAGAAACACAGATTAGTGGGAAGAGTGCAATACCAGAAAACGAATACGCTGTGATTACAGTAGATCCAAATCGAATGTATGCAAAGCTTAGATTGTATCCTAATTCCAGTCTTGGTTCCAGATTGACAGTGGATGATATTTTAAAGTTGTTAGAGCAGCATGACATACACCATGGCTTAATAAAGAAAAATATTGAAGTGATGCATAAGATGCGTCTTTACTGTACTGATGTGTTGGTGGCAAAGGCGACAAAGCCAATTCACGGACATGATGCAGTAATCACATATCATTTTAATATAGACAAAACAAGCAAACCAGCAGTCAAGGAAGATGGAAGTGTTGACTTTCATAAGCTTGATATGATTGAATCTGTAGCGGAAGGGCAGCTTTTGGCAACTTTAGAACCGGCTGATTTCGGGACACCAGGGATAGATGTGGTGGGGAATGAGATAAAGCCGCGGACAGTTGCGGTGAAAGCTTTAAAACATGGAAAGAATATTCACCTTTCTGAGGATTCTTTGAGTATGTATTCTGATGTGTCTGGAAATGTTACTTGTGTGGATGAAACGGTTTTTGTTTCCGATTGTTATGAAGTTCCAGCGGATGTTGGGCCGTCAACAGGTGATATTGAGTATGAGGGAAGTGTTAGTGTCAAGGGAAATGTGTTGACAGGATATACTGTGCGGGCAACAGGTGATATTTATGTGTCAGGTGCGGTAGAAGGCGCTACTTTGATTGCAGGCGGTAAGATTGTATTGAATCGTGGGATACAGGGAAAAGGAACTGGTAAAATGGAAGCAAAAGGAGATATTATTTCCAATTTTATCGAAAGTTCGAATGTAAATGCTGGTGGCAAAATTATTGCGGATGCTTTGATGCACAGTAATGTGATTGCGCAAGATATGATAGCGATCAATGGAAAAAGAGGGCTGATTGCAGGAGGAAGCGTCCGTTCTACTAAAAAAATAGAAGCTAAAGTATTAGGTTCTGCTATGGGAACACAAACAGAGTTAGAGGTTGGAGTAGATCCGAATTGTGTAGAACGATACCATGAAATCGAAAGAGAAATGGAAGAACTTTCTGAAGAGAGGGATAAAATTTTACAGACCGTTGAGGTTTTAAAGAAGCGTTTTAAAGCGGTTGGTTCTCTAGATCTGGAAAAACTGGAGAAGTTAAAAACTGGAAAAGCCCGTATGGATGAGATTGACGAGGTTATGGATACTCTTACAGAAGAATATGACGAACTGGGGCAGGTGTTGGAAAATTCAAATGGTAAAGGAAAAATTGTGGTATATGACATTGCATATAGCGGAGTGAAGCTTACCATAGCGAATGTAACAAATTATTTGCATAGTGAGGTTCATCATAGTACATTTGTACGTGAAGGGGCAGATATCCGTGTCAAGGGAGTGTAGAAAGATATTATATGTATTGCGTTACTATTTGCGGCTGGTTTTGCGCATGATGTTTCAAACAGCCGTGAATGGTAACTGTATTGAAAAGGGGGAGTTTATATGTCCATAACATTTGATTATATCACAATGCCTCCAAAATCGCAGGAGGTATCACAGATTCAGACAACGGAAATGAATCGTGCAATGCAGGAGCAGCAGCAGGTGGCATCACAATTCCAGGCAGAAGTAAAAAAGAGTTCTGAACAGACAATTCGCAGAAATAAGGCGGAAAATGAAGAGCTGAAAAATGAGGAACGGAAGAGAAGAGAGCAAAAAAAGAAAAAGAGAAATGCTTCTTCCGGCAAAGGCGAGGAGAAGGAAGAAGAAAGTGAAAAAAAAGCAGGAAAAAAAGAAAAGCATTTTGATATGACAATTTAATGGTTACCAGAAGTTTCATTGAGGTATAGCAAGGGGATTAGTTATGATTTTTTTAGAAGTTGCAATGTTAGTAATTGGCTTGGCCGCCATATTTTACAGTATCCGTATTTCAGATTCTTCTGAAAAAATATCGACGGAGGAGACAAAAGAGGTACCTGTGGCAGACCAGGACAGAGAGCAGGAGAAGTTACAGGAGATGTTGGATTCTTTTACTCAAAAGGCGGAGAATGTTTATTATGACCTGGACAAAAGAATGAGCCAGGTTTCCAATGATAAGATTATGGGAATTAGCGAGTATTCTGATCAGGTAATTGAAAAAATCGAAAAAAATCATGATGAAGTTGTATTTTTGTATGATATGATGAATGAGAAGCAGGAGGAAGTAAAGAAGCTTGTTCATGAGATTGATTCTTTAAGGGCAGATTTACACGATGAATCAGCGAGGGAATATCAGAAAATGTATGAACAGGAAAAGCGGCTTGATGAGATAAAAAAATCAATTGAGCTGGATATTCTGGAGCTTCAGTCTGGACAGGATAAGGTTCATCAAAGTAATCAGCAGCCTGATAGCAGTGCAGGCCATATAAAAGAAGAGCAGTCTCCATTATCCAATTCCGCAAAAGATGAATTAGGCGGGAAATATGACCAGGCTTTCAACTATGAAGAGTTTGCGTCAATATCAGATGCTGATTTTGATAATTTACCAGCAGGTACCTCTTTTATGGAGGGCTTGGAGGTGTCTGATGAAGCAAAGGAAGATACTGCTTCTGTGTATGATAAAGAGATTGCGAGGATTGAAGAGGATGAGGCAAAAGCGAAATTGTCTGCTGATGTCAGTGAACAGTACCAATCTTTTAATGAACAGAACGAGTTTGTGAATCATAATGATGAAATTATTTCATTATATAAGAAAGGAAGGTCTATTTTGGATATTTCCAAAATGCTTTCTTTAGGGCAGGGAGAAGTGAAATTTGTAATTGATTTGTATAATGCCCGTTAGAGCATGTTTGAAAGTTCCTAAGGGCAGTAGAAGGATAGAACGGAGAGGAATCGTATGGATAAGAAATCTTTTTTTAGGGGATTTGGTTCTGGTATTATATTTGCTTCTCTTATTTTAGGGATTTCATTTATGGTGCGAACTTCAGATCCTTATGTTACTTCAAGGGCGAAGGAGTTGGGGATGGTATATGATTCAGACTCTGTATCTCTTGCGGATAAAAACGAAGAAAACGGGGAGGAGACTCCGCTTCCAGAGGAAACAGGGAACCCGGAAGAAGACAAAGAGGAAACAGAGACAAAAGCCCCAGATGAAACAGTGGAGCCAGAAGTTTCTTCTGCTCCATCATCGGATGTCAAGACAAGTGAGACACCAACGAAAAGTCCTGCTGATGAAGCAAATGATATTAAAAAAGAGTTAGAGAAAGAAAAAGATGATATTGAAAAAGAGGTAAAAAAGGAGAAAAAGGAACAGGAACAGAAGAAGCAGGAGCAGAAGAAAAAGCTGACAGTTGATGTGGGTGACTGGTCTTCCGATGTCAGCAAAAAATTGGAAAATTTAGGGATTGTAAAAAGTGCCAGTGATTTTGATAAATATTTAAATGATAATGGGTACAGTAGTTCTATTAATGCAGGAACATATGATGTTTCGTCAAAGGACACTTATGCGGAGCTGGCACGGAAAATAACGAAAAGGTAGATTTTTGTTACTTGGTAGATTTCGTTATGGTTCCTTGGAAATGAGGTTGAAAATGAAGTTTCGTCCTTGTATTGATATACACAATGGTTCTGTAAAACAGATTATTGGTGGCAGCCTGACGGATTCAGGAAATCAGGCTGTTGATAATTTTGTTTCAGAGCAAAATGCATTATTTTATGCCAGAAAATATAGGGCAGATGGTTTAACAGGAGGCCATATTATTCTGTTGAATGCAAAAGATTCTGAGTACTATGAAGCAGATGTCTGCCAGGCAAAATCTGCCTTGGCGGAATATCCTGGGGGAATGCAGATTGGTGGCGGTATGGATGAAAGCAATGCGGAAAAATTTCTTGCAATGGGGGCTTCCCATATTATTGTGACCTCTTATGTGTTTCGAGATGGGCAGATTCATATGGAGCGGCTGCGCCGTTTGGCTGCTTTGCTAGGAAAAGAACATCTTGTGTTGGACTTAAGCTGTCGTTATGTGAAAGACGATTATTATATTGTGACGGATCGATGGCAAAAGGTTACAGAAGTGAAAATGAACAGGCAGACTTTAGAAATGTTGGCGGAATTCTGTGATGAATTTTTAGTTCATGCTGTTGATGTGGAGGGGAAAGCATCTGGTGTAGAGCGGGAGGTCGTGCGGAGGCTGGGGGAACAGCAGATTTTGCCAATAACTTATGCAGGCGGAATCCATTCTTTAGAGGATATTGAATGGATTCGCAGGGCAGGGAATGGTTTTATTGATTTTACGGTTGGTAGTGCTCTGGATTTGTTTGGTGGTACGATACCTTACCAGAAATTGCTCGGGAATTCGTGGTGATGTCATAATTTTTTGTGCAGTATTTGCGAAAAATGTAACAAAATTGTAATAATTGTAACAAAGAAGAGGACTTTTTACTTGTATTTGGGAATCTTGTGTAAAAGAGTGATAAAAAACGCCTGTGACATACTATATATTGTGTGAAGATTGTATAATAAAAAAGCATCTGTGAGAACAGGTGTTTTTTTTGTTGAAAAAATGTTTCAAAATGGGTTGAAATTTTATATAACTATGATATAATTATTACATAATTGTTAAGAAATAAATATTTTACCTTAACAAATCATTAGGGAGGTTGTTATGAGTTTAAGAAAATTTGCCATGCTAATACTGACAATAATTGTGATTTCTGGTTTTTGTACTAAGCCAGTATCGGCTTTTGCAAAGGAGGATGAAAACGCAGCGCCTGCAGTAGAGGCTACAACAGTACCAGAAGAGAATCCAGAGGCAACAGAGAGTCCAGAAGATTCTGTGGCAGAAAAAGATACAAAAACGGCAGAAGAGGCTGCAACGAAAACGAAGAAAGCGACGACAAAGAGTACTTCTGCGAAGAAGACAACAAAAAAAGCATCTTATACAAAAAGTGATTTGCGCCTGATGGCAAGTATTATTAATTGTGAAGCAGGGGCAGAGGGATATCAGGGAAAACTTGCTGTAGGTATTGTAGTAATGAATCGTGTTGCTTCAAAGGCTTTTCCAAATACAATTAAGAAAGTAATCTATCAAAAAGGGCAGTTTTCACCAGTAAGAAATGGTGCGTTAAAGAAAAGGTTAAAACAGTATGATGCAGGAAAGACAGGCTCCAAACAGTGGAAAGATTGCATTTCTGCTGCAAAAAAGGTATTAAAGGGACAGAGGACAATTATATATAAAGGAAAAGTGAAAAATATGAAAGGGTATCATTTTTTCAGTGTAGCATTAAAAGGAGCAAAATTTAAGCTTGGCGGTCACCGTTTTAAATAGGGGATTGCTGGTAAGTTAATGATAAGAATACTTTGTTGTCATTCGTTACGATTCACAGATGGTTTTTCGCATGATGTTTAGAATAGCCGTGAATAGTAACTGTCGTTTTTCTGGCAACAGGGTATTTTTTACTTTGCTATTTTGTCAAAATGTGATATGATAAATAATGTATGTTTTGGTAACACTAAAGGAGGAGACACAGTGAATAGTTCGGAAACTAATATGGAGAATAATAAGGAAGTGGAAGAGAAGATTTCCCGTAATTTTATTCAGAATATTATTGATAAAGATTTGGAGGAAGGGACTTATCAGGAGATTGTTACCAGATTTCCACCAGAGCCGAATGGGTATCTGCATATCGGCCATGCGAAATCGATTCTTTTAAATTCTAATTTGGCAAAAGAATACCATGGTGTTTTTCATCTTCGTTTTGATGATACAAATCCAATGAAGGAAAAGACAGAATTTATTGATTCCATTATGGAAGATGTGAAATGGATCTGTGGTGATTTGGATTCTGAGCATGTCTATTATGCTTCTGATTATTTTGAACAGATGTATGAGTATGCGGTGAAGCTGATTCAAAAAGGAAAAGCCTTTGTGTGCGATTTATCGGCAGAGCAGATAAGGGAGTACCGTGGTACTTTAAAAGAGCCAGGGAAGGACAGCCCATACCGGAACCGTTCTATAGAGGAGAATCTTGATTTGTTTGGGCGTATGCGTGCAGGAGAGTTTGAAGATGGTTCCAAAGTGCTTCGGGCAAAAATTGATATGAGTTCCCCTAATATGAATATGAGAGATCCGGTTTTATATCGCGTGGCACGCAGGGAACATCATAATACTGGAAATAAGTGGTGTGTTTATCCTATGTATGATTTTGCCCATCCAATTGAAGATGCCATTGAGGGAGTAACCCACTCAATCTGTACGATGGAATTTGAAGATCATCGTCCGCTCTATAACTGGGTTGTCCAGGAGTTAGAGTTTGAGGTATTGCCAAAGCAGATTGAGTTTGCCAAAATGTATCTGACAAATGTTGTGACAGGGAAAAGATATATTAAAAAGTTAGTGGAAGATGGCATTGTGGATGGCTGGGATGACCCACGCCTGGTTACGATTGCGGCTCTTCGCAGGCGTGGTTTTACACCGGAGTCAATTCGGATGTTTATGGAGCTTTCTGGTGTGTCAAAGGCACAGAGTTCTTCTGATTATGCAATGTTAGAGTACTGCATTCGCGAGGATCTGAAAATGAAACGTCCACGAATGATGGCAGTCCTTGATCCTATAAAGCTTGTAATTACAAATTATCCTGAAAATGAAATAGAATATCTGGATGTTTCAAATAATCAGGAAAATGAAGAGATGGGGACAAGAAAGGTTCCGTTTGGCAAGGTTCTTTATATTGAGAGAGAAGATTTTATGGTAGAGCCGCCAAAGAAGTATTTCCGCCTGTTTCCGGGCAATGAAGTGCGTCTGATGAATGCTTATTTTGTCACCTGTACCGATTATGAGCTTGACGAAGAGGGGAATGTGTCTGTGGTTTACTGCACCTATGACCCGGAAACAAAGAGTGGTTCTGGATTTTCCGGCAGGAAGGTAAAGGGAACCATTCACTGGGTATGTGCGGAAACGGCAGAGAAAGCGGAAATTCGTTTGTATGAAAATATTGTCGATGAAGAAAAAGGGGTGTATAATGAGGATGGAACAGTGAATGTCAATCCAAATTCCCTGATCGTATTAGGTGATGCTTATATAGAGCCGGCATTGGGGGAAGCAAAGCCGATGGACAGTTTTCAATTTGTCAGACAAGGATATTTTATTGTGGATTCCAAGGATTCTACAGTAGATCATAGGGTTTTTAACAGAATTGTTTCAATGAAAAGTTCATATCGACCAAAATAAGGAGGTAATTAAAATGAGTTTATTTTCTGGATTAAGCCAGTTCGGCTTGGGTAAGCTGGAAAAAATGGATGTTTTTGAAGAAGAGAAAAAAGAGGCAGCAGATGCTAAAAACAAGAAAGAGGAAGCTCCTGCAGCAGATACAGCAAAGGCAGATACACAGCCTAAAGAGGAGGATATCCTGTTTGACAAATCGTGTAACTGTCCTGTCTGTGGTTCCGATTTTCACACAAAGGTGGTGCGTACCGGCAGGATAAAGCTTGTATCACAGGACACAGATTTACGTCCAAAATATAATTTGGTAGACTCTTTAAAATATGATGCTATTGTCTGCCCATCATGCGGTTATGCAGCGTTAAGCAGATTTTTCAAGTTTGTGATGCCTGCACAGGCAAAAATGATCAAGGAAAATATTTCTGCGAATTTTAAGGGATTGGATTCTTCTGATCATATTTATACATATGATGATGCGATTGCACGCCATCAGCTTGCCCTTGCAAATACTGTTGTGAAAAGGGCAAAAGACAGTGAGAAAGCATATACCTGTTTAAAACTTGCATGGCTGTGCCGTGGAAAAGCGGAAAGCCTCCCAAAAGATACGCCAGATTATGCGAATCAGGTAAAACAGCTTCAAAAGGAAGAGTTAGAGCTGCTCACAAATGCCTGTGACGGGTTTATGTCTGCCTTTATGAAAGAAGATTTCCCTATGTGTGGCATGGATGAAATGACAACGACTTATCTGGTTGCAGAACTTGCACGCCGCATTGGGAGATATGAGGAATCCAGCCGTTGGGTTTCTAAAGTTCTTACTTCCAGGTCAGCAAGTGACAGAATTAAAGATAAAGCAAGGGATATCAAGGAAATGATAAATCAGCAGGCAAAATAAGGCTTGAGGTTTCAAGATTTTTTTGGCAGGGCATTATTCAGTAAAAGGGTAATGCCCTGTTTTTGCGTTCTGTAGTACTTTTTCTGTTAAGATAAATAGAAAAGTGAGAAAAAGTGAGAAAAAAAGAGATATTAAACGTTATATAATAAAATAAAGCGATTTTGCGGTTTGCTGTATATTGCTAAATATTTCTAAATGAAATATATTATGGATATGGTTAGCACTCAAAATGAATGAGTGCTAATAAAAAGAAGAAAATAGACAGAAGGAGGCATTCTTATGAAATTATCACCATTAGGGGACAGAGTTGTATTGAAACAGTTAGAAGCAGAAGAGACTACAAAGTCAGGAATTGTATTACCAGGTAATGCACAGGAAAAGCCGCAGCAGGCGGAAGTAATTGCAGTAGGTCCTGGTGGAGTAGTAGATGGTAAAGAAGTTGAGATGCAGGTTGCGGTAGGTGATAAAGTAATTTATTCAAAATATGCCGGAACGGAAGTAAAACTGGAGGATGAAGAGTTTATTGTTGTCCGTCAGAATGATATTGTTGCAGTTGTTGTAGACTAATTGGAAGAAACGCAGAATTGGAGGATTGATTAGAAATGGCAAAAGAAATTAAGTTTGGAGCAGATGCAAGAGCCGCTTTGGAAGCAGGCGTTGACAAATTAGCAGATACCGTAAAAGTTACATTAGGGCCAAAGGGAAGAAATGTTGTACTGGATAAGTCCTTTGGCGCACCGCTGATTACAAATGACGGTGTAACAATTGCAAAAGATATTGAATTAGAAGATGGTTTTGAAAATATGGGCGCACAGCTTGTAAAAGAAGTCGCTACAAAGACAAATGATGTTGCCGGAGATGGTACAACAACAGCTACTGTTCTTGCACAGGCTATGGTAAATGAAGGAATGAAGAACCTTGCTGCAGGAGCTAACCCGATTATTCTCCGCAAGGGAATGAAGCAGGCATGTGACTGTGCAGTAGAATCCATTGCAAAGATGAGCTCTAAGGTAACAGGAAAAGAGCAGATTGCAAGGGTAGCCGCTATTTCAGCAGGAGATGATGCGGTTGGTGAAATGATTGCTGATGCAATGGAAAAGGTGTCAAATGATGGTGTTATCACAATCGAAGAATCCAAGACAATGATGACAGAGTTGGATTTAGTAGAAGGTATGCAGTTTGACCGTGGATATATTTCCGCTTACATGGCAACCGATATGGATAAAATGGTTGCAGAGCTGGATAACCCATATATTCTGATTACCGATAAAAAGATTTCGAATATTCAGGAAATCCTTCCGCTTCTTGAAGAAATCGTACAGAGTGGTGCAAAGCTTTTAATTATTGCTGAAGATGTAGAAGGCGAAGCTTTGACTACATTGGTAATTAACCGTTTAAGAGGTACCTTTAATGTTGTCGCTGTAAAAGCTCCTGGCTATGGCGACAGAAGAAAGGCAATGCTTGAAGATATTGCTATTTTAACAGGCGGACAGGTGATTTCAGAGGAAGTAGGGCTTGATTTGAAAGAAACTACATTAGATATGCTTGGCCGTGCAAAATCGGTTAAGGTAGAGAAGGAAAATACCGTAATCGTAGATGGCGCAGGTGATAAGGCAGCAATTGATTCCCGTATTTCTCAGATTAGGACTCAGATTGAGGAGACAACTTCTGACTTTGATAAAGAGAAGTTACAGGAAAGGCTTGCTAAGCTTGCTGGCGGAGTTGCCGTTGTACGTGTTGGAGCTGCTACTGAAACAGAAATGCAGGAAGCAAAGCTTCGTATGGAAGATGCTTTGGCAGCTACAAGGGCAGCCGTAGAAGAAGGTATTGTTGCAGGTGGTGGTTCTGCTTATATCCATGCAGCAAAAGAGGTTGCTAAGCTTGCAGGAACTCTTGAAGGGGATGAAAAGACAGGTGCAAATATTATTCTGAAAGCGCTGGAAGCTCCTTTGATGACAATTTCCTATAATGCAGGCTTAGAAGGCGCAGTGATTGTAAATAAAGTGCGCGAATCAGAAGAGGGCGTTGGATTTAACGTATTAAAAGAAGAGTATGCAGACATGGTAAATGATGGTATTGTAGACCCGGCAAAGGTTACAAGAAGCGCCCTTCAGAATGCGACGAGCGTTGCTTCTACGCTTCTGACAACAGAGTCTGTTGTATCCACCATTAAAGAAGATACACCGGCTATGCCAGCAGGAGGAGCTCCTGGAATGGGAATGATGTAATAGATAAGATATATATAAAATTGCAGGAACCGGATGTTTCCGGTTCCTGTTTTGGATTGGAGATTGCTTATGGAAGAAATTTATTCAGAAACCTTTTTAAAGGCAAAACCGCCTATGAAACGTAAAATGCTGCGTACCGGATTGCTTTTGCTTGCCATACTTGCATTGTTATTTGGCATTTGTTCCATGCTTGTGATGGGAACAATACTTGTGATGGGGGTTATGGTGATTGTTGCAGTGATTATATTTTTTCTGCTTCCTACGAATGACATTGCTTATGAGTATATTTTTGTAGATGGGCAGATTGATTATGACTGCATTTATGGCGGGGCAAAGAGAAAGACGCTAAAGAGGATTGATATGACAGAGGTTGAAATTGTTGCCCCGGAAAATTCCCACAGGCTGGATTCTTATCAGAATCTGTCGCTTATTGATTACTCTTCTGGTATGCCGCAGGACAGGCATTATATTGCTGTTTTTGTTGGAGAGGACAGTTCTGGGCGGATTCGGTTTACACCAGACGATAAAATGATAGAGATGATGGGATTTAAGTCCCCAAGCAAAGTAGTAAAGGAATAAAACGGAAAAAAGTAGTTGACAAGAAAAGCGGATTTGGTGTATACTCTTTAAAATTTACATGAAGGAGGACATTTAAAGTGGGTGAAATTATCGGTGAAGGAATAACATTTGATGACGTATTATTGGTGCCGCAATATTCTGAGGTGATTCCAAATCAGGTTTCTTTGGCAACTGATTTAACAAAGACAATCCGGCTGAATATTCCTATGATGAGTGCAGGAATGGACACAGTTACGGAGTACCGTATGGCGATTGCCATGGCAAGGCAGGGAGGCATCGGTATTATTCATAAGAATATGTCGATTGAGGCGCAGGCTGATGAGGTTGATAAGGTAAAACGTTCGGAAAATGGTGTTATTACCGATCCATTTTATCTGTCTCCTGAACATACATTAGAAGATGCAAATAATTTAATGGCAAAGTTCAGGATTTCCGGTGTGCCGATCACAGAAGGCAAAAAGCTGGTAGGAATTATTACCAATCGTGACTTAAAGTTCGAAACAGATTACAGCAAGCTGATTAAAGAGTCTATGACATCAGAATCTTTGATTACGGCAAAGCAGGGAATTACGATAGATGAGGCAAAGGAAATTCTGGCAAAGTCCAGAAAAGAAAAGCTGCCGTTAGTAGATGATGAGGGAAATCTGACTGGCCTGATTACAATCAAAGATATTGAGAAGCAGATTAAATATCCTCTGGCAGCAAAGGATTCACAGGGACGTCTTCTCTGTGGTGCGGGTGTTGGCGTAACTGCTAATATATTGGAGCGTGTGGAGGCTCTTGTGGCAAAACATGTGGATTGTATCGTCATTGATTCCGCACATGGACATAGCGCTAATGTATTAAAATCTGTAAAGATGATTCGTGATGCTTATCCTGATTTACAGATTATTGCTGGAAATGTTGCAACAGCAGAGGCAACAGAGGCTTTGATTAAAGCTGGTGTGAATTGTGTTAAGGTTGGGATTGGACCAGGTTCTATCTGTACGACACGTGTTGTTGCAGGTATTGGCGTTCCACAGATTACGGCAATTATGAACTGTTATGAGGCAGCAAAAAAATATGATGTTCCGATTATTGCAGATGGCGGAATTAAATATTCTGGTGATATGGCAAAGGCAATTGCTGCAGGTGCAAGTGTCTGTATGATGGGGAGTATTTTTGCCGGATGTGATGAAAGCCCTGGAGATTTCGAGCTGTTCCAGGGGCGTAAATATAAAGTATATCGTGGTATGGGTTCTATTGCTGCTATGGAAAACGGCAGTAAGGACCGCTATTTCCAGACAAATGCAAAAAAACTTGTTCCAGAAGGCGTGGAAGGCCGTGTAGCGTACAAAGGTACCGTAGAAGATACGGTATTCCAGTTGATTGGCGGACTTCGTTCCGGAATGGGATATTGTGGGGCAGCAGATGTTGAAAGCCTGCAGAAAAATGGAAAGTTTGTTAAGATTTCCGCAGCATCTTTGAAAGAAAGCCATCCACACGATATTCATATTACAAAGGAAGCGCCAAATTACAGTGTGGAATAGAAAATTTAAAGTTTTATACGATTTTATTATATTTGAGGGGTACGATTGGCAGTGATTTGCCAAAAAGATAAAACGATGAAAAAATTAACGAAAGCAAAAAAGGAGAAAATTAAGCATTTTCTTATGATAGCAGGAGTGGCGTCAGCAGTGTCGCTCCTTGCTCTTGTAATTTTTGTTTTGGTGATACAGAGAGTTCCTATCAAAACAACAAAAGAGAGAAAGAAGGATTCTCTGGATTATTCTCAGATTGAAGTGGAAAAACCTGATATTTCAAAAAAATTGTTGACAGAAAATATCAATTCCAGGCCTGGGACGCCTTTGGAAGAGATAAAAGGGATTGTTGTCCATTATACGGCAAATCCTGGTACAAATGCGAAAGCGAACCGCAATTATTTTGAATCCAGAAAGGATTGTCCTGATGAAGGGCAGTATAAGGTGAGTAGCCATTTTATTATTGGGCTGCAGGGTTCGATTATTCAGTGTATTCCGGAAAATGAGATTGCGTATGCTTCCAATAACCGCAATAGTGATACGCTTTCCATAGAATGCTGTCATCCAGATGACAGTGGAAAATTTACAGACGAAACATATCAATCTTTGGTTCATCTTGTTTCCTATTTATGTGACAAATATGAAATTCCGGTCAGCCAGATTATACGTCATTATGATGTGACGCAAAAAGAATGTCCCAGATATTTTGTAAAGTATCCAGAGGAATGGGAGAAGTTCCATTCTGATGTTACGGCATACTTGAAGAAAAAAATGGTTAAACAGTAACTGAGGAACGCTGGTTTTACGTTCTTTTTAGGTGCGATATCGTTTTCCTGGCAAGGTGTCTTTGTGCCTGGAAGACTTCGCACCTTTTTTAGTGAAAACAGAGATTTTGTCTCTGTTTTTTTATTACATTTGTATATTGCTATTTTTGGATTAGCTGTTATAATAGGATTCACAAACAAATTGACAGATACATATGTGGCATTTGGATTTTAGATAGTACAGTAAGTAGTATTATTGGACTGACACAGATAGAGGTTCTGACAGTTAAAGAATGCTTAAAAGATTTCAGAAGAAAGGTGGATAATAGGATGGAAAACAGTTCACAAGGGCGGGAGAGACAAAGAAAGGAAATCTATGAAGAAATACGGAATATGGATTATGGCGGCTGTTATACTGCTGTTTGGGGGCGCATGCTTTTATGGAGGAAGGTCAGAAGCAGCGGCTTATGCAAACAATGAAATTGGTACTGTAGATGATATTGGAAAGTACGAGGATAAGGAAGGTGGGTATTCCCATGCGGGAGTCAGGCTATACTGGGATGATAAGCTGGTAGCCTATGCATTAGATACTTATCGGAAAGAAAATGGAAGCTGGGTGTACCTTGCGACGAATTATAATGGAACAATTTATAATCTGACAACAGATTATTTTCCATCAGATGGCCTGATTCGTGTCTACAAGTCAGGAGCCAGGTTTGGGGTTCCGATTAATGCATTCAGGAACGGGAAGTCGGAGTACAGTGTTACCATTGAGGAAACACAGCATGGAGCGTTCCAATATAAGTCACTTGAGATGACAAATATCCCGACAGGAACATTTGGCACAACACAAAATGTTTTTAGCTACACTTTTTTGCCAACCAAATCGGAACAAGTTATATGTTCGAACAGCTCAAGCTCAAGGTCGTATACGATTCGTGCCTATAGTGTCCGCAACATCCGGCCGGGAGAGGAGATTCCGGCAGATACAGGAGGTGGTGAGATTACAAGTGCAGGCAAAGCATATTATAATGGAAGTGGATATTGCCTGACAAAGCTTCCAGAAGTTACTTATGGAAAAGCAGGATACAGTGCTGCTTTTCAGGGATGGTATAGTGCTAAGTCAGGTGGAAAACAGTATCAGACAGGTGATATCCTTCAAAAGGGAAATACGCTGTATGCAAGGTGGAATGTAACAGCAAACGAATATAATGTGAATTGCATAGATGTGCTTGGGACAGATGCAAGTGGAACTGTTTTGGGAAGGACAACATGGAAGGCAAAATGTGATGAGAAAGTTAGTGGGGAAAAGGCCGGAACAGATAGAACGCCAGGCGCTTATTATCCGAACTGCCATTACACTGGTGCGACAACAGCGACAGTGACAGCTTCTGGTGCGACAGTATATCGTTATTTTTCCTATGAAAACTATCCCGTTCGCTATATTGACCAGATTGAAAGTGGAGTAAGAAAAGGAGAAATGCTTCACAGTACATCGGAGGAAAAAGAATTCAATACAACGGTTTCTGGTGCGGATTTAGGGGATGATACCCAGGCAGGGGCATATTATAAGGGATATTGCTACAGTGACTGCACAACTTCCAAAGTGACAGCACAGGGGACTACAGTATACCGTTATTTTCGTCCAGCAGGTTATTCCATCGTCTTTGATGGAAATGGAGCAACAAGCGGTATGATGGAAAAGTTAGAGGGATGCCTTTATGACGAGATGGTTGCATTGCCCCGAAACGCATTTTTAAGAGTAAGCCAGGTTTTATTATACCGTACAAAGGAAAAGCTTCCAGAGGAGACAACAGAAATGGCAGTGTCCCATAAATTTTTAGGATGGGCGGAAGAACCAGACGGCATTGTGAAATATTCTGATGCGGATTCTTTAAAAAACCTTACAGAGCAGGAAAAAGAGGTGACATTATATGCTGTTTGGAGTGAGGAAACGGTTGCTCCTCCTAATATTTCTTCTGAGATTGGTTATCGCTTTTTAGGATGGGCAAAAGAGCCAGATGCTCAGAATGCCATGACACAGATTTCGATAACTGGCCCAACAGAGTTATATGCAGTCTGGAAAAAAGAAGCTGTGAAATATCATGTAGAGTATTATAAAGAGAATTTAAATGGAGAGTATGAACTTACTTCTAATTATGAATTTGAGAGTTATAGTGGGGAGACCGTAACATTAGATTCGGTTGATAAGATTTATCCAGGATTTACATTAGATGGGGCGTCTTCTCAGTTGAGTGGGACAGTAAAGCCGGATGGCAGCCTGATTTTATGCGTTTACTTTAAACGGGATTCATATGAACTGTCTTATGATTTAAATGGAGGAAAAACGCCTTCAGAGGGTGGCAGCCTGGGAAAGGAAAAGGTAAAATTTGGCAGAAACATTTCTTTATCTTCTGTAATTCCACAGAAAGAAGGGTATCTTTTCGAGGGGTGGTCATTAGAGAGTGACAGCAATGCTGTTTTACTTAAACCGGGAGACAGTTTTGTGGCACAGAACCACGATACCGTATTATATGCGCAGTGGAAGCCTCTTGTCTTTACTGTGAAATATGACAATAATGCCCTATACAGCAAAGTTTCAGGAATTAATGGGAAAGTAGAAGGAACAGATTATTCTTATCAAAAAGATTCTTATGCCAGTAAAACACTTTTTACCTCTCCAGATGCAAAGATGGTTTCCTGGAATAGCAAACCGGATGGGAGTGGAATTTCTGTATTGCCAGGAACAAATATGAAAGGATTGTTTGATGACTGTAAAGAACTGACATTGTATGCAATCTGGGAGCATGATACCAGAAATGCAGCGGATTTTCAATTGACTATCTGGACAGAAACGGAAAAGGATGGAACAGTACAGAAAGAGCAGATTGATACATTAAAATTGTCAGGAAAGGCAGGAGAGAAAATTAGTGCAGCACTTCTCCGTCTATATCAGGAAAGCTTGCAGGGAGAGGAGGCTATCTATTTTTATAAAGGGTATGAAGTCGTGAATGTAAAAGATCTGGAACAGGTTGTTTCTATGGATTCTGATACAATAGTTGCCCTGACGGTAAAGAGACGGAAATGCAGTGTATCTTTTCTGACAGGTCCTGATAGCGCAGAAAGCCAGATACAGGATGTGACGACAGAGTTTGGGGAAAAGATAACCTTGCCTGAAAAACTGCCAGATGGAGAGAAAATTGACCGTTTTGAGGATAATAGGGGAAATGTTTATGTTCCTGGAAGCTCTATCACTTTGGAACATAATTTAGAATTATCCGTTCAGCATGCCATATATTTACATGATGAAACAGGAAAGGAGAAAGAACAGGTTGTCTATGTGACAAGAGGAAAAGATTATGTGTTGCCAGAGCAAAAAAGGACAGGTTACCGTTTTCTTGGTTGGTATTTTGCAGATGGGAACAAGGCTGGTGACGCTGGTGATACAATTAAAAATATTGTAAAACGGTGTGACTATTATGCGAAATGGTCAGAGCCGCTTACCTATCATATTTCTTATGACATGGGAGCGTTTGATATTAAGATTTTGGAGAACAATATTTCTTATTATCAGTATTCGAAAGAAACGGTACTGCCAAATGCCAGCCAGGTTCTGGTACCAGAGGGGTATCAGTTTGCAGGATGGTATTATAGTGATGATGTGGAGAAAAAGCCGGTTGCTGTTATTTCATCAACAGAACATGGTGATAAAGTGTTAAAACCGATTCTGGCAAAAAAGGCAGGACAGGACAACGAAGATAAAGTTGATGATAACAAAAAGCCTGGACAGGAGGATGACAAGAATCAGGATCAGACACCTTCGGATAAGGACAATGTTCAAAAGCCGGGAGAGTCAGCAGATGATAAAGATAAAACTCCAGGAATAGAGGACAAGGATAATCTGGGGGATAGTGTAATAAATAAGGGAGAGAATGATAATCTGAACAATAAACAGCAAACTCAGGGTAAAGCAAAACTGGTAAAAGGAAGCGTTTTCTGGAAAGGGAATTTAAAGTATAAGGTAATTTCTGTTACATCAGGAAAAGAGAAAGTAAAAGTTGTTGGAAACCGCTTTAAGGGGAAAAAACTTGCTGTTCCGAAAAAGGTAACTTATGAAGGCAGAACTTTTCTAGTAACAGAAATCGGAAAAAAAGCGTTTTATAAAGCAAATACAATTACAACTGTTGTAATTTCTAAAAATGTTACAACAATTGGACAAAAAGCATTTGCTGGTATGAAAAAATTAAAAAGCGTTACGGTTGGAGCTGGTGTAAAGAAAATTACAAAGGAGGCATTTCAGAAAGATTCTAAATTAAAGAAAGTGGTGATAAAAGGCAAAAAACTTTCTAAAGTGGGAAAGAAAGCCTTTGCCCAGATTCATCCAAAGGCAAAGATTAAGGTAGTAAAAAGTAAAAAGAAAGCCCTTAAAAAAGTTTTAAAGGCTTCTGGTTTGAAAAAAACGATTCAAATCTATTAATTAGAGAACTTCTAAAGTTCCAGTGATATTATTTTATTAGCTGCCTGGTATTGGGTATAAACCACACCAGCAGACTTCATCATCCGTTTTGCGGCGATTACGGATGATGTATCAGAATATTTATCACTTAAATAAATAACCTCTGCTATACCAGACTGTATCAAAGCTTTGGTACAGTCGTTACAGGGAAACAAGGTTGTGTATATTCTGGCATGCAGCATATTGGTTCCGGTATAATTTAAAATTGCATTTAGTTCTGCATGACAGACATACAGATATTTCGTATTTAAATCAGAAGAAGCCTCGCGGTTCCAGGGATATTCGTCATCGGAGCAGCCGCGGGGCATACCATTATATCCGACAGAAAGGATTTTATTATCCTCACTGACGATACATGCACCAACACTGGTATGGGGGTCCTTGCTTCTTTTGGCAGATAGCAGGGCGATTCCCATAAAATATTCATCCCATTTTAAATAATCTGTTTTTTTCATTATCGTCCTCTGTGCGATTTTGTAATAAAAGGTGCAATACTACTTTTGTTACAATTTTCCTACAGTTCCTAATGAAAAAGCTGCCCACACCCTGGCAGCTTTCTGGGTTAATTATGCAATTTTATTGACAGCTAATGTCATGCGTGAAATCTTTCTGGAAGCAGTTTTTTTATGATAAACGCCTTTGCTTGCAGCTTTATCGATTTCAGAAATTGCTGCTGTCAGCGCTGTTTTAGCAGCAGCTTTATCATTTGCAGCGATTGCAGCATCTACTTTTTTGATAGAAGTCTTTACTTTAGACTTGATAGCTTTATTTCTTTCTGCATTTCTGCGATCAACTAAAATTCTCTTTTTTGCTGATTTGATATTTGCCATTCTTTACACCTCCCTGCTTATAATCTTCATTAAACACACTTATACATAATATAGAAAGAGATTGGTTTTGTCAATACAAAATATAGATTTTTTCTCTTTTTTCGTTACTATTCACGGCGATTCGAAACATCATGCGAAAAACCATCCGGCTATGCCGTCTGGCGCTGCAAAAACAAAAGCTTATGAATAAAGAATGGAGAAACTGCAAAATCTATTAGAAAGAATAGAAAGGGGGATATGCTGATGTATGAAAAACGAACAGACCTTGCGATTGAGGTACGGGAAAGTTTTCCAAAGGATGATGTTGAAATAGAAGGAGTTCTTTTGCAGAAGGAACGCTGCGAAGAGGTATGGGTAACAACGGTGGAAATTCGGAATGAAAGCGGGGCAAAGTATATGAAAAAGCCTATAGGAACATATGTTACGCTGGAATTTCCGATGGGCAGTTATCAAACAGAAGAGCTAAAAAAGAGTAGAGAAACCGTTGTATTGCAAATTAAAAGGGTAATTCAAAAGTTAATACATCAGATTGAGGAGGACAAAGGAAAGAAATGTCCGTTGCTGTTTATTTCTGGGCTTGGGAACCGTTTTGCAACACCAGATGCTTTAGGGCCTTATGTTTTAGAAAATATAACGATGAATCGTCATGTAAAAAGGGAATTTGGAGATGTTTTTGACATAAAAGAGAGCGTTCTTTGCGGAATTGCGCCAGGGGTGATGTCCCAGACCGGGATGGAAAGTCGTGAGATTTTAAAGGGGATTGTAGAGCGGGTGAAGCCAGATGTGCTGCTTGTCATTGATTCGCTGGCTTCTCGCAGTGTGAACCGTCTTTGTCGTACAATTCAGATTACTAATACTGGTATTTCACCAGGGGCGGGAATTGGTAATAATCGAAACAAAATTAATAACGAAACAATTGGTGTTCCAGTAATTGCAATCGGTGTACCGACTGTTGTAGATGCCGGAACAATTATTTATGAAGCATTGGAGAATGCATTATCAAAAGAGGGCTATCAGGAGGAGGAAATTTTTCAGTTTTTTCAGTCAATTACAAGCAAGGAGACGAAGGATTTATTTGTTACTCCAAAAGATATTGACGAAGAAATACGACAGGTTGGTATGATGATCGCAGAGGGAGTATCTGCTTATACAAAAGATTTCGGTATCAACTAATTATATGAATTCAATTTGTGATAAATACAGTGTGAAGTGGGAGTGCGGATTGTGAGAAAGAATTCATACTGGCAAAGAATATAGCATATAATAATACAGTGTGGGATGTTGTGCTATAAAACCGGCATAATTGTATATAGGAAAGGTTTGGGGAATTATGGAAGACTCAAAGAACAGGAAACATATTTCCGGTTTTTATATTTTCTTGTGTGTAGTGTTTTTTGCGTGGACAGGTATTCTTTTGTGGTCTGGTTTAAAGCAGTTTCATTTTAGTGACAGGCTTCAGAAAGAAGTTGTAGAGCTTTTTGTTGAAAAAGGAGGTTCTAAAGCAGATTTGGTAAACTATCTTCAGGCAGACAGCAGCGCTTCTGTTTTTGCAAAAAAGTCGTTATCCCAGACAAATACGTTGTCCTATTTGATAGAAAATGAGGGGGATATTCCAGACGAAACGGAAAGTCAGGTGGTGGGGCTTGTTTCGCTTTTTTCGGGAAAGAACACGAATGAAATCTTTTGGAGTACAGCAGCCAGTCAAAAGGCAAGAGAATTACAGCTTTTTCGAAAATCAGATAAAAAAATAGCGCAGTTGGAGGAGACGGAGAAAACGGCAGCGAAGCAGGAGCAGGCAGAAGAAGAGGAGGAGGCAGAAAAGAAAACAGAAACAGAAGAAGAGGAGGAGGCAGAAGCATCACAATCGGAAGAGATGGCTGTGCCAGCACAAAGCATTGTGTTGTTTCAAAATGGAAGTCCAGATATTACTTCAATGAATAATGAGAAAATCGGGCAGGAAAAAGGAGACGATACCGTTGTTGTTGATGGAAAAAAGGAGCTTGCAGAGAATTTAAATATGATTCGTAAGTTAAAAAAGAGTTATAGCCGTTCTTATATGCTGCAAAAATTTTTTATAACAGATTCTTCTACTTCAATTGATAATGCGGTTTTTCAGCCAAAACAGCTGTTGAATATGGATTTGACGGTAAAAAAGAAAAAAGAGCCGCAGATTCTGATTTTACATACACATGGAGCTTCGGAGGCATTTATAGACAGTAGAAAAGGGAAAAAGGAGGATTCGATTATAGGGGTTGGAACGGAGTTAGCAAGGATTTTATCAGAGGAGTATGGTTATCAGGTTTTACATGATAAGACAGAATATGATAAAATCAATGGAAAAATTGACCGGAATAAAGCATATAACAACGCCTATAGCGGGCTGCAAAAAACGCTGAAAAAATATCCATCAATTGATATTATTATTGATTTACATCGTGATGGAGTTGGAAATGATGTTAAAAGAACGACAGTGATTAATGGGAAACGGACTGCGCAGGCAATGTTTTTTAATGGATTGTCACGTAATGCTTCTGGTGATATTGCTTATCTGCAGAATGATAATTTGCAGGGAAATCTTGCATTCAGTTTACAGCTTAAAATTGCTGCTATGGAGCGTTTTGCCGACTTTGCACGTCCTGTTTATCTGAAAGGATATCGTTATAACATGCATTTAAGAAAACGTTATACTTTAATTGAATTGGGAAATGAAAATAATACCGTGCAGGAGCAGAAAAATGCGGCAGCTCCTCTTGCTATGGTGATTGACGCAGTTTTGCAGGGGAAATAGTTGTTTGACAAAAGGATTTATGCTACAATAGGAAACTGTTAATGAATTTACTGAAATCAGCGTGAATAGTAACAAATTGTTCTTAGGAACTGTAGAAAGGACAAAAGAATGGAAAAAATAGCTCAGTCACATATCCGAAATTTTTGTATTGTAGCACATATTGACCATGGAAAATCTACATTAGCAGACCGTATTATAGAAAAAACCGGACTTTTGACAAGTCGTGAAATGCAGGCGCAGGTTCTGGATAATATGGATTTGGAGCGGGAGCGTGGGATTACGATTAAAGCGCAAACGGTTCGCATTGTATATCAGGCAAAAAATGGTGAAGAATATATTTTTAATTTAATTGATACCCCAGGGCATGTTGACTTTAATTATGAAGTATCCCGCAGCCTGGCGGCATGTGAAGGGGCAATTCTGATTGTAGATGCCGCACAGGGAATTGAAGCACAGACACTGGCAAATTGTTATCTGGCGTTAGACCATGATTTGGAGATTATGCCAGTAATCAATAAAATTGATCTGCCAAGTGCAGAGCCAGACAGGGTAAAAGAAGAGATTGAGGATGTCATTGGGTTAGATGCATCAGATGCTCCTTTGATTTCAGCAAAAATGGGTACAAATATTGATGAGGTGTTAGAGCAGATTGTTTCAAAGATACCAGCACCTTCTGGTGATGAAAATGCACCGCTTTGTGCCCTGATTTTTGATTCGATTTATGATGCCTATAAGGGGGTTATCATTTTTTGCCGGCTTTTTGATGGTTCTGTAAAAAAAGGACAGGAAATCCAAATGATGGCGACTGGGGCGAAAGCAGAGGTTGTAGAGGTTGGAATTTTTGGGGCAGGACAGTTTATTCCTGCAGATGAATTATCTGCGGGAATGGTTGGGTATATTACAGCCAGCCTTAAAAATGTACAGGATACACGTGTAGGCGATACGGTAACGCTTGCCAAAAATCCATGTAAAGAAGCGCTTCCGGGTTATAAAAAGGTGCTTCCAATGGTATATTGTGGCCTTTATCCAACAGATGGCGCAAAATACAATGATCTTCGGGATGCTTTGGAAAAACTACAGTTAAATGATGCGGCATTGCAGTTTGAAGCAGAAACTTCTGTTGCGTTGGGATTTGGTTTCCGCTGTGGATTTTTAGGTCTTTTGCATCTAGAAATTATTCAGGAGCGTCTGGAAAGAGAATATAATCTTGACTTGGTAACAACTGCGCCAGGGGTTGTTTATCATGTTTATAAAACAAATGGTGAGATGCTTGAGGTGACAAATCCGTCCAATTTGCCAGATCCGTCTGAAATTGAGCATATGGAGGAACCTGTTGTTTCTGCGGAAATTATGGTGACAACAGAATATGTTGGGGCGATTATGTCCCTTTGCCAGGAGCGGCGAGGCGTTTATCTTGGCATGGAATATATGGAAGAAACAAGGGCTCTTTTAAAATATGATTTGCCATTAAATGAAATTATTTATGATTTTTTTGATGCATTGAAATCCCGTTCCAGAGGGTATGCGTCTTTAGATTATGAAATGAAGGGATATGTTCCGTCAAAGCTTGTGAAACTGGATATTTTAATTAACAGGGAAGAAATTGATGCATTGTCTTTTATTTTACATGCAGATACAGCTTATGAGCGTGGAAGAAAAATGTGTGAGAAATTGAAAAAAGAGATTCCAAGGCAGCTTTTTGAAATCCCGATTCAGGCAGCGATTGGAAGTAAGATTATAGCAAGGGAAACAGTGAGAGCAATGCGCAAAGATGTTCTTGCAAAATGTTATGGCGGGGATATTTCCAGAAAAAGAAAGCTTTTGGAAAAGCAGAAAGAAGGAAAGAAACGTATGCGCCAGTTTGGAAATGTAGAGATTCCACAGCAGGCATTTATGAGCGTTTTAAAACTGGATGAGGAGTAATGGAAAAAATCATTCGAAAGAGGCAGAAAATGTTCCTGGAAATGATGACTGCTTAATGCTGGCAAAAAAGCCGTTGTCACTGTATATTCATATTCCCTTTTGTGTTAGAAAGTGTCTATATTGTGATTTTTTGTCAGGACAGGCTTCTGAAGAAGAAAAGGAAGCGTATGTAAAAAAACTGTTAGAAGAGATGGAATATTGGAAACAGGTGATTTGGGAGAAATATTTTGTACGGACTGTTTTTCTGGGAGGCGGGACACCTACCTGTCTGAAACCTTCACAGCTTTTGCGGATTGGCAGAAAGCTTTCAGAGTTTCCGCTGGGAAGACAGATATGCGGGACAGAAAAAGAGCCTGATGCTTTACAGCCAATTAAGTTGGAAGAAAAAAATAGTATCAGACAATCATGTGGGCTGTTAGAGGAGAATACTTACAGGCAGTCTTATTTTGAATTTACAGTGGAAGCAAATCCGGGGACACTTACAAAGGAGAAAGTGCAGGTTCTAAAAGAGATTGGAGTAAACCGGGTAAGTCTGGGGCTTCAGTCGGCACAGGAACAGGAGATAAAAGCACTTGGAAGAATCCATACGTATCAAGATTTTCTGGAGAGTTTTGAACTTTTGAGAAATTATAATTTTCAGAACATTAATGTAGATTTGATGGCAGATATTCCAAAGCAGACAGTAAAGAGTTATCAGTCGACTCTTTCATCTGTTTTAGCATTGGAGCCAGAGCACATTTCTTCCTATAGTCTGATTGTCGAAGAGGGAACACCGTTTTTTAAAATGCAGGAAGAGGGAATCCTTTTGCTTCCAGAGGAAGAAATAGACAGAAAGATGTATTGTATGACACAAGAGATGCTGTCAAAAAAAGGCTATAAACGGTATGAGATTTCAAATTATGCGAAGCAGGGAAAAGAATGCCGTCATAATCTGACCTATTGGGAGATGGGGGAGTATCTTGGAATTGGGCTGGGGGCTTCCTCTTTTTTTCAGGGTTATCGTTTTTCAAATATGGACAGGCAGCGGGAATATCTTTCGCTTCCAGTAGATAATCTGCAGAAAGATTCTAAGCAGTTGCCCAAAAAAGACGAGATGGAAGAATATGTTTTTCTGGGGCTTCGTATGAGAAAGGGAATTTCATTACAAGATTATAAAAATCGGTTTGGGTTGGAATTTAAAAAATGTTATCAGAAGATTTTGCCATTTCTTTTTGAAAACTGCCTATTGGCAGAAGACCAGAATCATGGTAGAATTTACCTGACAGACAAGGGGATTGATGTTAGTAATGTTGTACTTGCAGAGTTTCTTTTAGAATCAGTTCCAGAGTAGGTCAACAGGCAGGCTGTTGATACACAGTTCTAAAAAGGGAATGGCTGCTGTTAGAGCGTGTTTGAGAATGAATTTTCAAACACGCTCTAACAGTAAATTTGAATAATTCAAAGGAGGACTATAATACAATGGCAAGAGTAGGAATTTTAATGGGTAGCGATTCCGATTTACCAATTATGAGCAAGGCTGCAAAAATGTTGGAAGATTTGGGGATTCCATATGAAATGGAGGTTATTTCTGCACATAGAGAGCCGGATATTTTTGTGGATTATGCAAAAAGTGCCGAAGAGCGCGGCATTGAAGTGATTATTGCGGGAGCGGGCGGAGCTGCCCACCTTCCAGGTATGTGTGCGGCAATGTTTCCACTTCCTGTTATTGGAGTGCCAATTCATACAAAGGCATTAGGGGGAGTAGATTCCCTGTATTCAATTGTGCAGATGCCTTCTGGGATTCCGGTAGCAACAGTGGCAATTGACGGTGCGGCAAACGCTGCGATTTTGGCAGCAAAAATGCTTGCAATCAGTGATAAAAAGCTGCGTACCAAATTGGCTGATTATAAGGAATCATTGAAAAATCAGGTTATGGCAAAGGATGAAAAGCTGCAGTTAATAGGGTATGAAGCTTATTTGGAGCAGATGTAAAAGGGGTTGAATCCTTCTGGTGCATGGGGAAATTATTCCAGGAAAAACTCCTATCACATGAAAAAGGTTTGAAGTTTTTTTGAAATAGGAATAAACTTCAAACCTTTTTAAGAAATTGTTCAGAAACAATCCATATATCCAGAATCATCTGTTTCTTTGATTGTACCGTTTTGTATCAATTTTTCTTAAATTCCAGCAGCTCCAGTCCTTCGTTATCTTCAAGTACCATACGAATCATCCAGTCGTTGACAAACAATAGGAGTGGATTGCCTTTCATATCTTTTACTGCTTTGACATTATTCATGCGTTTCAGTTTTGTGACATCAGTGGAAGGATCTCCTACCCAGCGGATATAGCCATATGGAAGGGATTCCAAACGGATTTCACAGCCATATTCATTTTCCAGCCGATATTTCAAAACATCAAATTGTAAGACGCCGACCACGCCAACAATGATTTCGGACATACCAGCAGTGTATTCCTGAAAAATCTGAATGGCACCTTCCTGCGCAATCTGTGTGATTCCCTTGACAAATTGTTTTCGTTTCATGGAATTTAACTGGACAACACGACAAAAGTGTTCTGGCGCAAAAGTTGGAATGCCTTCGTATTCAAAATGGCGGCCTGGAAGTGTAACGGTGTCGCCAATGGAGAAGATACCAGGGTCAAAAACGCCAATCACATCTCCGGCATATGCTGTAGAGATTACCTGACGTTCCTGTGCCATAATCTGTTGTGGCTGGGAAAGTTTGAGCTTACGTTTGCTCTGGACATGGTACACTTCTTTGTCTGCATCAAATTTACCAGAACAGACACGCATAAATGCAATTCTGTCACGATGGGCTTTATTCATATTTGCCTGAATTTTAAAGACAAAGGCAGAAAAATCATTTTCCAGTGGATCGATTTTCCCCTCATTGGAAAGTCTTGGAAGCGGGGAAGAGGTCATTTCCAGAAAATATTTTAAAAAGGTTTCTACACCAAACGTGGTGAGTGCAGAGCCGAAAAATACAGGAGAAAGTTCTCCATTTTGCACTTTTTCCAAATCAAGTGGGTCGCTGGCACCGTCAAGAAGTTCAATTTCGTCTACCAGTTGGTTATACAGTTCTTCGGTTGCAAGTTCTTTTAAAGCGGAATCTGTAATATCGTAGTCCGTTTCTGCTGCTGATTTTGAACCGCCTGTTGAGACAGATTGAAATGTGCGGACAGTTTTTGCCCGGCGGTCATAAATTCCTTTAAAGCTTTTTCCTGAACCAATTGGCCAGTTGACGGGACAGGTACGGATGCCAAGAACAGATTCAATATCATCTAGTAATTCAAAAGAATCTTTGGCGTCACGGTCCATTTTATTAATGAAGGTAAAAATTGGGATATGACGCATTACACAGACTTTAAAAAGTTTAATGGTCTGCGCTTCAACGCCTTTGGAAGCATCAATTACCATAACAGCGGAGTCTGCCGCCATCAGGGTGCGGTACGTATCTTCGGAAAAGTCCTGATGTCCCGGAGTGTCCAGAATATTAATACAAAACCCTTCATAGTTAAACTGTAAAACAGAAGAAGTGACAGAAATACCACGTTCCTTTTCAATTTCCATCCAGTCAGAAACCGCATATTTTGAGTTTGCTTTTCCTTTGACAGAACCTGCTGTATTGATTGCTCCGCCGTATAATAAAAACTTTTCTGTCAGAGTTGTTTTTCCGGCATCTGGATGTGAGATAATTGCAAAAGTCCTGCGTTTTTTTATTTCATTTGTAATGGTGCTGTTTGCCATGATTATCCTCATTTCTGCACACATAATTTGATATATAAGGAATGGTTGTATCTGTGTGTGCGGCAGATATAACGTTGTCAGGAATTGATTCATTGTTGACAATTCTTTGCGTACATGCGCAATTATAATATATTTTACTATGTGTTGCAACTTTAAAAAGAGAGAATTGAAAAACCATCCGGCTATGCCGTCTGGCGCTGCAAAAGCAGCAGCTTTTATTTAGTATCATTGTCAGGAAAAGTTTCAGATGGAATAAAAGCTTTACACTATTTCCATAATCTGATAGTATATTATTGTAACAAGGAGGCAGCAGCAAAGTGTGATAAGAACAGCAGGAACAGTATGACAACTTAGATGAGGAGGAAATTTATCATGTGGTGTCCAAAATGTAAAATAGAGTACCGCAAAGGAGTTACGGTTTGTGTGGACTGTGGAACGGAACTGGTAGAACGGTCTGTGGATGAGACAGTAGATGTCTGTGAAGTAAGTGATGAGAAGACAGCAGATGAGGTTATGGAATATTTGTCTTATTCAGGGATAAAAGAAGTAGCAAAAGAAAGGGATGAGGAAGGCAGATTCCGAATTACTGTCCCACTGGCAATGGAAAAAAGGGCAGAAAGATTGTTCCGTGGTTATCTTCTTGCAAAGGAAGAGGAAAAAGAAAAAGAGAGCGATACATCTGAGGCTGATGTTGCAGTAGAAGCAGAACAGGGTGAAACGGATACCGCTTTTTTGGGAGAAACTGAAGGCGAAAATGTTTTGCTTGCGGATGAAATTGCGGAAGACACAGTAGATTTATTATATACTTCCAATAAAAAGGAATATATAAAATATGCTGATAAATACCGTGATATGAAGCTTTCTGGCATTACTTTTGTAATTTTTGGACTGATTGGCGCAGTTTATCTTATCCTTTCTAAGACAGAAATCATTCCAATTCAATATAATGTTGTAGTATTCTGGATTATTGCTGCATTATTTGCAGGATTTCTTATATCAGGTGTTGTATCTGTCGTAAAAGCATCTAAAATAAAGGAGTTGATTCCGAAGGAGGAAGAGCGGACAAAAGAGATTATGGAATGGCTTGACCAGAACCTGACAGATGCGATGGTAGAGAACTGGTCAGACAGCAGAGTATCAGAGGGTGAAAATGATCTGGTAGTAACAGCGCATATCCGTGCGATGTTATTAAAGGAATATAAAGAAGAATCTATAGAGTATTTGGAAATGATTACAGAAGAATATTTTGAGGAGCATTACCTGGAAAAATAGTGGCGGCCACTATGCTGCGACGCAGTTTCCTATCGCATAAAAAGTACTAGTATAATCCAATTTAATTAACCATACCTTTTGCTGGTCTGCTTTCCCGATAGCACAAGTGTAAAATCCTCAGCGCAGCCCACTGCGCCTACGTTTTTACACCTGCACTCTCAAAAAAGCATACTCACCAAAAGATAAGGTAATTAAATCGGATTATACTAGAGCGTGTTTGAAAATTGTAAGAATGAATTTTCAAACACGCTCTAGCGTCCCAGATTTGTTTACAGTAAACTTAAAGGATAATACCATTTTTTTCAAGAAGGCGGCGTGCGCTTTCTACAGAGTCAATTCCTGTCTTATTTTTGATTGGCGCAAATTCCTTTTCCCGTTCCACTTCAAATGGAAGGCAGGAAGAAAGAAGCTTGATAAAGTCCAAAATTAATGTTTCAAATTTATATCCATTTGGTTCTTCCGGCTTACAAAGATTTCCATTTTCATCTAAGTGTGGTATTTTCTTTTCTACAACATGAAGCGGCAGTTTTTGGCCGACTGCTTTTTCCAGGGCATTTACCTGGAACAGATAGTTTAAGATAACGCCAAAATTATAAGCCGGCTCTCCGTTTTGTGTCAGCGTATTGCGGAGCATATCCGTTAACTCATAGTATTCTACAATGGAAGGATGTCCATCTTCCAGGCAGATTACGCCGACCTTTTCGTCAGGATGATTTTTTTTCACAACCTTTGCGCTGACTTCGCAGTTTTTTGCAAGAGTAGCGCCGATAAAGCAGGGATCTGCAATTTTTTGTAATACATTGTCAACAGCAAAGACATTAAGCCATTCGATTCCTTCCTGTTTCATAAAATCAGTGAGACCGGCATTTGCCAGGGAAGTATACCAGCCGCCGTTTCCATTTGGGGAAGTGGCAAGTTTCCCTTTTTCTTCAAGATAAATATTTCCCTTATAATCTGCGGCAGGCGCCATATCCTGTTTAAAGAAATGGACATGCGCTTCGCTATAGCCAAAGTACTGTTTTTCCCTGAAGAAAGAAACTGTCATATCGTGATTTTTTTCACTTGTCATAATAAAAAGGTGAATCCAGGCTTTGGTATCGTCAACTACTTCAAAAAGATTTTCGATGATACGCTGGAAAATATAAACTGGCTTTGTGATACCAATATCATACATTCCTTTTGGCGCATCTGAGCCAAGGCGTGTTCCCATGCCGCCTGCAAGTAAGACAGCGCCTACCTTTCCAGCACGGATACACTCTGTTCCGGCTTCTGTAAAGGTTTTCTGGTTCTTTCGGATTTCACTTATCTGCATTACTTCAATAGGGGAGATGATTCCACGTTTTTCTTTTTCTGCTGCATTGGCAATACTTGTGAGAACAGAAAAATCGGTTTCCTCAATTTGCTGTAAAAGCTGAAACTGTTCTTTTTCTGTCAGATCCTCAAAATAGTTTAACAGATGTTTTTGGTGATATCTGGATAACTTCTGTCTGATTTGTTCTAAATTCATAATTCTCCTCATTCTTTCCAGCTTTCCTAAAGCTTGCTTTCCTAAAGCTTGCTTTCCTAAAGCTTGCTTTCCTAAAGCGATTCTGCGATATTGTAGAGTAAGCGTTCACTTTCCTCCCAGCCCAGGCATGGGTCGGTGATCGATTTGCCATAAATATGCTCACTGATTTTCTGGTTTCCTGGTTCAATATAGCTTTCCACCATAACACCTTTGACAAGGTTTTTAATCTCTCTGGAAAGCCTGCGGCTATGAAGCACTTCTGATACAATGCGGGGCTGCTCGTAGTAACATTTATTGGAGTTTGCATGGTTTGCGTCTACAATACACGCCGGATTTTTTAAATCATGTTCCTCATAGAGTTTTAACAAAAGCTGTAAATCTTCATAGTGGTAATTAGGAAGTGATTGGTCACGTTTATTAACGGCGCCGCGAAGAATCGTGTGTGTCAGTGGGTTTCCGTCGGTTTTTACTTCCCATTTGCGGTACATAAAAGTTTGCTTTGCCTGAGCCGCAATGCAGGAATTCAACATAATACTAAGTGTTCCACTGGTTGGGTTTTTCATACCACATGGAATGTCGATTCCGCTGGCCACAAGGCGGTGCTGCTGGTTTTCAACAGAACGTGCACCTACAGCAACATAGGAAAGAAAATCGGCAACATAGGGCCAGTTTTCAGGATAAAGCATTTCATCAGCCGCAAAAAGATGTGTTTCGGCGATTGCACGCAGGTGCATTTTTCTCATGGCAATCAGCCCTTCCAGTAAATCGGGAGCTTTTTCCGGGTTTGGCTGATGGATGATTCCTTTATATCCTTTACCCGTTGTTCTTGGTTTATTGGTGTAAATTCTTGGGATGATGATAATCCTGTCCCTTACTTTTTCCTGCACGCTGACTAAGCGGTTTAGATAATCGCAGACAGAATCTTCGTTATCTGCAGAGCAGGGACCGATAATGACTAAAAATTTATCCGATTCACCGGTAAAGACTTTTGCAATCTCACTGTCTCTTTCTGCTTTTAATTTTTTATGCGCTTCCGGTAACGGATATTTTTCCAGCAGTTCTTCCGGTGACATGATTTCTTTTACATAGGTTACGCCCATTATTTTCCTCCATTCTGCCTGAACCAGGAATTTCCGAATCAGACGTTTGTATTTGGGTGTGATCTTGCCGTCACTACACGATTCCTTATTCTATTCGAAAATTTCCGTTTCGTCAATACAGTAACCAACTTCGTAATTTAATATAGATTTTTTACAGGAGTTATGATAAAATGGCTAAAGTATATCCAAGCAGAGCCGACAATAGATTGTTATCTGATAGTTTCTTATAAATGATGAAAGTATAGGAAGGGTGGAACACGGGAGTTTGACAGTCTAATAGTATAAAAAGTACCACAAAGCCTTGAAATA